>CANISR010000114.1 GCA_947470105.1 Fidelibacterota bacterium | reverse complement strand
TGTCCGCCAAATAACCCTTCAATGAAGCCATCGAGTTCCTGGCATCGCATCAACGCGAGGGTAGCAAGCTCTTCACGCGTCGGCTCAGCCTGAACTCGGGTCAGGCGGAATGGCGCGCTTCGGTCCTGATGCCGAGCGAGCCGGTTCCATAGGCCCATGATGAGCGAACCCACAAGCTCGTTGGCCGCTTCCAATGTATCAAATTCCGGCAACCTGCCTCCCCACAGGCTCTCCACCATCTTGATAGGGCTGACGCCCATGACGGGCGTGGCAATGTTGCCCAGAAACCGCGTGCGTACCTCGTGGAAAGGCACCGGGCACTTGTAGCGCACCAACAAGGCACTGACATCTTCGTCGCTCGCCGTTATTGGCGCAGGTGGCTTCTTTGCCATCGGTTCCGGTTCCGAGGAATGGTCAATCGGCTTACGATACCTGTGCCGGGGAGATCAATGAGCCTGTCTATGAATGAAGGCCATTCGTCCGGCAATGATCTGGCCATCAATTCCCCGGCCCATTCGGGTCCGACCGCGTGAACCTGAATAGCCTGGGCGGGGGTTCAGGGGAGAAGTGCCTGGGTGGGGGTCGGAAAACGGGCGGTCTTGGGCATACATGCCAGGGGCGCGAAACGGCGCCTGCCGGGTGCACAGTGGGTGCACGGATAGTTTAAGACCCAGGGAGGTGGGGCCCAAAGTGCCCCTAACTCCTTGAGAAGAAATGGCGCGCCCGGAGAGACTCGAACTCCCAGCCTTCTGATTCGTAGTCAGATGCTCTATCCAATTGAGCTACGGGCGCTTTGTGGGCGGATTTGGACCGAAACCGCCGCATGTCTCCCGGGTTGACCCAATCGGATATCCCCCGGAGGCCGCCTCACATACTAACATCGCCGCGGTGCTGCAACAAAAACCTATGGAATTTCATGGTTCAGGCCGGAAGAGGTGCGTGTGGCGTCTTGTTATGCGCAACGGCCTTGAGCTAAAGTCCGGGACGTTGTGGGGTGATGCCGAAATTTGGTGCATCCGCAAGCCTTTGGGGGCGCTTTCTGAGAAACGGTTTCGGGCAAGACCGGCGGATTGGCGGGCCTCTGCAAGCGCGCTGCTTTAATCGGTTGCGGGGAATGTGAGTGTGAGGATGCAGGTACAGGGGTTGCCCGGCGCAGGCCGCGTGCAAAATTATAAAGAAGTGCAAGCTTCGGTTTTCGGAGCGGGCCTCAAGCGGCGATTGGCTGCTGCGGCATGTATTGCTGTCCTGGCCGGATGTCCCGCCTACGCGGCGGACGCCCCGGTCCAAGCCTCTTCCAACGCCGCCCCAAAGTCGGCTTTCGGCCCCACGGCCGTAGGCCAAAAGGCGGCGCAGTTCCGCTCCGATTTCGAAAAGCTCAAGACCAACACCCAGACCCGCAGCGCCCAATTGGACGCCGTCCGTGAGCAGACGGTGCGTAACGTCAACGCTTATCACACCCTGGTGGGCGGCATCCGTTCGCGCCTGCAGATGGGCTCGACTCCGGGCAACCCGGAACTGCTGGCGCAATGGGCCCAGGCACAGACCCAGCTCACCCAGATCGACGCCGATATCGCCACCTTGAACACCCTGTCGGCCCAGGTCTCCGGCGATGCCGGCACCTCGTCCTACCTGCTCGAAAACATCCGGGCGGCCTACGGCTTGTCGGGCGCCCTGGAAGAAGACCACCGCAACCTCCGTCTGCTCGAGGATGAGGTCAACCAGAACGCCATCGTCGTCGACCGCGCGCTGCAGAGCCTCAACGGCGAGATCAACCGCCAGCAGCAATACGTCACGACCGAGCGCACCTCTCTGGTGCAGCTTGCCGCGGACATCAATACCGGCCAGTCGTTCGCGGCCGGCGGCTCGCGCCGCGCCATTCCGGCCCGCGCCGTGACCAACGTCAGCATCCAGAGCTTTGCCGACAAGAAGCCCCTGGTGGTGATCCGTTTCGACAAGCCCGACGTGGCCTATGAGCCGGCGCTGTATCAGGCGCTGAGCCGTGCCCTGGAGCGCCGCCCCGACGCGGTCTTCGACCTGGTGGCGGTGTCGCCCGACGGCGGCAACCCCTCGGCCGCCCGCGCCGATGCGGACGCTGTGTTCCAGTCCATGACCAACATGGGCCTGCCCGCCGAGCGCGTCGCCATGGCTGCCATGGGTTCCAATAAGGCCACCACCCCGGAAGTGCACATCTACGTGCACTAAGACCGGCAAGGACTTCCAAAAAAGGCCGCGCCAGAAGCGCGGCCTTTTTTATTTCAGCTGAGGAATGGCGACGTTGTCGATGAGGCGCGCGCGACCCATGTGGGCCGCGGCCAGAATACGACCAGGCTCGGCGCGGCTGGCGAGCGGCGCCAAGGTATCGGCGTGACGGGCTTCGACGTAGTCAACTTGCCGGAATCCGCGCGCATGCAAAGTCGCCTCCGCGGTTGCCGTGGCTTCGGCGACATCACCACCGTCACTAATGAATTTCGCTGCGGTGTTCAGCGCCGCATAGAGCGCCGGCGCATTGGCGCGCTCCTCCGCCGTCAGGTAGGCGTTCCGCGACGACAGGGCGAGCCCGTCGGCCTCACGCACTGTCGGCACACCGATGATATCCACCGGGATGTTGAGATCCGCCACCAGGCGGCGGATGAGCGTGAGCTGCTGGTAATCCTTCTCGCCGAATAAAGCTATGTCGGGCAGAGTCTGCAGCAGGAGCTTGGTGACGATGGTGCTGACGCCATCGAAGTGACCGGGACGGTGCGCGCCGTCGAGAATGCCGCTCAGACCTTCGACACGGACGGACGTCGAGAATCCAGCGGGATACATGACGTTCACATCGGGCGCAAACAACAGATGCACGCCGGCGGTGTTGAGCAGTTCGAAGTCGGCGTTCTCGCGCCGCGGATAGGCGGTGAAATCCTCGGACGGGCCGAACTGCTTGGGATTGACGAACAGCGAGGCGACGACGCAATCGGCCATCTTCTGCGCCCGGTCCATCAACGTGAGGTGGCCCTTGTGCAACGCTCCCATGGTCGGCACCAGCGCCACGGATTTACCCTCGCGCCGCCAGGCCTTGATGCGCCGGCGCAGTGCGTCCACATCGCGGACGGCGATCAAGGTCGAGATATTATTGGCAACCATTGTCTAGCGCTTCTTGCCGCGAGATTTTTTCTTGGCCGGCGTTTTCGGGCCGGGACCGTAAACATTTTCGGGGCCGGGGAACCGGCGTGCGCGCACATCGGCGGCGTAGGCCGCGACAGCATCCGAAACCGCCAGTCCGAGCTCGGCATAACGTTTGACGAATTTCGGCGTGAAGGCGCTGTAGAGGCCGAGAATATCCTCGGTGACGATGACCTGACCGTCGCAGGCACTGGAGGCGCCGATGCCGATGGTAGGCACAGGCACCGCGCGGGTGATGTCGCGGGCCAAGGATTCGACGGTGCCCTCGACCACGATCGAGAAGGCGCCGGCGCTCGCAACGGCTTTGGCGTCAGCCAATATGGCGCGCGCTTCGTCGGCAGTGCGGCCCTGGACGCGAAAACCGCCGACGGTGTTCACCGACTGGGGCTTCAGGCCCACGTGGGCCATGACCGGCACGCCGCGTTGGGTGAGATATTCAATGGTTTCGGCCATTTCCTGGCCGCCTTCGAGTTTGACGGCACCGCAGCCAACTTCGCTCATAACCCGCGCCGCCGCCTTGAAGGCATCGACCTTCGACGCCTGGTAGCTGCCGAACGGGAGGTCGATCACGACGCAAGCCTTAGAGCTGCCGCGCATCACCGCCTGGCCATGAGCGATTGCCATCTCGAGAGTGACCCCAAGCGTCGTCGACATGCCGTAGATCACCATGCCCATGGAATCGCCAACCAGCATGAGGTCCACATGCGGGTCCATGAACCCCGCCATAGGCGCGGTATAGGCGGTCGTACAAACGATGGGGCTGCCACCCTTGCGCAGCGCGATATCGCGCGACGACAAGCGTTGCGACATTGGCGTGCCGCCGGCGCGGCGTGGAGGTTGCGGTGCTGTGCTCACGGCAAAGTCCTTGTTCAGGCGCGGGATGTTTAGCCCAAATCGGGGCCAACGGTAAGCCGCTTCACCGCATGGCACCCTTCACATTTGGGCGTGAAGTCATCCACGGGACCGGTAATGCCATAGAATCACGCCTATGGCCGCCACCAGCACCGCAACACCTAGGAGTTCAGACGCACCCATTGGGCCCGCTCATATAGAAGAACTCGCTTCGCTCATACTGGAAGCCGCACGGTAAAGCACGTGCCTTGCGCCGACGTCTTCTCCAGCACCACGTCGCCCCCCTGCACGCGCAAGAGTTCGCGGGCGATGGGCAGGCCCAGCCCCGAACCGTCGCTGCGCGCCGATCCGGCAAAAGGCACGAACAGATTGTTGATCGCTTTCGGCGTCAGGCCCGGTCCGTTGTCACTGATACATGCCACCCCATAACGTTCTTCCCGGTGGGCGGTGAGTTCGATTCTGGTGGCGCCGGCTTCGGCCGCATTGCGCAGGAGATTCTCGAAGGCGCGGTGCAGCAGCTCCGGGTCGCCTTCAAACCCGAAATCGTCCACGTCCGTCAGCGCGATCTCGACACCGGGCAGCCCGGGCTGCAACGATTCGCGCAGTTCCTCGAGGAAGGCGAGGCTGCGCAGCAGCTTTGTCTTGACCTGCGGCAACCCTTCCCGCGCGAAGCGCAAAGTCGATGCCGACAGCGCCACGGCGCGGTCGATGGCGCGGACAATACCGGCGGTGATGCGGCGCACTTCGGGATCGTTCACCGAATCTAACCGGTCGGACTCGAGCATGGCGGTGGCGAGGATATTGCGCAGGTCATGGGAGATCTTGGTCACCGCCGTACCCACGCCGGCCAACCTTTCCTTCTGCAGCAGGGCCTCGCGGAGTTCCTGCTGCATCTCGGCCAGCGCCCGCTCGGCCACGCCCACTTCGTCGTGGCGGTCGGACGGTGTGATGATGCGGTGGGGATCCTCGGGGGCGTCGCGGAAACCGATCATGCTCAAGGTCAGGCGCCGCAACGGCCACACCGCCAGCCATTGCAGGCTGAAGTAGACCATGGCCGCTGTGGCAAGCGAGATGAACACGCTGATCAGCAGGATGCGCCGCGCGTAGGTCCACATCTCTTTGCGCAGCGGCGCCCCGTCCAGCACCACTTCGACCACCACTGCGGGGTCATCGGGGCTGACGCCGGTGATCGCCATGGCATCCTCGTTGGCGCCGACCATGGTGGCGAAGGCATCGAGAATAAAATCCGAGATGGTGTCGTTGCGGAGGTCGTAGACCTCCGGGATCCGCGACGGCATGTGCGGGCCCAGGGTGCGCGGCGCCATATTGGGGCGGAGCGCGGTCATACCCAGCATGCCGGCCTGGTCCAGCAGCCGGTCGCGCAAGACCGGGTCCACCTGCTCGGAGGACGCCTCCAGCGCCGTCAGCACCAGATGGGCGGAGGCGAGCTTGGTATTGAGGTAATCCAGCCGGAAGCGGGCCATGCTGGGCGCGAATACGCCGATTTCAGCCAACATGACAAAGGCGACCGTGAGCCACAGCAGCCGGGCCGACAGGCGCGAGGTCAGGGATAGAATCGGCGCACGCGTCCGGAAGGGCGCCTTCTCCGCTGAGGAGGCGGGGGCTTTCAGGCCGGCCGGGAGGGTGTGATCGCTCGCCATGGCGCTACCTTAACCGCCGAAACGGGCTAACATCATTGAATTATATGAGATTTTTAGGTGATTTGCGGCCTCTTTACCGCAAAAATCCCCGTGAGAATGGGTGATCGCTTGCATGTGACGCATTGGTTAAGGAAGATCGTGGGCCAGAGTCTTGATTTTGGTCGCATTTTTCGAGGGCGTACCGACCACCCCTTGGACGGAAATTCCTCTCTTTCGTTGACTCCCAACCATATGGGCCCCTATAAAGCGCCCGCAATCGCATCCCGCCAAGCGTCCGGCGGGATTTCCTTAATGACTTAACGGAGTAGAGACGTGAAACGCACTTATCAGCCGAGCAAACTGGTACGCAAGCGCCGTCACGGGTTCCGCTCCCGCATGGCAACCGTCGGCGGCCGCAAGGTTATCGCCAACCGCCGTGCCAAGGGCCGGAAGCGTCTGTCGGCGTAAGTTTTCCAGGCGGCGCAGCCCGCCTTTGGTCGGCAGCCCGCCTGCGTTCGCCCGCTCGAAATCGCCCGCTTAAAATCGGGAGGGCCCTGCCTGTTGATCCGCGACGATGTCCTTAAAGTAGCCCACCCGCCCGGCCGGCGGTGGAAAGCGCTTGTCCGCCGCGCTGATTTTTTACGCGTCGCCGCCAGCGGCCTGCGCCGCGTCACCCCTGCCTTCATCGTCCAGGCCGCCCCGCGGGGTCTGCACCCAACACCGGCCTTACGCATCGGCTTCACCGCCAGCCGCAAAGTCGGCAACGCGGTCGCCCGCAACCGCGCCAAGCGCAGGCTGCGCGCGTTGGCTGACCTGGTGATGGCCGACCTGGATACATCGTTGGATTACGTGCTGGTGGCCCGGCCCGAGACTCTCATCCGCGCCTTTCCGGTCATGACCGCCGACTTGGGTTACGCCATCAAGAAAATCTCCACCAGCCCCAAGGCCATGGCGTCATGATCCGCCGGCTGCCGTCAATTCTGCTGCTGGCGCTGATTCGCGCCTACCAGATCCTGCTGGCGCCCCTGATCGGCGCCCGCTGCCGCTTCGCGCCCAGCTGTTCGCACTACACTGCCGAAGCCATCTGCACCCACGGCGCCGGCGCCGGTCTTCGGCTTGGCGCAAAGCGTATTCTCAAATGCCACCCCTGGGGCGCCTCCGGGTTCGACCCAGTTCCTCCTATCAGTCCGTACAAGACCGAGTTGAAATGACCCCTGACCGCAATACCGTTGCCGCCTTTGCATTGGCCATTCTCGTCCTCCTGGGCTGGGAATATTTCTTCGCGCCCAAGAAGCCGCTGACACCGCCGCCAACGCCCGCTGCCAGCGCGCCGGCATCACTGCCCGGCGTCGCCCCGGTTGCCTCTGATGTCCCCACAACCGCGAGCGGCGCGGCTGCGGCGGTCGGCGCCACGCAACCCGCCACAACCGACGCGCCGGAACAGCGCATCAAGATCAACACGCCGCATCTGCACGGTTCCCTCACGCTCACTGGTGGACGCCTCGACGACATCACACTGGTCCAGTACCGCGACACCCTCGACCCCAAGAGCCCGGAAGTGGTGGTGTTTTCACCGACCGGATCAGCCAAGCCGTACTACGCCGAACTTGGGTGGCTGTCTTCCGAACAGGGCGTGGCCCTGCCCACCGCCACGACCCAGTGGATTCCTGAAAATCCGGATGCGGTACTGACAGACACGACGCCGGTGACACTGACCTGGGACAACGGTCAGGGCCTCACGTTCAAGCGCGTGGTCAAAGTCGACCGCGACTACCTTTTCACCATCGAGCAGACCGTGGCCAACACGGGTGACAAGCCGGTGACGCTGTTCCCCTACGCCCTCATCGCCCGCCTCGACAATCCGGTCTCGAGTTCCACCTACATCCTCCATGAAGGCCCCATCGGAGTGTTCAACAACACCTCCATGGAGAAGAAGTACGCCGACGTGAAGAAGGCCGGGCGCATCACCGCCGAATCCACCGGCGGCTGGATCGGCATCACCGACAAGTACTGGCTGTCGGCCATCGGCTTCGATCCCAAACTCAAGGTCGCGGCATCATTCAATTACGCCGACGCCGCTGGCCGCGAGCGCTATCAGAGCGACCTGCGCGCCGACCCGCTCACTGTCGGCGCCGGCGAGACAAAATCCGTATCGTCCTATGTGTTCGCGGGCGCTAAAGAGCTCGGCGTTCTCGATCAATATTCCGAAAGCCCCGGCCTCACCCGCCTCGATCTCTCCATCGATTTCGGCTGGTTCTGGTTCCTCACCATCCCGTTCTTCCATGCGCTGCGCTGGCTGAACGCGCTCCTTGGCAACTTCGGCCTCGCCATCCTGGCGTTCTCGACCGTGGTCCGTCTGCTGATGTTCCCCATCGCCAACAAGCAGTTCTCGGCCATGAACAACATGAAGCGCCTGCAGCCGCAGATGAAGGCGCTGCAGGACCGCCACGCCAACGACCGCACCAAGATGAACCAGGAGATGATGGAGCTGTATAAGCGGGAAAAGGTAAACCCGCTGACCGGCTGCTTGCCGATCGTCATTCAGATCCCGGTGTTCTTCGCGCTCTATAAGGTGCTGTTCGTCACCATCGAAATGCGCCACGCGCCGTTCTACGGCTGGATCCACGATCTGTCGGCGGCGGACCCCACCAGTGTCCTCAACCTGTTCGGCCTGCTGCCCTACAGCATTCCGCCGATTCTCCACTTCGTCAGCATCGGCGCCTGGCCGCTGATTTACGGCGTCACCATGTTCCTGCAGCAGAAACTAAGCCCCCAGCCCGCGGATCCGGTACAGGCCAAGGTGATGATGTACTTGCCGGTGATCTTCACCTTCGTGCTGGCGTCCATGCCTGCGGGCCTTGTGATCTACTGGGCCTGGAGCAACTCGCTGGCCATCCTTCAGCAGTGGGCTCTTACGCGCAAATCCGCCGCGACGTGATGGACCAGGCGCCGGACGCACTGCGGGCCAAGGAGCTGGACATCGAGGCGGGGCGGCGGCTGTTCACCCAGCCGTGCCACTTCCTGCGCGGCGTACTGCAGCTTGAGCAGATGCCCGATGCGGACCTGCCGGAGATCGCCTTCGCCGGGCGCTCCAACGTCGGCAAATCCAGCCTGATCAACGCACTCACGGGCAATAGCACCATCGCCCGGACGTCCAACACGCCGGGGCGCACCCAGGAAATCAATTTCTTCAATCTCGGCTACCGGCTGGTTCTCGCTGATCTGCCGGGCTACGGATTCGCCCAGGCGCCCAAGGACAAGGTGGGCGCCTGGACCAATTTCATAAAATTGTATCTGAAGGGCCGCCCTACCCTGCGCCGCGCGCTGGTGCTGGTGGACGCCCGCCACGGCCTCAAGGACAGCGACAAGGACATCATGAAGCTGATGGACAGCTCGGCCGTGAACTACCAGGTGATCCTGACCAAAGCCGACAAGTTGAAGCCCGGCGCCCTGGACGCCTTGCGCGCCGACGTGGCCGAGCAGATCGCCAAGCATGTGGCGGCCCACCCCGAGGTGCTAGTCACGAGCGCCATCGACGGAATCGGCATCCCGGAAGTCCGCGCGGTCTTGTCAGCACTGGCACGGCCAGAGTAAAGCGTAGTTAGAAAATCTCACCTGCCCGAAAGCTTTTCTCATGACCGCTGACCGCGATGCCGAAAACGCCGCTTGGCTGGAAAAGGCCAGCGTTCTCGCTGACGCGCTGCCGTTCATGCGCGCCCACGCCGGCGAAACCGTGGTGGTCAAGTACGGCGGCCACGCCATGGGTGACGAAGCGGGAATGGACCGTTTCGCCAAGGACATCGTGCTGCTGAAGCAGGTGGGCATCAACCCGATCGTGGTTCACGGCGGCGGCCCCCAAATCGGCGCCATGCTGGACCGCCTCAAGATCAAGAGCGAATTCATCGACGGCCTGCGCGTCACCGACGCCGCCACGGTGGAAATCGTCGAGATGGTGCTGTGCGGCTCCATCAACAAACAGATCGTCAGCGCCATCAACAAGGCCGGCGGATTTGCCGTCGGCATGTCGGGCAAGGACGGCAACCTGATCAAGGCGCGCAAGCTGCGGCGCTCCAAGAAGGACCCGGGCTCGAATATCGAGAAGATCCTGGACCTGGGATTCGTCGGGGAGCCCTCCGAGATCAATCCGCATATCCTCGACACCTTCGAGGAATCCGACATCATCCCGATCATCGCGCCCATCGGCATCGGCCCTAACGGCGAGACCTACAACATCAACGCCGATACGGTTGCCGGCGCCGTCGCGGGCGCCGCAGGTGCGGCACGCCTGTTGATGCTCACCGACGTTGCCGGCGTGCTGGACGATACCGGACACCTGATCAAGGAAATGACCATCGAACGCTGCAAGACCTTGATCCAGTCTGGCACCATTTCCGGGGGCATGATCCCCAAGGTTGAAACCTGCATGGATGCGGTGGAACAGGGCGTCGAAGGCGCAGTCATCGTCGATGGCCGCGTGCCCCATGCCGTCCTCCTGGAACTGTTCACGCCGTCGGGTGCGGGCACATTGATCCGCGCCAGGTAATGGCTGACTCACGCCTCGCGCGGATCGACGCCTGGGTGTTCGATCTCGACAACACTCTTTATCCCGCGTCGGCCAACCTGTTCGCGCAAATCGATGTGCGCATCAAGGCGTTCATCGCCAAGGCCCTCAACATGGGCCCGGATGAAGCTTTCGCCCTGCAAAAGAAATATTACCACGATCACGGCACATCCTTGCGCGGGCTGATGCTCAATCATGGCGTATCGCCGGACGATTTCCTGGACTATGTCCATGACATCGACCACTCGATCCTGGCGCCCAATCCGGCATTGGAAGCCGCCATCGCTGCGCTGCCGGGGCGGAAGCTGGTCTACACCAACGGCTCCACCTACCACGCCGAGCAGACTTTGATCCGCCTGGGGATCGCCGCCCACTTCTCCGAGATCTTCGATATCCGCGCCAGCCGCTATATCCCCAAGCCCGATCCCGCCGCCTATGCCGAATTCATCGCCAAGCATGTGATCGCGGCCGACCGCGCCGCCATGTTCGAAGACCTGCCGCGCAATCTGAAGCCGGCGGTGGACCTGGGGATGATGGGGGTGTGGGTACGTCATCCCGAAACCCGGCTGTTCGAGAACGAGGACACCAGCCATTGCCATTACGTCACCGACGATCTGACGGCGTGGCTCGCGGATACGGGGAAAGCGTTGAAGGCCGCTAGCTAACGGCACTGTTCTTTGGGGCGGCCGTTTACCGGCCTTTTGCCTTCGCCGCTTCCTGGAACATCTCGAGCTGCCATTCCAGTTCCGCTTCGGTGGCGTCGAAGCCGCCGCCGGGGCGCGACTTGATCACGGCGTCGGGCGGCACCCGGGCCACCTTCAACTGCAAATGCGCGGCTTCTTCGGCCGTGAAATCCGCGGCCCAGGCCACGGCCAGCATGCCCTTGGCGCTGGCGGCGCGCACCACTTCGGCGACGGCTTCCACCGGAAGGCCGGCCATACGCGCGAGCGCTGCCACGACAACGGTAACCGCGCCGTCGGATGCGGATTGCACAACGTATTTCGACGTGAGCTTGCCGGAGTTGGCGAGCGCATCCAACTGACGGCTGACGACCTGAAGCGCTTGGGGCGTAAGCTGCTCGTCGGGGTCGTCCGCTGCGAGGCCGGCTTTCTCGTCGTCGCGGCGCAACTTCTCGCTCACCATCTTGCCCAATGCCGCAGTGGCCTGGGCATCAAGGTCGGCACGGGCTGCCAGCGCCTGGATCAGGGAATGGGCCACGAATTCGGCGATACGCGGCGCGGCCTTCGCGCCCAACTGGCGTCGATGCACCAGGGGCTCGTGCCAGGATATCTGTCTGGGGGCCGCGTCGATGATGGCGTCGAGGGTTTCTTCACGGATCTGGGCGCTGGCGTTCTTGAGGAGCGCTGTGATCGCATCGACGTTGCCCGCGCCGACGATGGCGTGGGAGACCTCCTCGCCGACGTTGATGCGCCGGGAAATGGCCGAGAGTTGCGCCGTCATGGGGCTGGCGCGGATGATGTCCTGGAGGTCCTCGTCGGTCAGCACCGGCGAAAACTCCAGCACCGGTGCGGCGACCGTGGCTTCGGAATCGAGCGCCAGGGTGTAGATGATGTCGTGGGGCGCATCGGGCAGCGACTTCAACGCCTCCGACAGCGCCCGGCGCACGCGCGGCAACTGGTCACGGGCCAGAAGGGTCAGGACCTGGTGGATAGTGCGCCAGGCCTTTGCCGACTGATCGCCCGATAAGCCCGGAATGATGCGGGCGATGCGGTCGGCAAGGTCCTCGCGGACATCCGCATCTTCATCGGACGCGAGAAGCAGGCTGGCTTTGACCGGCGCCGCGGCATTGATGGCTACGGTCCGGCGCACATGGGCGTCTGGATCGCGGGCGAGGAAGAAGAGGATCTCAGGCTCCACATCCTCGCG
>CANISR010000113.1 GCA_947470105.1 Fidelibacterota bacterium | reverse complement strand
GATTTTCGACTGCATGCCGAGGCTCCAGGTCCAGGTCCCGAAGCGCACCGGCAGCGGCCGGCCAGAGGCCAGGGCTGTGCCGTTGTTATTGAGGAAGCAGTTGAGGAACGGCAGGGCCACAGTGACCGCGCCGCCGTTCAAGATTCCGCGCATCACGCGGCGCCGATTGAATCCGCTCATGCACTTTCTCCCAGGTCAAATTCAAGCGACGGCGCGAAGGCGCCCGCCTCTCTCCCGCAGCGGCGCAAATAGTAGTATAATCATCGGCGACCGTCGAGGTCCGCCCAGGATTGCCGCCGAAAAGCGAGACTTTCCAGGGTTGAAGACCCGCGCCCGCCCTTCCCGCACCAGCGTCTGAACGGACCCCATGCCGATGCCAGCTGCGCCCACCGCCCTGCCGCTCGTGTCGGTGGCCCTGGACCTCCTGAAAAAGGGTGAGCGCGGCAAGGCCAAGGCGGTTTTGGAGCAGGCGCTGTCCGCCAATCCCCGCGATGTGGGGGCGCTCCAACTGCTCGGCGCGGTCCTTGTGGAAGAATCCAACCCCGCGCGCGCGATTGGCGTCCTTCAACAAGCCCTCGCCCTCAAGCCGGGCCACGCCGGAGCCCTGAACAACCTCGCCTGCGCCCATTTCGCGTTGGGGCAGTATGACGATGCGATCACGCACTTTCGCGCGCTGCTGGCCCAGCGCCCGGACGCGCCATCGATCCACTACAATTTGGGCAATGTGCTCCAGGCGTCAGGCCGCTATGGCAAGGCCGCCGCGCATTATCTCAAGGCCTATGAAGGCGAGCCAAAAGCCATTCAGGCGCTTTCGTCCTATATCTATTGTTGCGGAATGGTGTGCGACTGGACCAACAGCCGCGCCTACGAAACGTTTCTGCAGATGGCCGCCGCGCATGCCTACGTCGGTCCGCCCATCGTTTTGCATGCTCTGGTGGATGACCCAGAGGTTCATTGCGCCGCGGCGCGGCGCGCGCTTATGCCGCACCGAAAGCGCCGCCGAAGAGGATGGCTGCTGCCAGCCCCTACGCTCACCCGCGCATCCGCCTCGCGTATATCTCGAGCGACTTCTGCCAGTCGGCCGTGGCGCATCTCATCGCAGGCCTGATCGAGGATCACGACCGCAGTAAGTTCGAAGTTTATGCCATATCGGCATCACCAGATGACGGCAGCGCATTGCGTCGACGGCTGGAACGCGGCGTTGACCGCTTCATCGACGTGCGCAGCATGGGCGACGACGCCGTGGCGGTGCTGATACGGGAACTGGAAATCGACATCGCCGTTGATCTCAACGGCCATACAAAAGGCGGCAGGTTGGGCATATTCGCGCGGCGGCCGGCGCCGATCCAGGCCACCTACCTGGGATTCAGCGGCACCACCGGCTGCACATTCTTCGACTATGTCCTGGTGGACCCGGTCGTGGTGCCTGCCGATCAGCAACCCTTCTATACCGAAACGCTGTTGCCATTCGGTGAATGCTTTCTCCCCAGCGACGCCCATCGCGAACCCGTGGTGGAGCGCACCACGCGTCAAGCTTGCGGCCTGCCGGAGAAGGCGTTGGTGTTTTGCAGCTTCAACAGTCCCCATAAGATCACGGCGGCGATTTTCGATGTCTGGATGAAGCTGCTACGCGAAATTCCGGACAGCGTTCTGTGGCTGGTGGAGGGTTCGCAAGGAACGACGGAAAATCTGAAGCGCGAGGCGGCGGAGCGCGGCGTCGATGAGTCGCGCTTGGTCTTCGCGGCGAAGCGCCCCTCCATGTCAGACCATCTAGCGCGGTATCGTGTGGCGGACCTTTTCCTCGACACCTTTCCCTACAATGCGGCAACCACCGCGAGCGATGCCTTGTCCATGGGACTTCCGGTCTTGACCCTGAGCGGAAAAAGCTATGCCTCGCGCATGGCCGGCAGCCTCTTGCGGGCCATCGGCCTAGATGAAATGATCACCACCACGGTTGCGGATTATGAGGCCTTGGCCCGGACGTTGGCCACCGAGCCGGACCGGCTCGCCGCTGTTCGCGCACGCCTCGATCGAAACATCCGCGGCTCGAGGCTATTTGACGCGGACCGCCACCGGAAGTCCCTTGAGGCGGCGTATATCGCCATGGTCAATCAACGCCAGGCCGCAAGCGCCATTCCAAGTGCCTGATATGCTTATAGTCTGCCGGGTTTATGGCCCCAGGCCTCGGGACCGTAGATTTTCTAAAGAATAAAGCAATGCGATTTGTTTGCGTTGCGGCATGGGATGCCATCTAATCCCCGTTAAGACATGTGAACGCTGCGACCACGGTTCCATGGTGGTATAATTACAGGGTGAGCCGGGTTTTTATGAAATCGACTTACTTCACGCCCGTCGCTGTGTTCGCCATTTTAAGTTTGGCGAGCTGCAGGGCGCCACCGCCCCCTGCCGCTGGCGCAGCGGTAAAAGGGGCTGCGGTTGCCACAGACCAGACTACCGTCATCGGCCGCCGCCTGATCACCGAGGAGCAATATCTCAATACCGTTGCCCACATGTTCGGGCCGGATATCGAGGTGATTGCCCAATTCGCGCCGATGCAGCGCACCGACGGTCTGCTGAGCGTGGGTGCGGCGCAAGCCGGCGTCCCGAGCGGACAGATGGTGAAATTTCAGCGCGCCGCGCGTCAGGTGGCTGCGCAGGTCGTCAGCAGTGGAAATGTGGCGCTTCGCATTCCTTCGCGCCAGGATGCACTGATCCCCTGCAAGCCAGCTGACGCCACAAAGGCGGATGACGCCTGTGCGCGCATGTTTTTGGGCGACACCGCCCGCTTGCTCTACCGGCGACCGGCGCCCGAAGGCAGGGTGAATCAACTCGTCGCGGAGGCGGCCAAGGCGGCGACCCTCTCGCATAATTTCTATACTGGTTTGGCGATGGCCCTTGAGGGGATGCTGTTAAGCCCCGACGTTCTCTTCATAACGGACCGTACCGAGCCGGACCCCGAACGTACCGGCCAACAGCGCCTCGATTCATACTCGTACGCTTCGCGCCTCAGCTTGTTGTTATGGAACGCGTTCCCCGACGACCGTGTCTTGAAGGCGGCCGAGAGCGGCGAACTTTCCACGGCCAAAGGCCGCAAGCGCGTCGTCGAGATGATGCTGGCCAGCCCGCGTCTCGAAGAAGGCATGCGCGCGTTTTTCGATGACATGCTCGCCTTCGATTCGTTCGCCAGCCTGTCGAAAGATCCCGCCGCCTATCCCGGCGAGACCGGGCTCACACTGACGGCCGCGCGCGAGCAGACCCTGCGCACGATCTACTATCTACTGGTGACGAAGAACCTGGATTATCGTGATCTGTTCACGTCCCGCACAATGCTCATGTCGCCTGTACTGGGTACAGTATACGGCGTCCCCACTGCGCCGGGTTGGCAGCCATATACATTCCGGCAAGATAGTCCGCGCGTCGGCCTGCTCACGCAAATCAGCTTTCTTGCGGTCAATGCGCATCCGGCACGTAGTTCCGCCACGCGCCGCGGCAAGGCGCTGCGTGAACTGCTGTTGTGCCAGCATGTGCCGCTGCCGCCGCCGAACATCGATTTCTCCGCCCTGGAGGACCCAAAGTCGCCGGCGAAAACCGCACGCGACCGCTTGACGGTTCACCGCACGAATCCGGTCTGCGCGGGCTGCCATCGCATTACCGACCCTATCGGGCTCGCGCTTGAGAACTTCGACGGCGCCGGTCAATACCGGGCGACCGAGAAAGGCGTGGCGATCGACACCAGCGGAACTCTGGATGGTCAAAATTTCGGCGACGCTGCCGGACTGGGGCAGGCCCTGCACGATCATCCCTCGCTGCCGTCCTGCCTGGTGCGGCGCGCCTACGGCTACGCAGTAGGAGCGCCCTTGAAAGAGGACGAAACCCAGCTCGTGGATCATTTCACCAATCAGTTTGCCGCCGGCGGGTATCGCCTGCGGGATCTGCTGCAAACGATCGTGCTCAGCCCGGCGTTTTACCAAGTGGCGCCGACGCCGCCAGAGAACGCTAAACCAGCGACATCGAAAGAAGCGAACGCCCAGACCCAATCGCGCGCGGAGTAAGTAAGGTGCGCGCAATTCAGGAGTACTCTCTATGAAGAATTTAAGCCGGCGTCGGGTTCTCAGAGGGATCCTGAACGGAACCGCGGTGAACGTCTCACTTCCGTTGCTGAACCTTTTCCTGAACGGCAACGGCAATGCGATGGCGAACGGTGAATCGATCCCGCTCCGCTTCGGCACCTGGATCTGGGGCCTCGGCATGAACGATGTGATCTTCACGCCGAAGAAAACCGGCGCCAATTTCGACCTGCCGGAGGAAATCGCCTCGCTCGCCCCGGTGCAAAAGCACATCAATCTCTTTACGCGGTTCAACACCTATAAGGACGCGGCCCCGCTGATGTGCCACCACACCGGCTGGGTGATCTTGCGCACCGGCATGGCGCCGTCGCTACAGCAGGTGCGCCCCGGCGAAACCATCGACGTCACGGTGGCCAAGAAGATCGGCAGCACGACGCGGTTTCCGATCATCAGCGCGACGGCCACCGGCGATGTGCGCCATAGCTATAGCTACGAGAGCGAGAACTCGGTCAATGCGCCGGAGTTCTCCCCCGTCGGCTTCTACCGCAATTTGTTTGGCCCCGATTACCAAGACCCCAATGCGGCCGAATTCAAGCCCGACACCAACGTCATGGTCCGCAAAAGCGTGCTCTCAGGCGTTCTCGACGAAACCAAATCCCTCCAACGCGCTGCCGGCGCCGAAGACCGGGCGCGGCTGGACGAATACTTCTCATCCTTGCGCGATCTCGAACGGCAATTCGACCTTCAGCTCACCAAGCCCGAGCCCCGCGCGGCCTGCAGGCGAGTCGATGAACTCAAGGGCGAACCGTCTGCCGGCATCGATACCACCCAGGTGGCGCAACGCCATAAAGTGATGACCCAGTTGATGGCGATGGCGTTGGCCTGCGACCAGACGCGCGTCTTCAATATGTCCTATGCGGGTGAAACCGCCGCCACCACCAAAGCGGGCTACGACAAGCCGCATCACACCGCCACACATGAGGAAGTGACCGATCCCGTCCTTGGCTATCAGCCGGAAGTGTCGTGGTTCACGCGGCGCGCCATGGAATCCTGGGCGGAGTTCGTCACGATCCTGGCCAGCGTCAAAGAAGGCGACGGCACGCTCCTCGACCATAGCCTGGTGTACGCAATGTCGGACATTTCCTACGCCAAGATCCACTCCCTGGATAACATCCCGATGTTCACCGCCGGCACGGCGGGCGGACGCCTCAAGACGGGATTGCATATTCAAGGCAGTGGCGATCCGGGTACACGGCTTGGATATACGCTGATGAAAGTGCTTGGCCTGGATATTCCCTCGTGGGGCACGCTCAGCAACACCACGTCCAAGGAAATCTCCGAGATTCTGGTATAGGGCCCGCTTGGAAAAAGGTTTACGCATGCGCCTTCAAACGCTCCTGGTGACGGCAGCCCTGATGCCGTTCGGCTGGCAATGTCTGGCGGCAAGCGGACGTCCCGCCGAGGACTATGTGCGCGTGCCCATGCCGCCGGGCGTCCAGGTCATCAATACCGAACTCGAAGGCACTGTGTTCGCCGATGCGAACGGACACACCCTTTACAACTGGCCCTTGAAGCCCATGCGGGTGGGCGAAGCCGGCGATCCGGCAAACAAGTCGAATTGCACGGATCAGGTTTTACGTGAGGAAGGCGGCCATATGAGCCCCTATCCTCCGGGATTGTTGCTGCCTGATCTGGAAACCCGGCCAAGCTGCACGCAGATGTGGCCGCCCCTGCTGGCCGCTAAGGACGCGAAACCCGTCGGCGATTGGACGCTGGTGACGCGGGATGACGGAACCAGGCAATGGGCCTATGCGCAGCAGGCCCTCTACACCTTCAAATACGACCGCATGTCTGGCGACACCATCGGCGGAACCAAACGCGACATGAAGCCCGGCGTAAGCGCTCGTCCCGCGGTACGCAATCCGGTCGGTCCGCCGCCGAACACCCCGACGGGATTCGACGTTCTGTCGACCGTCAACGGACGGTTGCTCGTAGGCGCCAACACCGCCCTTCGGCCGGGGATCTATACATACGACAAGGACACCGCGACCAAGTCGGCCTGCACCTCCGAGGAATGCCTGCGCCAATGGAAGCCCGTGCTGGCCCCGGAACTTGCGCGGCCGACCTCCAAAGAGTGGTCGCTGGTGGAGCGGTCTCCCGGCGTGCGCCAGTGGGCGTTCCGCGGCAAGCCGCTCTATACCCATATCGCGGATATGCCGTTCCGCGGCCACGGCATGAGCCTCGACGGCGGCGACGAGCCCGGCTGGCGGCCGGTCTACACCCAAACCGCACCCGAAATTCCCGGCGAACTGAAGCGCCAGGCAACCATCGGCGGCGATGCGCTCGCCGATGCACGCGGGCGCACGATCTACCTCTACTTTTGCCAGGACGACGCCAACGACCAGTTGACCTGCGATCATCCTGAAACCAGCCAAGCCATTCGTATGGCGCTGTGCGGGGCCGGTGATGCCGCGCGGTGCCTGCGGCGGTTTCCCTTGGTCCTCGCCTCCGCAAACGCCCAAAGCACCAGCCGCGCCTGGAACGTGCGGGAGATCGATCCGATGACCGGACGGTTCGCGGCGCCGGGCGCCAAAGGCGCGGTGCGCGTGTGGACCTATCGCGACCGGCCGCTCTACACCTTCGATGGCGATCCGCCGCCGAAAATCGGCGACCGCGAACCCGGGGATGTGGAAGCCGACGGTCTGGGCGAATGGCACGGCCAGCGCGACGGCTATACCGCGTTCTGGCTGAGAGACGATTTCTACGGCCGCAATAATTAGCCCAGGAGAGCTCCATGGCATTCCCCTCGAAACCGATATTGCGCGCCCCGATACTATGCACACTGGCCGCCGGCGCGGTTATGGCCGCTGCGACCCCTGCCTCTGCCGCTGAAGGCGTGCTGCAGAACGGCGCCATCGGCTACATCATCACCGACCTCCATTGGGCCGGTTACAAGACCCCCGATGCGAAAGCTGAGTGCCCGGACGGTAAAGTCAATCCGTGGGGCCCGCGCGAGCAATTCAAGGTGCTGTACCCCGATGACGGCAAGCGGAGTGTGATGGATACGCACTTCGCCTTCGAGATCAGCTCCTGGTTCCCCGATGCCGATACGCCGGACCGTTTTCCGTTTTATGAGGCCAAAGGCAAATATTCGACCGGCCTGAATCTCGACGGCAAGGTCGGGCCGAACGATTTCACGACTCCCGACGGCGAGCCCGGCGTCGACAACCAGCTTTTTCGCGCCATCGGCTGCGTCGAGAACTATCGTCCGCCGGAAGGCACGACGACCTTCTACGCCAACAAGGCGATCATGGAAGAGCGCTACAACCGCATGCTAATCGAGATCACCGGAGTCGAGAGCCTCGACAACGATAACGACGTCACCGTTACGATGTACCGCGGGCTCGACGAACTGGTGGCCGACGCCACCGGCGAGAGATACGTCTCCGGCGGCACCATGCGCATCGATGCCAGGTGGGGCAACAAGTTCATCCAGAAATTCAAAGGCAAGATCGTGGGCGGCACGCTCACGACCGAACCGGTGCCCTTTGGCCAGATCCCGTGGTCTTCGTTCTCGCTGCCCACGGTTCAAAAATTCCACGACATGCGGTTCCAGCTGCGCCTGCGGCCTGAAGCCGCCGTTGGCTACATCGGCGGATATGTCGATGTGGAGACCTGGTACTGGCAGACGATGAAATCGGAATCGACGCATCACCAGAGCAATGGCCAGACGACGCTGAACTCGCTCTACAAGGTCTTGCGCAAGAACGCCGATGCGTATCCCGACCCCGCGACCGGGCGCAACACCGCGATTTCCGGGTCCCTAGAAGCCAAGTTCGTGCAGACGTTTATCGTCCACCCGCCGGGCGGGACCGTCGCCGCCATCCAGGACGAGGACTCGGGCAAGAAGGTAAACAAGTAGCCGGATCGCCGAGGTTGAGCCGAAATCAGGCCGGCCGTCCCCCGGAACGTCCCAGGCGATTCTCCCCATCCCTACAATTATCGGGTATACCTGGACGGTGGCCCCCGGTGTTCGGACCAATGTGCTTTGGCACGGGCGCGCCCTTTTGAGAATGCGCTGCCATGCCGTTGACCCTCGCCCAGTTTCAATCCCTGACGACCACCCAGATCGGCGGGATGTCGACCACCCAGTTCGGCGCCTTTCTCGCCACTGAGCTGGCCTTCCTGACGTCCACCCAGTTCACGGCTCTCACAACCACACAACTGGGTGTGCTGACCGCCACGCAGATCGCGGGCTTCGGCAGCAGCGGGTGGACCGTGATATCCACCCAGCAGATCGGCGCGCTCAGTTCCACCCAGCTCGGCAAGCTTGGCATTACGCAGATCAACGCCATCAACGCCACAGCGTTCGGCGCCATCGCCACCACGACCATCGGCGGTTTCACCGTCACCCAGATCAAGGGATTGTCCTCGACGATCCTGGCCGCCTTGAGCCCCGCCCAGCTCGGGACGTTGTCGGCCACGCAGATCCAGTCCCTGGCGACTACCGCCATTGCTGCGTTGACGACGACCCAGGTGGGGTCCCTTTCGACCCTGCAGATCGGCGCCCTGACCGCCAGCCAGATCAGGAGCCTCTCGAGCACCAGCTTCGCGGCGCTGTCGACCCTTCAGGTGACCGGCCTGACGGTGACGCAGATCAAAGGGCTGTCCACCACTGTGCTGACGGGCCTGACCACCACCCAGATGGGCGCCATGAGCAGCGTTCAAATCGGCACGCTAGTGGTGTCGCAGCTCAACGCGCTGTCGGCGCCGGTTATCGCCTCGTTCTCCACCACCCAGATCGGCAGCCTCAAGACCACCCAGGTGAAGGGCCTCGCCACCGGCGTCATGGCGGCCTTGACCGTCACCCAGGTCAGCGTGTTGAGCACCGGCCAGATCGCCGCCTTCGCAGCGACCCAGCTCAACGCCTTGAGCACCACGGCCGTGGCCGGCCTGAGCACCCTTCAGATCGGCGGTCTCAGCGCCAGTCAGTTTGGCGGCCTGTCCTCCACCGTGGTCGCAGCGTTTACGGCGGCCCAGATCGGCGGGCTCTCCACCACCCAGCTTAAGGCCCTGTCCACGACGACCATGCGGGCCCTCGTGACCACCCAGCTCGACCCCCTGTCTGCCGCTCAGATCGGCGCCCTGGCGACGACCCAGCTCAACGCTCTAACGACTACGACTTTTTCGGCCCTGTCGACGACGCAGCTCACCGGTTTGACCACCACGCAGGTCAGAGGGTTGTCCACCACGGCGCTTAACGTGCTGTCGACCACACAGCTCGAGACCTTCACCACGACCCAGTTGGCGGTGTTGTCGACGATGCAGTTGAATGGGCTGCCGACCACCGATATCGCCGGCTTATCCACTGTCCAGATTGCCGGCCTCACGACCACGCAAGTCAGGGGGCTCAGCACCACCCACATCATGGTCCTCAGCACGAACCAGGTGGCCGCCCTGACGCCCACCCAGCTCAGCGCCATCACCGGCCCGCAGATCGCGAGCCTGTCCATCGCCGATATCGAGTCCTTCTCCGCCACCCAACTCGGCGGCTTCACTGCCGGGCAGATGGGCGCCCTGACCACCACCCAGATCGTTGTGTTCAGCTCTACCCAGATCGGCGCCCTCTCGACGACGCAGATCAGGGGTATCGAGACCACCGATATCGCAGCATTCACCGAGGTCCAGGTCAGCGGCCTCACCACCGCCCAGATCTCCAATCTGAACTTCACCCAGGTGGCCGCCTTCACCACCACCCAGATCGGTTACATGAACACCACGCAGTTCGCCGCCCTCGTGTGACACGCGCATTTGCGGTTCCCGTCAGGGAGCCGTGTCCGCTACAGTCCGGCGGGAGGGTGCGATGGGGGGTTACGTGAGGGGGCGAAAGTATGGACTGCGTGCGGCGTGCATCGTCGCGGCTTTAAGCCATTCACATGCGGCCTTCGCCCAGCGCGCCGGCGAGAATGCCGTGACCTCCGCCCAGGACGCCTTCGGCACCACGGTTGGCAACGAGACCATCGGCCTCTACAGCGCCACCGACGTCCGCGGCTTCAGTCCTACCGAAGCCGGAAATTTGCGTATCGAGGGGCTGTATTTCGACCGCCAGGGCGACACCACCAACCGCATCGTCAGCGGCAATACCGTCCGCGTGGGTCTGAGTGCGCAGTCTTATCCGTTCCCCGCCCCTACCGGCATCGCCGACTACCGCCTGCGCATGCCGGGTGACCGCCAGGTGAGCAGCGCCGTCGCCACCTTTGGTCCATTCGATGCGGGCAATCTGGAGGTCGACACCCAAATCCCCATTATGCCGGGGAAGCTCAGCCTGGGCCTGGGCGTTTCCGGCAGCCACGAGAAGCAGCCCTTCGGCACGCCGTCCTCGGTGTGGAACGCCGGCGGTATCCTGCGGTGGCGGCCCTCGGACAGTGTCGAGATCGTTCCCTTTGGGGCGGTGAACTTTCGTTACGACCGCGAGGGCGCCCACACCGTCACCACGGCGGGCGCATTCCTGCCGCCATCGGTGGACCGCGCCGTCTACTACGGTCAGGACTGGGTGGAACTGTCTTCGGCGCAAAGCGCCCTCGGCTTTTTCGTCCGCGCCGACCTCGGCGGCGACTGGACACTGCGCACCGGCTGGTTCCGCTCCATGAACTATCGCCTCGAACAGGGCGAGAACCTGTTCCGCAACACCCAGCAGGATGGCCGCACCGACCGCTTCGCCCTGATCCTGCCGGGCAACAAGCTCAGCTCGTGGTCCGGCGAGACCCGCCTCACCCGCGTCATGACCGAAGGTCCGCGCCGCCACACGGTGCACGCCTCCTTCCGCGGCCGGCTGAAGACCCGCACCTTCGGTGGATCGACCACTATTCCCTTGGGACCCGGCTTCATCGGTGTGGCTGATCCTGAGCCTCGCCCTGCTACGTATGCGCTGGGCCCCTTAAGCAAGAGCAAGGTCCGCCAGGGCACCGGCGGGGTCGCCTACGAAGGCCTGTGGCCGCAAGTGGGCGAGGTCAGTTTCGGCGTGCAGAAGGCATTCTACCGCCGGCGCAGCGAGCAGCCGGGGATTCCCGCCGTGGTCTCGACCGACAGCCCGTGGCTGGTCAACGGCACTGTGGCCGCTTACCTGACCGACGCTCTGGTCGCTTACGGCAGCTTCACCCGCGGGCTGGAGGAATCCGGCGAGGCGCCGCAGAACGCGCTCAATCGGGGTGAGTCGGTTCCCGCCACCCGCACCACCCAGATCGACGCCGGTCTGCGCTATGCCATCACACCGCGCCTGCGTCTGGTCGCCGGTGTGTTCCAGGTGACCAAACCGTTCTTCAACCTAGACACCACGAATATCTTCACCCAGCTCGGTGAAGTCCGCCATCGCGGCATTGAGCTGTCCCTCACCGGCCAGCCCCTGCCCGGACTGACGGTGGTGGCCGGCACTGTTCTGCTGGAGGCGCGCATCACCGGGCCAGCGGTGGCGGCGGGACGCATCGGAGCCGAGCCTTTGGGACGCTATCCCCGGATCGCACGCCTCAACATGCAGTACGGCCCAGCAGCGTGGCGCGGATTTTCGGTGGAGGGGCAGGTCGAGAATATCTCGGGGCGTTATGCCGACCTGCTCAACAGGGTGCGCGCGCCAGGCTACACCACCTTCAGCATGGGCGGGCGGTATGTCTTCAAGGTGCAGGACAATAACGTCGCCCTGCGCCTGCAAGTGCAGAACCTGACCGACGCCTATGCGTGGAATATCAGCCCCACCGCCACCTTCACGCCCATCGACCAGCGGCGGTTCGTGGTGAGCCTGACGGCGGATTTCTGAACGGCCTACTCCACAAACGCGATCCAGCGGCCGGAGATCACCGCGCAAACCCAGATCGCGAGCGAAAGGCCGGCCGAGAGCTTGAGGCCGGTAGGGACCGTCTCTTCCCGTACAGCCGTCCGCCAATACGGTAGCGTGTGCACGGCAGCGGCGTTGAGAATCCCGAGAAGCACGAGACCAAGTTTCGCGACAAAGGCGGGGTTCTGGGCGTAGGCCACGGGCCGCACGCTGAACAACAGAAAACCGCTGACGATCGTGTGTAAGCGCCGGAGCAATAATCCCTCACTGAAGCGGCCGGATAATCTGGTTGCGCCGGAGTAAAACTCCGTCAGCAGATAGCCTTTTGCCTGTGTGGCGGAAGGCGGAGGGATGAAGGGCGTGGAGTTATATGGACG
>CANISR010000112.1 GCA_947470105.1 Fidelibacterota bacterium | reverse complement strand
CTGTCGTACATGGTGATGATGGCATCGACCGGGGCATTGAGGGAAAAGCCGCGCATATCGGCGGCGATCCACTCCGCATCCACCCCTTCGGCCTCGGCTTGCGCGCGTGCGAAGTCGATCATCTCGGGCATCAAGTCCAGGCCGATGGAGCGCACACCACGGCGCACGAAGGCGCGGACGTGGTATCCCGGCCCGCAAGCAATCTCGAGCATGGAGCCGAGTGGCCGGCCGTTCAGGCGCTGATATTCCGTGGCGATGAATTCGACTTCGCCGGAGATGTCGCGGCTGAAGGCGATATCGTAATAAGCAGCGCGCGCATAAACCTGATTGAACTCTGCCATCGCAGTCCCCGAACCCGCGAAGGCCGCCCCCTTTCGCGCAACTCCATCCAACATGCCAGCCACGCCATAGAAATCAAGAGCAGCTTTGGGGGAAATGGCATATTGAAAGCCGGGGCTTGAAACACGCGGTCGCGATTCGAGGAAAGCTTGGGGATTTCCGGGAAAGCTTTGGCGCTGCTGGCGGCGGTGATGGCGTATGCCGCCAATGCGCAGGCGGCCCCGCAAGATTATGGCGCGGTCTCAGGGGAGGTCGCGGTGGTCAGCGACTACATCTCCCGCGGCCTGTCTTACAGCGACGGTCACGCCGCGGCTCAAGGCAGCATCACCTGGACCGACGCCGGAGGAGTCCAAGGGTTGCATGTGGACGGCTGGGTCTCGTCCATCGACTTTGGGCCGGGCGATCCGGCCAAAGCCGAACTGTGGGGCACTCTCGGCTACGGCGGCGATCTCGGGCCGCTGACCTACGACGCCGGCGTGGAGTACACCACCTATCCCGGCGCGCCGAAGGCGCTGCACTACGGCTACTATAATGCTTTTGCCTCTCTGGCCGCGGCGGTTGGGCCCGTGTCCGCGACGGCGGCAGCCCGCTACACCCCCGACTATTCCGGCGCCACCGGTCCGGCGGCGTTCTTCGACCTCACGGGGCAAGTGCCGTTGCCTTCGGTATTCACTCTTGAGGCCGGGCTGGGCTTCACAGACCTCCAGCCGGCCGCTGGCGGTACATATATGTATTGGAGCGCTGGTGTGGCCGCGGCGTGGAAGGGGTTCACTGCCGCCGTGCGCTACCACGGCGCAGACGCCAAAGCCTGCGCCACGCCGTGCGGCGACCGTGTGGTATTCAGTCTGGCGAAATCCTTCTAACGACCAAGCGTTGTGTCGGCCAATTGCTTGCGGAATGTCCGGTCGCGTTTGAGATACGACTCACGGCTCATGGCCGCGCCCCGATCGCCGAGCTTTTCGGCATACAGCAGGAACCACACCCGTCCCCGGGTCGAGCGCGCGCCTTTGCCTTCGTTATGTGCGGTGAGGCGCCGCTCGATATTGTCGGTCCAGCCCACATAGGTGCGGCACTTTCCGCGTTCGAAGCTGCCCAGGACATAAACGAAGGCGTCCATCGCTGCCTCAGCTCTGAACGATACCGTCCACGGCGCGCCGGAACCGCGCTGCGTCGGGGCGGGTGGGGCTGATGAACCAGTCCTTGAGGCGTCCGTCGCGGCCGATGAGATATTTGTAAAAATTCCACCGCGGGCGGGCGAAGTACCCGCCTTGGGCGGCAAGCCATACGAACAACGGATCGGCGTTCGCGCCTCGCACTGTGCGTTTGGCGGCTATGGGGAAATTCACGCCGACCTTCTCGACGCAAAACGCTTCGATGGCGGCGGCGTCGTCCGGCTCCTGGCCGCCGAAGTCGTTGGACGGCACGCCGAGGACGACGAGACCCGTATTCTTGAATTCCTCCCAGATCATCTGCAGCCCGAAGTATTGCGGCGTGAAGCCGCATTTCGACGCGGTATTGACGATGATGAGGGGGCGCCCGGCGAACTGGCGCAACGGCAGCGCCCCGCCGTCCAGGGTGGTGAGGTCGAAGTCGTAGGCGGTTTTTTCAGTCATGGCCCGCTGTTTTACACCTGTGAAATGGTAGTG
This sequence comes from Fidelibacterota bacterium, assembly GCA_947470105.1. Lineage (GTDB taxonomy): Bacteria > Pseudomonadota > Alphaproteobacteria > Rhodospirillales > Rhodospirillaceae > SHVO01. The sequence continues at coordinate 10,457 of CANISR010000112.1, read as the reverse complement.
TCTGCTGTCTGAAAGGGAAAGAATTTGCCGTGACCGACAAACGTCCTGATACCGAGCTGCCCGACAAAAAATCCGAGATGTGCCGGGCGTTGGCGCGCCAGCTCCGGGATATGGCGGGTCACGCCAGCCTCAAGGCCAAGCAGGCCGATATCCTGCGCCAGGCGGAAGAGTGGGAACGCATCGCCAAGCAGGCCGAAGAGGAAGAAGCCGCAAATTAAGGTGCGGGATCGTCCGGAAGCAATTCCACTTTCACCCCGACCGCGAGGGTGTGTTTGCCGCCGCCGGTGATCAGGCCGCGCAGGGGCGTGACGTCGGTGAAATCCCGGCCATACGCCAAAGCCACATGCTCCTCGGCGACCATCAAAGCGTTGGTCGGATCGAATTCCACCCAGCCGACATCGGGCCCGCACCATACCGAGACCCAGGCGTGGCTGGCGTCGGAGCCGACCAGCGCGGTTTGGACGGGGGCGGCGTGTTCTCTGGCATCGGTTTCGGCGGGCGCCGCGTAGGTTTTCAGATAGCCCGATACATATCGCGCCGGCAGGCCGAGGCCGCGCAGGCCGGAGATCATGGCGTGGGCGAAATCCTGGCAGACCCCATGACGCTCAGCCATGATCTCGGACACCGGCGTCTCGATGGTCGTGGACCCGGGCCGATAGGCAAACTCGGCTTTAATACGTTTCGCGAGGTCGAACGCGGCCGCTACCGGCGAAGCGCCTGGGGTGAAACTTTCGGCGGCATAGGCCGTGGCGGCATCGTCGATCGGCACCAGGGGTGATGGATAAATGAACTCCGCCACGTCGGGGTAGGCGGGGAAAGCGTCGGCGCCCATGCCGTCGCGTACTGTCTCCCAGCCCTCGGCCGGGGCGGCAGCGTCCCACGGCGCCGCAGTGATCTCAACGACCGTCCGTTGGATGACTCTGAATTCGGTGTGGGATGTTTCGATAGCGAAGTGGCGGAGGCCGTTGCCGAAATGATCGTTGAACGCCGTCGTCCAGGCCGGCGTGGGTGTAACTTCGATCGCGTGCTCCAGGCGCCGCTGCAGCGGGCCGTCGATGGGCGAGAGCCGCGCGATATGCAGCCCGAACTCCACCGGCTGCGCATAGGTGTATTTGGTTTCGTGATGGACGGCGTAGCGCTTCATGACGCGGCCCTGTCGGTCGCGTCGCTGGCGTCATCACCCGCGCGGGCGGCGAGCACCACGCTATGCGCCACTTTAATGTGGGTGAAGAAGCTGCGGCCCAGCATTTCGGAGAGTGCGATCAGGTCGTGCCGGCAGGCCCGAACGCCGGCGGCGAGAGCGTCCAGGCGATTCTCGGACAGATCGGCGAAAGCCACCGGCGCGCGCAGCGCCGTGAGCTGGCGGTCAACCAATTGCTTTTCCGCCGCCAGAGGATCGTGACCGATCAGGCCGTCGAGCTCCTTGCGCAGCGCGTCCACCTGGTACACCAGCCCGCGCGGATTCAGAGACTCGGTCAGCACGATGTCGGTGGCGGCGAGGGTGTAGGAGTCCATCGGGAAGCGCTTGCGGTGCGTCATCACCGAATCGCACAGCTCCAGCAGCAGGCGCACGCTCGCTTCCACCCGCGCCGGCTGTCCGCCGAACAAGGCCTCGACGGCGTTGCAGATCTGCATGCCGCGCTCGATGCGCCGGCCGATTTCCAGGAACCGCCAGCCCATGCCGCGGGTCATGTTCTCAGCCACCAGCCCGTTGAACGCCGCGATCGCCCCCACCGTGGCGTCAAGGGCGCCGAGCAATGTGTCGAAATCGTCGCCGATATACTGCGCCAGGGGCTTGCTCAGCGCACTGATGATGCGCCACATCTCCTGGGACAGGCGGTCGCGCAAGGAAATGGCGATCTGGCGCAGGGACGATTGGTAGCGCGAGACGCTGGCCCCTGGAATCATGGTGCCGACGACGCTGACGGTGAACAGTGCGCCGTCGACCGGTGCGCCGGCTTCGTCCGCACTCATCCAGCCCCCCTGCTGCAGCAGCCGTGCGAGCAAGTGGAGTTCGGCGACTTCCCGCGGGCTGGGAGTGCCGCGGATGAGACGGATTACGGTGGCGCGCAATTGGCGCGTGCCGGACTCCAGCCGCTCGGCGTAGCGGCCCAGCCAGAACAGGTCGTCGGCCACGCGGCTGCCGACCGCATCGGGAACGCGGTGAACCTTGCGCAGGTCGACCAGGCTGGCGGCATGAGAGATGTCGTCGGCCGGTTCGTCCTTGATCACCCAAACGTCTTTCACCGTGCCGCCCAGATGCATAGCCTGGCGCTGGTCATCGCTGTTGGCGATGCGCGCGACCCCGCCCGGCATAGGCTGCCAAGTGTTCCCCACGGAAAAGGCGCAGGCGCGCAACACAACAGGGCGCGGCTCCAGGCCCTTCTCGGCGAAGGCCGGCACGCGGCTATGCAGCACCCGCTCCACGGCGACATAATTTCCCGGCGTCGCCCGCAACTGTGCGAGGGCGGCGGCCCGCTCCTGGTCCGTTGCCCGGGCCAGGTCGATTGGAGGAATCTCCGGATGGAATACGAGCTGCAGGATGAATTTTTCCGGTGATTTGAGAACTTCCTCGAGCGGCGCCTTTTGTCCGCACCACCATGTGGTCACCGCCGGCAGCGCCAATTCCGCCCCGAGCAGATGGCGCGCGATGGCGGGCAGGAACGGCGCGAGACCCGGGGTCTCCGCCATGGCCGAACCCGGCATATTGAGCAGCACGACGTTGCCGGCGCGCACGGCGGCGATCAAGCCGGGGACGCCGAGGGCCGAATCGGCGCGAAGTTCGAGCGGATCGCAATAGTCGCCATCGACGCGCCGGTAGATCACGTGGACGCGTGCGAGGCCGTTGAGGGTGCGCAAGTAGACTTTGCCCTCGCGCACGGTGAGGTCGGACCCCTGCGCCAGAGTCACGCCAAGTTCCTGCGCAAGGAGAACGTGCTCGGGATACGAGGCATTGTGCGGGCCCGGCGTCAGCAAAGCGATCAGCGGATTTTCGTCGAGCGCGGCGCCGATGGCTTGCAGGCTGGCCTGCCACTCATCCACCGATGGCTGCAGGCGATGGATGGCCGCAGTACGGAATGCTTCTGGGAAACTGCGCGCAGCAACGCTGCGGTGACGCAGCGCATAACCGACCGCGCCGGGCGCCTGGGTACGGTCGGCAAGCACCCGCCAGCCGCCGTCGGGCCTGCGCACGAGATCGGCGGCATAGAAGTGCAACGGCGGCGCCATTTTGCTGGCGACAAAGCGCAAAGGCCGCAGAAAGGCGGGGTTGTTGAACACCAGGAACGGCGGCAGCAGTTTCTCGTGGATGAGAGTCTGCGGCCCGTAGACGTCTTCGAGGATGAGATTCAGAAGCTTCGCACGCTGCACCAGGCCGGCGGCCAGCCCGCGCCACTCTTCATCGGTCAAAATCAGCGGCAGCAGGTCCATGCCCCATTGCGGCAAAGGCTCAGCACCTTCCGTGAACAGGTTGTCGGCGGCGGCAAGATGGCCGGCGGCGCGAGCCTGCTTCTCGCGCAGCATCTCCGGAGGCATGCCCCAGACCAGCGCCATCATGTCGCGCCAATGGGGCCGCAGCGACTTCTTGCCGGACACCATCTCGTCGTATGCGACTAGCTCAGGCGCTGCTGAGTCCGGCTTGTTCATGTCTCAGGGATTGGCGCGGAGGTCGAGGGTCACCGGGTGTTCACCCGCCTGTGTGCCGGGCAAGGGAGTGAAGTCGCCGATGGTATGGCCGAACGGGAAAAACCGCGCGCGGCGCCGGGTCTCGGCTTCGTTGGCGTTCACGGGAAAGCGCTCGAAGTTGCGTCCGCCCGGATGGCTGACGTGGTAGGTGCAGCCGGCAATGGCGCGCCCGGCCCAGGAATCAAAGAGATCGAAGGTCAAAGGTGTATTCACCGGCAAAGTTGGATGCAGGGCGCGCGACGGCTGCCACGCCCTGAAACGAATCCCCGCGACATATTCGCCCTTTTTACCCGTGGCGCGCAACGGCACCCGCCGGCCATTGCACACTAGGACATGGCGCTCGCCGGTCATTCCGTTCAGACGCACCTGGACGCGTTCCAAGGAACTGTCCACGGCGCGTGAAGTGCCGCCCGGGCCGGAATCCTCGCCCAGCACATGCCACGGCTCCAAGGCTTGCCGCAGTTCAAGGGTAACGCCGCGGTTGGCGATTTCGCCGATGAGGGGGAAGCGGAACTCGTGATGGGCGTGGAACCACTCCGGCGCAAAAGTGTAGCCGGCGTCGGCCAGGTCGCCGAGAACGTCGGCGAAATCGTTGCCGCAGAAGTACGGCAGCATGAACTCGTCATGCAGGCGCGTGCCGTAGCGGGCCAGGGGGCGGTCGTAAGGCCGCTGCCAGAAGTGCGCCACCAGCGCCCGGAGCAGCAATTGCTGGGCGAGACTCATGCGCGCGTGCGGCGGCATTTCAAAGGCGCGCAGTTCCAAAAGCCCGAGCCGTCCGGTTGTGCCGTCGGGGGAATAGAGTTTGTCGACGCAGAACTCGGTGCGGTGGGTGTTGCCGGTAACGTCCACCAGCACATCGCGGAAGATCCGGTCCACCAGCCAGGGCGGCGTGGTGGGCGCGCGGTCGAGGGCCTGGAAGGCGAGCCCAAGTTCATAAGTCGAATCGTCGCGCGCCTCGTCGATGCGCGGGTGCTGACTGGTGGGGCCGATGAACAGGCCGGAGAACAGATAGGACAACGACGGATGATTGTGCCAATAGCCGACCAGGCTCTTGACCAGGTCGGGGCGGCGCAGGAGCGGTGAATCCGCCGGCGTCGGGCCGCCGAGAACGATGTGGTTGCCGCCGCCGGTGCCGACGTGGCGGCCGTCGAGCATGAACTTCTCGGCCACCAGGCGTTCGGCGCGGGCTTCCTCGTAGACGGTGTTGGTCGCGGCGGCGAGGTCGCTCCACGCCGCAGAGGGATGAATGTTCACTTCGATGACGCCGGGGTCGGGAGTCACGGAGAACTTCAGCAGGCGGGCGTCGCCGGGCGGCAGGTAGCCTTCAAGCATGACGGGCTGCTTGCGGGCCGCGGCGACATCCTCGATGGCGCGGGTGAGATCGAGGTAGTCCTCGGTGTTGTCCAGCGGCGGCATGAAGATGTGCAAAATGCCATCGCGCACTTCCACGCACAGGGCGGTCCGCACGACACTGGCGTCGGACTCACCTTGTTTAGGCGCAGCGGGTTTAGGTCCAGCGGGCTTTTCCGCGCTGCGCGGGTCCTGCATGCGCAGAGGACTGGTGCGCGCAGGCGGGAGCGGCGGTTGCTCCACCATGGGATCGGGCGGCGCCGGTTGCTCCTGGTCCTTGGGGGCGGCCCAGGGCAGGGAGTCCAGGGGCAGCCTGTATCCCATGGGCGAATCACCGGGGATCAGGTACATGGCTTCGCGCCGTAGAACCCACGCCGCGCTGCGCCAACTGCGCTTGCCATCGGCTTCGACAGGCTTGAGCGGCAGGGCGTAGCCGACCGGCTTCTCCAGGCCCTGGTCAAACAGGCGGGCGAAGCGCGCGCGCTCCAACGGATCACTGAGCCGGCTCTTGAGCGGATCGACATTCACGGGCAGGCGGCGCTCGCGCCAGAGGTAGTACCAGATGTCCTCATGGGCGGCGCCGGCGCAAACCGGATCGACGCCCAAACGCACGGCCAGATCGTGAGCGAAGCCCTGGGCGTTCTCGACGGTGAGTTTCGGATTCTTATCTTCGTCGGCGGCCAGCAAGGTTGTGTCACGCCACGCCGGCTGGCCGGCCTTGCGCCACAGACACGTCAACGCCCAGCGCGGCAGTTGTTCGCCGGGATACCACTTGCCTTGGCCGTAATGCAGCATGTGCCCGGGCGCGAACCGTTTTGCCAGCCGGCGCAGCAGGGCGCCGGCATAGCGGCGCTTGGTGGGGCCCAGGGCCAGGGTGTTCCATTCGCCGCCGTCGGGATCATCGGCGGCGACAAAGGTCGGCTCGCCGCCCATGGTCAGGCGTACATCGAGGCGTTTGAGGTCGCCGTCGATGCGCTCTCCCAGGGCGTTCACCGCCGTCCAGGCCTCGTCGCTGTAGGGATGGGTGATGCGCGGCGTTTCAGCGAAGCGCTGAACGCTCATCTCGAAACCGAACTTGGCCTCGGTCTTTTCGGCAAACCCGGTGATGGCGGCCGCACTCTGCGGTTCGGGCGACGCGGCGAGAGGGATATGGCCTTCGCCCGTCAGCAGCCCGGACGTGGGATCGAGGCCGATCCATCCCGCGCCCGGCAGGTAGACCTCGCACCAGGCGTGGAGGTCGGTGAAATCCGCGGCCACGCCCACAGGCCCGTCGAGCGGCTTCTGGTCCGGCACCAACTGCACCAAGTAACCCGACACGAAGCGCGTCGCGAAGCCCAAGTGGCGCAAGACATGGACCAGCAGCCAGCTCGTGTCACGGCACGAGCCCTTGCGCGCGGTGAGAGTCTCCTCGGGCGTTTGCACGCCGGCTTCCATGCGAATGACATAGTCGATGTCGTCACGGAGCTTCTGGTTGAGCGCCACCAGGGTATCGACCATGGGGCCGGGCGTCGGGCGGACGAGGTCGATGTATTTGCGCAACATCGGGCCCGGCGTGGCGAGCTTGCGGAAGGGCGCCAGCTCTTCGTTGAGGCTGGGGTCGTACGTGAACGGGAATTTCTCGGCCGCCGGCTCCAGGAAAAAGTCGAACGGGTTGATCACCGCCATGTCGGCGATCAGATCGACGGTGACGGAGAACGCATTGGTCCGTTCCGGCACCACCACGCGGGCGAGGAAGTTGCCTTGCGGGTCTTGCTGCCAATTGAGGAAGTGGCCGGCCGGCTCGATCTTGAGGCTGTAGGCCAGGATCGGCGTACGGCAATGGGGCGCCGGCCGCAGCCGGATGACCTGCGGGCCGAGCGCGATCAGCTTGGGGTATTTGTACTCTGTACGGTGGCGCAGGGCGACTTTGATGCTCACGATAATTCCTTATTCAAGCCGCCGTGCGTCGCCGGGTTCGCCGCTATGCCCATGGTGTGACCGGCGGCACCGTGTCGCAGGGCGCAGCCGCATCGACAGTTCCGAAATCCGCCGGGCCCGCGATTTCGAGATATTCCATGTCCGGTGAATAGTCGAACAGGTAGTGGCAAATTCCCGGCCTTTGGTGCACGCAGTCGCCGGCTTCCACCAAGGTCACCTTGTCCTCATACATGAATCGGGCCCAGCCTTTGAGCATGAGGACAATGTGGAAATCGGCCACGTGCCGGTGCCAGCCGGTACCGTCCGCCGGCGGCAGATTGGCCTTGACCAGTTGCGCGATCACCTTGCCGTTGGTCGCGGCGGCGACGCCCAAGTCGCGGTAGATGAAGAAGTCGCGCAAGCCGCCCGTGACAAAGGCCGTATCCGTCGATTTGACGTGAGAGAAGGCGGTCGGCGAGAACGAAGCGTCGTCCATGAGACATCTCCTGCGGTTCAAGTGACACCAGGTATTGCCTCCCCTTCCTCCCGTTTATCGCCGCGTATCAGCCGGTGGCGAGAATCAGACTCTTCACCACTGGATAGATCTGGCCGTTCCATTTCTTGCCGCTGAAGGTTCCATAGTGGCCGACGCCAGGCTGCAGGTGATGTTGCTTCAGGTGTGGGCGCAGATTCCTGCACAGGTCGTGGGCGGCGGCTGTCTGGCCTACCGCGCAGATATCGTCACGCTCGCCTTCGATCGTGAGAAGCGCGGTGCGGCGGATGGCGCCGGGGTCCACCTTGCGGCCGCGATACATGAGCTGGCCGCGCGCAAGGTCCGCGCCTTGGAACACCCGGTCCACGGTTTCTATATAGAATTCGGCGGCAAGGTCGATGACCGCGAAGTATTCGTCATAGAAGTTCATGATCGACTGGGCCTGGTCGCGCTGGTCGTGGGCGAGGTGCTCATACATCTCGCGGTGCGCGTTGACGTGACGCTGCGAGTTCATGGACACGAAGGCCATCAACTGCACGAACCCGGGATAAACCCGGCGGCCGGCTCCCGGAAGACCGAACGGCACCAGATGGATCAGGTTCTGTTCGAACCATTCGAGGTCATGACTGGTCGCGAGCGCGTTCACGGCGGTGGGATTGATGCGTACATCCACCGGTCCCGCCATGAGGGTAAGACTGCGCGGCGCGGCCGGGTCCTTGTCTTCCGCCATGATGGCGGCGGCGGCGAGCGCCTGGACGCAGGGCTGGCAAACCGCCATCACGTGGGTGTCGGGACCGAGGACCTGCAGGAATTGGATCACGTAGTCGATGAAATCGTCGAAGCCGAAGGCGCCGGCGGAGACGGGCACGTCGCGGGCATTCTTCCAGTCGGTAATATAGACGTCGTGATCGCGCAGACAGGTCTCGACCGTGCTGCGCAAGATCGTGGCGAAGTGGCCCGACAGCGGAGCGATCAGCAGCAGTTTGGGCTGAGGCGCTGCGTAGTCCTTGGCGAAATGCAGCAGGTCACAAAACGGCAGCGCGTGCGTGACCTCTTCCCATACCGGCACGTTCTTCCGGTTGCCGGCGTCCACATGGTCGATGCCATAGGCCGGGCGCGTGTGGGTGACAGTGGTGCGGCTGGCCACTTCCAGGAAAGCGGCGGCGCTCTGGCTGGCGCAGGACCGATTGAACGGCTTGAGCGTCTCGCCACCGGCAAGCGCCATCCGGGCGGCCATGCGCAAGGGTTCGAGAGCCGCAGCTGTGGCGTGATAGGCCTGATAAAGCATGAAAATCCCAAATCCCCCGGGCGCTTAATGAACGCTGAGGAGTCGATAAACGCTAGTGCTTTTTATATTGCACTGCAATATCGTATCTTCGCAATTGCGGTACCTTATCTCTGGCCAGGGGAGCACCGATGGCCCGCGCCGTGCTGACTATTTCCAGCAAGAACTATTCGTCCTGGTCGCTCCGGGGGTGGCTGCTGTGCCAGCTCGCGGGGCTCGATGTGGAGGAAAAGGTCGTCTCTATTGACGATCCCGCTAACCGTGCAGAGCTGCTATTGCTCGCGCCGTCTGTCCTGGTGCCGCGGCTCAATCACGAGGGCGCCAGCGTCTGGGATACGCTGGCCATCGCCGAATACCTGGCGGAACAGTTCCCGAACGCCGGCATGTTGCCGGGCGATCGCCTTGCCCGCGCCCATTGCCGCGCGATCTCGGGCGAAATCCACTCCGGGTTTCATAACCTGCGCTCGGCGCTGCCCATGAACCTCAAGGCGCGCCACACGTCGTTCAAGATCTTCGCCGGCGCCCAGCCCGACATCGACCGTATTCAGACGATCTGGGGCGAATGCCTCGATAAGTACGGCGGACCGTTTTTATTCGGCAAACCCACCGTCGCCGACGCCATGTTCGCGCCGGTCTGCACTCGGTTCCTGACCTACGGCGTGGCCATGAGCCCAGCGGCAAGCGCCTACTGCCGCACCATCATGGACTGGCCGCCCATGGCGGCCTGGGTGGCAGCGGCGAAGAAAGAACCGGAAGAAATGGAAGAGCTCGACTTCGAGTTCTGATTCGCCCCGGGTGAGGGGCTGGGTTGCTTTTTAAGAAACGAGCCGGTAGACCGGCCGATAGTCGCCCGACAGTTTCATGCGGCGGTCGGCGGCGAACTGCTTGAGCAGGGCGTCAAGGGGCTGCATGAGTTTGGGGTCGGCATAAATCTCGAACGGCCCGCGCTCGGCGATCTGCCGCACGCCGGCTTCCTTGATGTTGCCCGCGACAATGGCCGAGAACATGCGCCGCAGCGCCACCGCCCGGTCGTGGACCGGCTGATCGAAATTCACGCGCAGGGCAGCGACGCTTTCGTGCGACACCGGGAACGGCAATTGGTGTCCACGCGGGATGTGGAGCGTCCAGTTGAAGTTATAGGAATCGCCGCTCGACTTGCGGTGGACACGGACCGCATCCAGACCCCTAGCCATCACCCTCGCCACTTCCGCCGGATCGTCGATGATGACGCGGTAGCGCGCCTGCGCCTCCGGCCCCATGGTCAGACCGACAAAGGCATCCACCTGCTTGAAATACGCCGCTGAGCTCGCGGGCCCGGTCAGGACCACAGGCATCGGCTGCTCCGCATTGGCGGGGTCCAGTAAAACGCCGAGCAGATAGAGGATCTCCTCGGTAGTGCCGACGCCGCCGGGAAAAACAATGATGCCGTGACCCAGGCGAATGAACGCCTCAAGGCGCTTTTCGATGTCCGGCAAGATGACGAGGTGATTGACGATGGGATTGGGTGGTTCGGCGGCGACGATGCCCGGCTCGGTCAGGCCGATGTAGCGCCCGGTATAAATGCGCTGCTTGGCGTGGCCGATGGTGGCGCCCTTCATGGGGCCCTTCATGGCGCCGGGTCCGCAACCGGTGCAGACGCTCAAGCCCCGCAGACCGAGCTCATAGCCGACGCGCTTGGAATAATCATATTCCTCGCGCGAGATGGAATGGCCGCCCCAGCACACCACCATGTCGGGTCCGGCGTGACTT
>CANISR010000111.1 GCA_947470105.1 Fidelibacterota bacterium | reverse complement strand
TAGGGGAACGCGGGGAAGAGATAAGACCCGTCGGCGGCCTTGCCCTCATGCATGGCGCGCTTGAACTGGTCTTCGGTCCAGCTGCCGATGCCGGTTTCGGCATCGGGCGTGATGTTGGTGGAATAGATGGTTCCAAGGAAGCTGTAGGGCGTCTTGAAGCCGAGACCGCCGGCAAAGGGCTCGCCGCCTTCGCGGGTATGGCAGCTGACGCAGTTACCTGCCAGAGCCAGATATTTACCCTTCTCCACCACCGGATCAACCGGGGGTGTCGCATCGGCCGGCGCGGCGCTGGCATCAGCTGCGGGCGCGGCGGCTGGTTCGGCTGCCGGTGCTGCCGGAGCGGGCGCCGTCGGGGTGTCCTGGGCCGGTGCCAGCGTAATGGCAGCACAGGTCAGCAGCGTGCCGAGGGCGGCGGAAAAACCAAGGGTGCGAAGCGTGGTGCGGTGGGACATGGCGGACCGTCGGCGTTTCAGTTTCAGATAAAGTTGCGGGTCTTTAAAAGCGCAACGCCCGTCTTAAGCGGGACGGGCGTTGGTTTAGCATATTTCGCGAAGGCTTACTTCTTATTGCGATAGACGTCGTGGCAGCCTTTGCACGTCAGCGCATCGACCATCTCTTCCATCACGACAGTGGCGCCGCCGGTCTTGGCATCCTTGGCCAGCTTTTCGGTACGAACCACGAAATCCGTCATCTTGGCGTTGAAGTCAGCCGCGTTGGACCAGACTTCCGGCTTCGCCTCGCCGCCGACGACTTTGGCTTCAAAGCTTTTCTGCGCCTGTTTGGCGGCCAGAGCGATGGCTTCCACGTGGGCGACGATCTGCGCATCGGGAATCGCACCGGAGACGATCTGGCCGATGGCGGCCGTCTGTTCGTCTAGGGTCTTCATGATGTGCTCGCGATAATCGATCACGTCCTTATCGTCGGCCATGGCGCCGGACGACAGAGCGGTCAAAGCCAACGTCGCCGCAACAGCAAACCCACCAATAAACTTAGCAGCTCGAATCATCTGGAAGCCTCCTGAATTGCAGCGACAAGCGCGCCTGAACAACCAATTATGCTAGGGAAAATATGTCGATTATTGGACCCGGTTGGTCCAGACGTTTACTAAACAGGCCCCGCGGTAGCAAGGCTTTTGGCCATTAATGCCCGCCAAAAGCCTCACGTTCCTGTTATCTGGCCCGTTATCTCAGTTACAACCCAGAAACAGCAAACCGCCCCGGCACTCCGGGGCGGTTTGTGTTTCGGTCTGTTACTTTTTGGCTGCGTCGCGATAGACGTCGTGACAGCCTTTGCAGGTCATGGCGCCGGCCTTGAGCTTCTCTTGCACAGCGGCGGCGCCACCGGACTGAGCGACCTTCGCGAGCTCGGCAGTATTGGCGGCAAGCTCGTTCATCTTCTTGGAGAAGTCATCCCACTTCGCCCAAACATCCGGCTTCGCCTCGCCGCCCGGCACCTTGTCTTCAAAGGCCTTCAGAGCCGTGCTGGCCACAACGGCTAGGGTCTGCGCATGCAGCACCATGTTTTCCGCGGGGGCCTTGCCCTGCAGGGTCATGTTGAGAGAGGCCAGCTGTTCGGCCAGGCTCTTCATGGCGTGCTGGCGGTAATCGATGACGTCGCTAGGATCGGCCGCGCGGGCAACCGGCGACAGCGCCATGACGGCGATGGCCAGCGCACCAGCAAACTGCAACAAACGGGTCATAGGAATCCCTCCACTAAATTGGTTCAAAGCTGATCTCACCGGGGCAAACCTTTACAAAGAAGCAGGCAAAGTGGCAAGAGCGTCGGGTTGCGCCGTAGGGCTGCCCCAGGGCATTTTGCCTGTTAACAACAAGAATTGATGCGTCACATGCTAACATCCCTTTGTGTCTTCTGTGGTTCCCAATCGGGAACCAATGCCGTGTATGCCGAGGCGGCCGCCACCTTGGGCCGGCTTATGGCCGAAAAGGGCGTTACCCTGGTATTTGGGGGTGGGCGCGTGGGGTTGATGGGCGCCACGGCCGATGGGGTGTTGAGCGCGGGTGGGAACATCGTCGGCGTGATCCCAACCTTCCTGAAAGACAAGGAACTGGCACACCCGAAAGCGACCGAGATGGTGGTCGTGCCCGACATGCACACCCGCAAGAAAACCATGTTCGAGCGCAGCGACGCCTTCTGCATCTTGCCGGGCGGGGTAGGCACCCTGGAGGAGATGTTCGAGATCGTCACGTGGCGACAGCTGCATCTTCATAACAAGCCCATTATCGTTTTGAATGTGGCTAATTATTGGACGGATCTGGTGCATCTTTTTGACCGTATGATCGGCGAGGGTTTTGCCCATAAGGGCCATGAGGCCCTTCTGACTGTCGTCAGCCGTCCGGAAGAGGTTCTGGCAGCGGCGGAAAACGAGCTGCAAACCCCGAAACCGCCTGTGTTATTCAAGGTTTAGGGGCATCCCCGTAAGGCAGGTGCTGCCCGCTTGCATCCCCGCGCCGGGATGCACTACTTTCGCGCATCACCCGAGGCTTTCTCCACCGCACTCCGGGACGTCAACCGACGAGGCGCGAGGCATACCGCCCGCGCCCCGCATCAAGGGAACGCTTATGGCCAAAATCAAGGTTAAAACCCCCGTTGTCGATCTCGACGGCGACGAGATGACGCGCATTATCTGGCAGTTCATCAAAGACAAGCTGATCCTGCCCTACCTTGATCTCGACCTGAAATACTTCGACCTGGGCGTCGAATACCGCGACAAGACCGAGGATAAGGTCACGATCGATGCCGCCAATGCCATCAAGCAATACGGCGTGGGCGTGAAGTGCGCCACCATCACCCCGGACGAAGCGCGGGTGAAGGAATTCAATCTCAAGAAGATGTGGAAGTCGCCCAACGGCACGATCCGCAACATCCTCGGCGGCACCATCTTCCGCGAGCCGATCATCTGCAAGAACGTGCCCCGCCTGGTGCCCGGCTGGACCCAGCCGATCATCATCGGCCGCCACGGCTTCGGCGATCAATACAAGGCCACCGACTTCAGGGTCCCGGGCCCCGGCAAGCTGACCATGACCTACACCCCCGCCGGCGGCGGCGCGCCCGTGAATTACGAGGTCTATGACTTCCCCAGCGCCGGCGTCGCCATGGGCATGTACAACCTCGACGACTCCATCGCCGACTTCGCGCGCTCCTGCCTCAACTACGGCATCGGCCGCGGTTATCCGGTGTACCTGTCGACCAAGAACACGATCCTCAAGGCCTATGACGGCCGCTTCAAGGATATCTTCCAGAAGATCTACGACGAAGAGTTCAAGACGGCCTACGAAGCGAAGGGCCTGACCTATGAACACCGCCTGATCGACGACATGGTGGCCTCGGCCCTCAAGTGGTCCGGCGCCTTCCTGTGGGCCTGCAAGAACTACGACGGCGACGTGCAGTCGGACACTGTTGCCCAGGGCTTCGGCTCTCTCGGCATGATGACGTCGGTGCTGCTCACCGCCGACGGAAAGACAGTCGAAGCGGAAGCCGCCCACGGCACCATCACCCGCCATTACCGTCTGCACCAGCAGGGCAAGGAAACCTCGTCGAACCCGATCGCCTCTATCTTCGCCTGGACTCAAGGGTTGAAGCATCGCGGCCGCTTCGACGGCACCGAGGACGTGGTTCACTTCGCCGATACGCTGGAAAAAGTCTGCGTCGCCGCCGTCGAAGGCGGCCACATGACCAAGGATCTCGCGATCCTGGTGGGCCCCGAGCAGCGCTGGATGACCACCAACCAGTTCCTCGGCAAGCTCGACGAGATGCTGAAAGTGGCGATGAAATAATCCAGAAATGGAGAAATTTATTGCGGGTTACCGGAAGTTCCGCAGCACGTACTTCCGGGAGAATGAGGGCTTTATCCAGGAGCTGATGGCCAAAGGCCAGAAGCCCTCGGCCCTCATGATTGCCTGTTCCGACAGTCGCATCGACCCGTCGCTCAAGTTCGATGTGGCGCCGGGCGAGATGTTCATCGTCCGCAACGTCGCCAACCTGGTGCCGCCGTTCGAACAGGGCGGCAAATACCACGGCACGTCCGCGGCCCTGGAGTTCGCTGTGCGCGCGCTGGAAGTGGAACATGTGATCGTCATGGGCCACGCCCGCTGCGGCGGCATTCACTCACTGATGAACAATCCGCGCGGCGGCGATTTCGTCGGCTCGTGGATGACCATCGCGGAGACCGCCCGCGCCCGGGCGGTGGCTGCCAACCTGCCGCCGGCCGAAGCTCAGACGTTATGTGAACATGAAGCGGTGAAGGTGTCGCTCGAGAACCTGCTCACCTTCCCGTGGGTGAAGGACGCCGTCGACGCCGGCAAACTCACCCTGCACGGCTGGTACTTCGACCTGGGAACGGCGACGCTCTACACGCTCAACGCGGATGGGAAGTTTTTAGAGGCGTAGTTTTAGACGCTGCTGCCGTCGCCCGGCCTGACCGGAGCGATCCATCGCTCAAAAAACGCAGAGTAGTTGAACCATGGATTACCCGGGCGCGCCGGAGGGGCGCATTTTTAGATGGCGGCCTTCCGCCGCCGGGCCGGGCAATGACAACGGAAGCGATGGCGCCTAAGCCGCCGCTTCTTTCGGATTCCACTTCTTCTTGAGCTTGGCCAGTTCCGCCTTGGTGGCGTGGACCATTTTGCCGCCGGATTTGGGCAGGACCCAGTGATAGGTCCCTTCCCGCGTCACCACCGGGAAGCGCTCGTTCTTGCGCGAATAGACCCCACGCATGGCGGACGACTGTTCGATATAGGTCTGACGCCAGTTGTCGTCGGCCTTGAACAGATATTCGTGGATGTCGAGGAACTGCCGGATGAACGGCTTCTCGACGATGGTGATGTTGGAAATCACCCAGCACAGGCCCTCGAAGGTCCAATAGTAGGACAGGCCCACCAGTTCCTTCTCGGCGTTGAAATACGGGAAGAACGGGAACGAGCGGCAGGCCAGCGAGCGGTTGTCTCTCTCACAATGCGCCGCGCCGTTGCACTCGACCGCGCGGCAGTCGGAGCCCTTGAGGTCCGCGATCTCGTTGGCCTCGCCTTTGGTCTTGGGCACGAACTTGTGCCACATGTCGGTGCGCGAGGAGAGCAGCTTGTATTCGCTGTGCTCGACAATGGGGATGGCGTGCCCTGAGTCGCAGCACACCGGTTGGCCGCCGTTGAGCGGCGCGCATTTTTTGCCGCAGTCGTAGACTTTGGAGATCGGCGCCTGGAAGCGGCGGAACATCTCAGCGTAGTGCTCAGGCGTAACCGACATGAGGTCTGACTACCAAAAAACAATGCCCGCCATGACGGCGGGATATGTCAGCGGTATAGCTTGACCACGCGTGCTTGAAAAGGTGCCCCCTTAAAAAGATGGAACACGCCTTTACGCCGCCGCCCCTTCGGGACATCCTCTGCATGCACTCCGGGAGGTCAGCCCTCCCTCCGGCCGAGGTAAAGCCATGCTGCCCGACGTACTCGCGGTCGCATCCGGTGGACTGGTTGGCCTGGTCCTGGGCCTCCTGGGCGGCGGCGGCTCGATTCTCGCGGTCCCACTGCTGCTTTACCTGGTCGGCGTCGAAGACCCCCATGTGGCCATCGGCACCAGCGCGGTTGCGGTCTCCCTCAGCGCCCTCATCAATCTCCTGCTCCACGCCCGCAACGGCACCGTCAAATGGTCCTGCGCCATCCCTTTTGCGCTGAGCGGCAGCGTCGGTGCGCTTATCGGCGCCGGGTTCGGCAAGGCCATGAACGGGAAGACGCTGCTGCTGGCCTTTGCCGTGGCCATGTACGGCGTCGGCGTCTCGATGCTGTCACGCAAGCCTGACGCCGGGTGCACCGACGTCCACGTCACGCCGCGCATGGCGGCCCGGCTGCTGCCCACCGGCTTTGCCGTCGGTGCCGCTTCGGGCTTTTTCGGCATCGGCGGCGGGTTCCTGATCGTTCCGGGCCTGATCAGCGCCACCAATATTCTCATGCTCAATGCCATTGGTTCGTCCCTGGTGGCGATCACTGCCTTTGGCGCCGCCACGGCCGCCAGTTACGCCTTTTCAGGCATGGTGGACTGGCGAATCGCCGGGCTGTTCGTGGCCGGCGGCTTTGTCGGCGGGATCGTCGGCCAGCGGCTGTGCACCATCCTCGCGGGCCGCAAGGGCGCCCTCACCCGCATCTTCGCGGTCTATATCTTTGCCACCGCAACCTACATCGTGTGGAGAGCCGTGGGCTCTAGTGGCTGAGTTCAGCGATGGCCTGGTCCAGGCCCGCCAGCGTGAGCGGGTACATGCGCTTCTCCATGATCTCCGCGACCATGCTGATGGAGTGGGTATAGGCCCACTGCGGCTGGGCGATGGGGTTCAGCCACACCGCCCGCGGCCAGGCGGCCAACACACGCCGGAGCCACGCTTGGCCGGACTCTTCGTTCCAATGCTCCACCGCGCCGCCGGGGTAGGCGATTTCGTAGGGGCTCATGGAGGCATCGCCGACAAAGATCAGTTTGTAGTCCCGGGCGTAGGTATTGATGAGCTGGGTGGTGGAGATGCGCTCGGCGTGACGGCGGCGGTTGTCGCGCCAGACCGTCTCATAGATGCAGTTGTGGAAATAAAACGTCTCGAGGTGTTTGAACTCCGTGCGGCAGGCGGAGAACAGCTCGGCGCAGACCTTCACATGGTCGTCCATGGAGCCCCCGGCATCGAGCAGCAGCAATACCTTCACGGCGTTGTGGCGCTCCGGGACCATGTGCAGGTCCAGAAGGCCACCGTGATGGGCTGTGGAGCGGATGGTTGTGTCGATGTCGAGTTCGGTGGCGGCCCCTTCCCGGGCGAAGCGCCGCAGGCGGCGCAGGGCCAGCTTGATGTTGCGGGTGCCTAGTTCGAGTGTGTCGTCGAGGTTGGCGAACTCGCGCTTGTCCCACACCTTGACCGCGCGGCGGTGGCGGCTCTCATGCTGGCCGATGCGGACACCTTCGGGATTATAGCCGTAAGCGCCGAACGGCGACGTGCCGCCGGTGCCGATCCATTTGGATCCGCCTTGATGCTTACCCTTCTGTTCCTCGAGGCGCTTCTTCAGGGTCTCCATCAGTTTGTCCCAGCCGCCCAGGGCTTCGACCTTGGCCTTGTCCTCATCGGACAGCACGAGCTGGGAGAGGGCCTTCAGCCATTCCGCCGGGATCTCCGCCATGATGCCTTCGACCGCGGCCGATCCCTCGATCCCTTTAAACACCTGGCCGAACACCCGGTCGAAGCGGTCGAGGTTGCGCTCGTCCTTCACCAGCAGCGCGCGGGCCAGATAGTAGAAATCGTCGACGCGGCCCTGGGCCACCCCCTTTTCCACAGCCTCGATGAGCGCGAGGTATTCGGTGGTGGAGACCGGCAGGCCGGCCTTCTTCAATCCGTCGAGGAGATTGAAGAACATGTGCTGGTCACCGGCTTTCGCGGCGGGCGAGGAAGGCCAGCCGCTCCAGCATGTGCACATCGTGCTCGTTCTTGAGCAGCGCGCCGTGCAGCGGCGGGATCACGGCCTTGAGGTCCTTGGACTTCAAGGCCTCGGGCGGGATCTTGTCGGCCATGAGCAGCTTGATCCAGTCCAGAAGTTCTGACGTGGACGGGCGCTTCTTCAGGCCCGGCACTTCGCGCAATTCGAAGAATACGGTCAGCGCTTCGTTCACCAGACGCTTCTGCACATCGGGGAAATGCACCGCGACGATGCGCTCCATGGTTTCGCGGTCGGGAAAGCGGATGTAGTGAAAGAAGCAACGGCGCAGGAAGGCGTCGGGCAGCTCTTTCTCATTGTTGGACGTAATCACGACGACCGGGCGGTTCTTGGCGCGGACGGTCTCGCCGGTCTCGTAGACATGGAACTCCATGCGGTCGAGTTCCAGCAGCAGGTCGTTCGGGAATTCGATATCCGCCTTGTCGATCTCGTCGATCAGCAACACCGACCGGCCGGGCTCGGATTCAAACGCCTGCCAGACGCGGCCGGGCTTGATGTAGTTGCCGATGTCTTTGACCTTGGCGTCGCCCAATTGGGAGTCACGCAGGCGCGACACCGCGTCGTATTCGTAAAGGCCGTGCTGGGCCTTGGTGGTGGACTTGATGTGCCATGTGAGGAGCGGCAGGTTCAGGGCCGCGGCGATCTCATGGGCCAGCACGGTCTTGCCGGTGCCGGGCTCGCCCTTGATCAGCAAGGGCCGCTCCAAGGTCACGGCGGCATTGACCGCGACCATGAGGTCCTCTGTGGCGATGTAGCTGGTGGTACCGGAAAAACGCATCACAAGCTCCGCTAAGACTGTTGGCGCGAGGCTAGAGCGGCAGCGATTGGAATGCGACTAAATACCCGCTTAAAAGGCGAAAAGCCCAGCGGGGGGAGGACCCACTGGGCTTTTCTAGAAGCCTGCCTAGTCAAGAAGGGGAGGGATTAGGCGGCCTTTTTCATGGCAGCCGCGGCTTTCGGCGCTGCGGTCTTGAACTGCGCGGCGAGGGGCGCAGAAACGTCCTTGAAGATGGTCGTGGTGAGTTCCGAGACCTTCTTGGTTTCATCAACCATGGTTTCGAACGAGTCCTGGAACAGCTTGGTCTGGACCTGCATGAATTCGGTCGGCGACTTCACGGCGGCGATCTTCTTGCTGGCGGCAACGGCGTCTTCGAACGACTTGGTGGTCAGTTCGACGAAGTGCTTCGCCAGGGTTTCGAAGCCCTTGGTGGCGGCAGTGTTCACGCGAACCAGGCTGTCGATGCTTTCCTGGCTGAAGGCGGAGATATCGGTGAAAGAAACGGTCATTTTTTATTCCTTGTTGTGGTCTTCGAGTGAGTGTGTGTGATCGCTAGTTGGTGTTGACTTGCCCTCAACTCGGCCGATACGAGACCAACGCGGCCGAAATCCAACTGTATTAACTCAAGCCAACTTATCTAAACGCGGCTGCAGCGAGTGATGCTGCAATGCACACAAGATAGGTTCGGGAGGCCCTGGAGTCAACGAAAATATTGCAGTGCACACAAAAAGTCGTAGCCCGATCAAGTTATTGTTCGGGCTAGGTATTTTTTAGTTTCTTGGAATGAATCTGGACTAGGCCGCCGCGGTTGCGAGCTGATTTTCGATAGCCGCCAGGGCTTCCTGCGCTTTGCCGCCATCGGGCCCGCCGGCCTGTGCCATATCCGGTCGGCCACCGCCGCCCTTCCCGCCCAGGGCCTCGGAGCCCACCTTCACCAGATCGACGGCGCTCACCCGCGCAATAAGGTCATCGGTCACGGCAACCACCAACGAGGCTTTGCCGTCGGCCACGGTGATGAGCGCGGTAACGCCGGAGCCGAGCTGCTTCTTGATGGCGTCCGCCATGCCTTTGAGGTCCTTGGCCGGAACGTCT
Source organism: Fidelibacterota bacterium (assembly GCA_947470105.1). Lineage (GTDB taxonomy): Bacteria > Pseudomonadota > Alphaproteobacteria > Rhodospirillales > Rhodospirillaceae > SHVO01. The sequence continues at coordinate 3,310 of CANISR010000111.1, read as the reverse complement.
TCCAGAACCCGGCCGCTGAAGGCGATTCCAGCGATGGTCTTGGTGGCAGGGCCGCCTTGGGCCGCGCCGCCGCCACCGCCGGCCACCAGCTTCTTGCGCAGTTCGGTGAGCTCGCGCTCGAGCTTGCGGCGGTCTTCCACCAGGGCCGCGATGCGCGCCGGCAATTCGCCCGGCGCAACCTTGAGTGTCGCGGCAGCCTCGCGCAGGGTCTTCTCTTCGTCCAGGACATAGGCTTCGGCGGCAGCACCCGTGACCGCCTCGATACGGCGCACGCCGGCCCCCACCGCGGATTCGCCGACGATCTTGAACAGGCCGATGTCGCCGGTGCGGCGCACATGGGTGCCGCCGCAGAGTTCGACCGAGAACGCGCGGGTCTGGCCATCGGCTTGGGAGCCCATGGCGACCACGCGCACCTCGTCGCCGTATTTTTCGCCGAACAGGGCCATGGCTCCCGCCTCGACGGCCTGTTCCGGCGCCATCAGGCGCGTGGTGACGGCTTCATTGGCCCGCACTTCGGCGTTTACCTGGTCTTCAACGGCGCGGATTTCGGCCGGTGACAGCGGCTTCGGATGGCTGATATCGAAACGCAGACGGTCGGAAGCGACCATGGAGCCCTTCTGGGTAACGTGAGCGCCGACCACACGGTGCAGCGCCGCGTGCAGCAGGTGCGTCGCGGAGTGATGGCCGCGCACGGCCGAGCGGCGGCCGCCGTCGACGGTAAAGGTGGCTTCGTCGCCGACCTTTACGGTGCCCTTGGTCACGACGCCCATGTGAACGTGCATGTCGTCGAGCTTCTTGGCGGTATCGCTGACCGTGACCACCGCCTTACCGCCGGCAATTGTGATGGTGCCATGGTCGCCCACCTGGCCGCCAGATTCGGCATAGAACGGAGTCTGGTTGGCGATGAGGGCAACCTTGGCGCCTTCGCCGGCTTCCGGCACGGCCGCGCCGCCCACAACGAGGGCCACCACGCGGCCCTCCGCTGTCTCGGTGGCATAGCCCAGGAAGTCACTGGCGCCGACCTGTTCGCGCAGGTCGAACCAGACCTTTTCGGTCGCAGCATCGCCCGAACCTGACCAGGCCTTGCGGGCCTCGGCGCGCTGGCGCGCCATGGCGGCGTTGAAGCTCTCGGTGTCGACGGTGATATTGCGCTGGCGGAGCGCGTCCTGGGTCAGGTCGAGCGGGAAGCCATAGGTGTCATAGAGTTTGAAGGCCACATCGCCGGAGAACCGGCCGCCGTCGCCGAGGCCCCGGGTTTCCTCGTCGAGGAGTTTCAGCCCGCGGTCGAGCATGGACTTGAAGCGGGTTTCTTCCAGCAGCAGCGTTTCGGTGATGAGCGCGCGGGCGCGCTCGAGTTCCGGATACTGTCCTGCCATTTGGGCCAGCAGCGCCGGCACGAGGCGGTGCATCAGCGGTTCGACGCAGCCCATCATGTGGGCGTGACGCATGGCGCGGCGCATGATCCGGCGCAGCACATAGCCCCGGCCTTCGTTGGACGGCAGTACGCCGTCGGCGATGAGGAAGCCCGAAGCGCGCAGGTGGTCGGCGATCACCCGGTGCGACGCTTTTTGCGGTCCGGTGGGATCGGTACCCGCCGCCGCGGCGATGGCGGCGATCAGCGACTGGAACAGATCGATGTCGTAGTTGTCGTGTTTGCCCTGGAGCAGCGCAGTGACACGCTCGAGGCCCATGCCGGTGTCGACCGAGGGCTTGGGCAGGTTGATGCGCTCGGTGGGCGTCACCTGCTCATACTGCATGAACACGTTGTTCCAGATCTCGATGAAGCGGTCGCCGTCGGCGTCGGGCGAACCGGGAGGCCCGCCCGGAATGTGCTCGCCGTGGTCATAGAAGATTTCGGTGCACGGGCCGCATGGACCGGTATCGCCCATGGACCAGAAGTTGTCCGAGGTCGGGATACGGATGATCTTCGATTCCGGCAGCCCCGCGATCTTGGCCCACAGCTTGGCGGCTTCCTCGTCGGAGGAATGCACCGTCACCATCAGGCGCTTCTTGTCGATGGCGAAGTCCTTGGTAATCAGTTCCCAGGCGAAGTTGATGGCGCCTTCCTTGAAGTAGTCGCCGAAGGAGAAGTTGCCCAGCATCTCGAAGAAGGTGTGGTGGCGGGCCGTATAGCCGACGTTGTCCAGGTCGTTGTGTTTGCCGCCGGCGCGGACGCACTTCTGCGAGGTGGCGGCGCGTACATAGGGGCGGTTCTCGACGCCGGTGAAGACGTTCTTGAACTGCACCATGCCAGCATTGGTGAACATCAAGGTCGGGTCGTTACGGGGCACCAGCGGGCTGGACGCCACGACCTCGTGGCCGTTCTTGGCGAAGTAGCCGAGGAATGCACTGCGGATTTCGTTGGTGGTGGCCATAGGTCGTGCTTCCGGTCTGATGGGTGCCCGGCAGGAATCTGCCTGCTTTTGACTCATTCAATATAGGGCGGGCTTTTTACCCCGGCGAGCCGCGCCGAGTCCAGGAAGGTGGACCATTCAAGAGGTCACAAAGGGGCTATTTTCAGAGGCTTAGGGGGCACTTTCCCCTGCTCCTAGGCCCCGGAATTAATTGTACCAGGTACAATTGGACAGGCTTAGGCGCTCAAACGGCCTCCGCCCGGGCGGCTAATTGTACCTGGTACATTTAATTCCCCACCGCCGCGCACAAAAAAAGAGGCCCGCGTTCATGGGAACGCGGGCCACCGTCGGGTTTTGGTCAGGGGACGACGGGAAATCTTTTCGGCTGCCGAGCGGCCTGGGGGTCAGGGGCTAGTCGTCGTCTTCTTCCTCACCCGCTTCGGGCGCCACGGTCATGGCGGTGGCGAGCAGGCCGGCGTTGACGCGAATCTGGTTCTCGATCTCGCGCGCCATCTCGGGATGTTCGCGCAGGAAGGTTTTGGCGTTCTCGCGGCCCTGGCCGATGCGTTCGGAGTTGTAGGAGAACCAGGAGCCGGACTTCTCGACGATGCCGGCCTTTTGGCCGAGATCGAGGAGTTCGCCAAGCTTGGAGACGCCTTCGCCGTACATGATGTCGAACTCTACCACCTTGAACGGGGGGGCGACTTTGTTCTTCACCACTTTGACGCGGGTCTGGTTGCCGACGACTTCTTCCTTGTCCTTGATTTGCCCGATGCGACGGATGTCGAGGCGCACGGAGGCGTAGAACTTGAGCGCATTGCCGCCGGTGGTGGTTTCGGGATTGCCGAACATCACACCGATTTTCATGCGGATTTGATTGATGAAGATGATCATGGTGTTGGACTTGGACACCGACGCGGTGAGCTTGCGCAGCGCCTGGCTCATGAGGCGGGCTT
>CANISR010000110.1 GCA_947470105.1 Fidelibacterota bacterium | reverse complement strand
CGACTGGTGCAGAAAATCGGTCAGGTCACGTGACCCGGCCTGTTAGCCACCCCACTCCCATAAAAGAGAGTTGAACCAAGGGCGGCGGATTGCTCGTTGCGATAACGGGCTATCGGTGCTTTTGTGGCGGCGTCCCGACGATTAATCTGGGGCGGGCGAGCAGCCAGGCGAGCCGAAGCATAGGGAGGACCGGATGCGCATCGACATCGTTTTCGACACGGTCTGTCCCTGGTGTTTCGTGGGCAAGCGCCGGTTCGACCGCGCCCTCAAGCTACGGCCCAATCTGAAGCCGGAAGTACGCTACCGCTCCTTCCTGCTCAACCCTGACTTACCGGCGGGCGGCGTCGACCGCCGTGAGTACCTCGAACGCAAATTCGGCGGCAGCCACCAATTCGAGCGGATCGCCGAAGCCCTGGCCTATACCGGCCGCGGCGAAGGCATCAATTTCGCCCTTGATAAGATCAAGCGTACGCCCAACTCCGCCAATTCCCACCGCCTGGTCCGGCTCGCCCATACCTTGGGCCGCCAGCACGAAGCGGTCGAAGTCCTGTTCACGGCTTATTTCGAGCGCGGACTGGATACGGGCAATGTGGAGGTCTTGATCCGGCTGGCCGAGGAACTGGGCATCGAACGCGCCATAGCCCACGCCCACCTGTCCGGGGACAACGACCTGAACGCGGTTTACACCGAGAACGCCCGTATGCACCGCCTCGGGATCACCGGCGTGCCCTGCTACATCTTCAACGATGGCCGCGCCATCGCTGGGGCCCAGGAGCCGGAGATCCTGGTGCGCATGCTCGACATGGCCGTAGCCCAGGAAGCCGACCGCCCGCCGATGCAAAGCATAGGGTGAAGATTCACCGTGTAGAGCCTGGGCTAGCGCGCTGCGCGCGGAGTCATCGAAACACTCAACTCTAGTGTGTAACGTGCTGATTTTTTGTCTTATTTGGACAAACAACTTGGTTTCGCCGCACCCGTCATTAACTCTTCGGTAACCCCCAGATGGAATCCTTTCCGTCCATTGGGGCCGAGTCTCCGGAAGGGTGCGATGTCAGACATCAACGACCGCGTTTTAAACGACCACATTTTCCAGACCAACCTCTCGGCCGACAAGTTCGACGCCGTCTGCAGGCGCTCCTGCCGTGCCGGCTTCCGAATTTCGCTGGATGCGGCTGACCCCACGGTGGTCCCCCCCGTGCGCTTCTTCCGCGTCGAGTTTGATGCTGTAGAAGACCGCGACCGTGTGCGCATCGCCATGCGTTTCGTGGAAAAGGAACTTGCCGAGACCGTCAAGGAAGCGCCGCGCAAGTCCGCCAAGCCACCCGCAAAAGCCGCGCCCATCGCCGCACGTCTCGCGACGGCTTAGGCTACTTCACCCCGTCGGCCATCGTCGCCAACTGGCTCAATAGAGCCTGAAGCCCCTTCACGCGCATATTCGGCGTCTCCCATGGCCTGGTGAACACCAATTTGTGGTCCGGCCGCAATTTCACCGTTCCCGCCTGCTTGCCGATGAAGTCCACCAAGCCCGCGGGGTTGGGGAACGTATTGTTGCGCAAGGACACCAGGGCGCCCTTGGGGCCGGCGTCCACCTTCTCCACATTGGCCCTGCGGCACAGCACCTTGATGTTGACCACATCGAGCAGGTTCTCTGACTCCGGCGGCAGCGGCCCGAAGCGGTCGATGAGCTCGGCCGCGAAGGCGTCGATTTCCGGTCGGGTGGCGAGGTCGCCGATACGCCGGTACAGCGACAGGCGGATGCCAAGGTCGGCGACATAGCTCTCGGGGATCAGCACCGGTGCGCCGGTGTTGATCGTGGGCGACCAGGTATCGGCCGGCGCTTCATCCGGCTTGTCCAATTCCCCGGCGCGGGCGGCAGCCACGGCTTCCTCCAGCAGGTGCTGGTAGAGCTCCACACCCACTTCCTTGATGTGCCCGGACTGCTCGTCGCCCAGGAGGTTGCCGGCGCCGCGGATATCGAGGTCGTGGCTGGCCAGCGAGAACCCGGCGCCCAGGCTGTCCAGGGTCTGCATGACGTCCAGGCGCTTCTGGGCGGTGACCGTGGGCTTACGGTCCGGCGGCAAGGTCAGGTAGGCGTAGCCGCGGGTCTTGGAGCGCCCCACGCGGCCGCGCAACTGATAGAGCTGCGACAGGCCGAACATATCGGCCCGGTGGATGATGATGGTGTTGACCTTGGGCATGTCGAGGCCGGACTCGATGATGTTGGTCGACAGCAGCACATCGAACTTGCCATCGCCGAACTCAGTCATCACGTCTTCCAGCGCCGTGGGGCTCATCTGGCCGTGGGCGACTGCGTATTTGATCTCAGGGACTAGCTTCGTCAGGCGCTCGGCAATGCCGTCGATATCGGCCACGCGCGGACACACATAGAAGGTCTGCCCGCCCCGGAACCGTTCGCGCAAGATGGCCTCTCGGATCACCACAGGGTCGAATGGCAGCACGAAGGTGCGCACCGCCAACCTATCGACGGGCGGCGTCGCAATGAGGCTCATCTCGCGGACGCCGGTGAGCGCCATCTGCAAGGTGCGCGGGATCGGCGTGGCGGTGAGCGTCAGCACGTGGATCTCGGCGCGGATCTGCTTGAGCCGTTCCTTATGCACCACGCCGAAGTGCTGCTCCTCGTCGACGATGAGCAGGCCCAGGTTCTTGAACCTGATGCCCTTGGCCAGCACCGCGTGGGTGCCGACGATCACATCCACCGTGCCGTCGGCGAGGCCTTCTTTTGTCGCCGCGGCATCCTTGGCCGTGACCAGGCGCGAAAGCTGCCCGACCCGCAGCGGAAAGCCCCTGAACCGTTCGCTGAAATTCCGGAAGTGCTGGCGCGCCAGCAGAGTGGTCGGCACCACCACCGCCACCTGCATGCCACTCATGGCGGCGGCGAAGGCAGTGCGCAACGCCACTTCGGTCTTGCCGAAACCTACGTCGCCGCAGACCAGACGATCCATCGGCAGGCCCTTGGTAAGGTCGTCCAGGGTATCGTTGATGGCGCGGAGTTGGTCGTCGGTTTCGGCGTAGGGGAACCGGGCGCAGAATTCGTCGAATACGCCTTCGGGCGGGCCGACCTGGGGCGCCTGTTTCACCTGGCGTGCGGCAGCGATGCGGATCAATTCCTCCGCCATCTCGCGGATACGCTGCTTGAGCCTGGACTTGCGCGCCTGCCAGGCCGCGCCCCCGAGCTTGTCGAGTTGCACACCCGACTGCTCCGAGCCGAAGCGCGACAGCACGTCGATATTTTCCACCGGCACATAAAGCCGGTCGTTGCCCGAATAGGTGATCCGCAAGCAATCATGCGCCGCGCCGCCGACGGTCAGGGTTTCCAACCCCTCATAGCGGCCGATGCCGTGCTCAACGTGGACGATCAGGTCGCCCTCGGAGATTTGGGAAGCGTCGGCGATAAAGGCGTCGGCCTTGCGTTTCTTGCGCGCCGACCTGACCAATCTGTCGCCGAGAAGGTCCTGCTCCGTGACCAGCGCGAGTGTGGGTGTGACAAAACCGCGCTCCAGCGCCAGCGGCACCGTAACCAGCATGGACTTTTCGGCGGCCAATGCCTCAGCCCAGGTCTCAACATTCGCGACCGCGGTGAAGCCGTGGTCGCGCAGCACGCCGCCGAGGCGGGCCTTGGACCCTGCCGTGGCGCCGGCCAGGACGACCTTGCGCCCCTGGGCCTGCTCCTGCCCGATATGGGCGATGAAGGCTTCGAACACGTTCTCATTGGGGCGGGCGCGGACATCGGCAAAATCGCGCCCAAGCCGGCCACCGGCGTCCTCGGCATCGCCAACATCCGCTGCACCGTAAGAGCGGAAAGCGGTGACCGCCCTGCCCGCCACCGCTTTGGCCCAATCGGCGTTGTCCAGGTACATGTGCGCCGGCGGGACCGGGTGATAGATGATGCCGCTGTCTTCGATCGACAGCTTACCCTTGCCGCCACTGGTGGCGTCCACCATGCGCCGCGCTTCGTAATAGTCGCGAATGGTCTCGAGCCTGACCGTGACCGCCTCCTCGATGTCGTGATCGAGGCTGACGTTGGACGTGGGCATGTAGTCCAGGATGGTGCCGAGACCGTCGTGAAACAGCGGCAGCCAATGTTCCTGGCCCAGGAACTTGCGGCCCTGGGAAACGGATTCATAGAGCGCGTCATCCTTGCCGGGTGCGCCGAACATCTCACGGTACTTGGTGCGGAAAGTAGCGATGGACTCCGGCGTCAGCACGGTCTCGCTCATGGGCTTGAGCGATACGGCATCTCGGTTACCCGTGGTCCGCTGGCTGACGGGATCGAAGCTGCGGATGGTTTCCACATCATCGCCAAACAGATCGATGCGCACTGGCTCCTCGGCGCCCGGCGGGAACAGGTCGATGAGCCCGCCGCGCACGGCGAACTCTCCGGCCTCCATCACCTGCTCTGCCCGCACATAGCCGTTGGCGGCGAGGAAGGCGTCGAAGGCCTTGCGGTCCAGGCGGGTTTTGACCTTCAGGTCGAGGGCGGCATTGCGCAAGGTCTCGACCTTGGGCACCCGCTGCAGGATGGCGCTGACGGTGGTGATCACCAGCCGGCATTTGCCTTCGGCCGGCGGCGTGGTCAGGCGTGTCAGCGCGTCGATGCGGCGGGCAACGATGTCGGCCTGCGGTGAAACTCGGTCATAGGGCAAGCAGTCCCAGGCCGGGAGGGTGATGCACTCCACGTCGGGGGCGAAGAACGCCACGGCCTCGGCAAGTGCGGTCAGGCGCAGCTCGTCGCGAGCCACATGCAAGGTGCCGTCGCGCAAGGCGGCCCGGGCACGGTCCACCAGCACCAGGGCGTCAAAGCCCTCCGGGACGCCCGCCAGGGTGCGGGCTTCGATCTTGGACAGGAAGGTATCCATCACACCTTCGTCCCCAGGGCCCGATAGTAAGCCAGCAGGTCGTCGAAGAGGGTGCCGTTCCACATCTCGGGTGTTGGCAAGCGCCCCATGAGCCAGTCCATGATGTCGAGATCCGCCTCGTCCAACAGGGCGTCGGCTTCATCCAGCTTGGCGTCGGGAATTCCGGCCGCCGCCGCGGTGAAAAAGCCGCCGACTACGAAATCGGCTTCCTTGGTGCCCCGGTGGGTGGCCCGGTAGAGGATACGCTTGCGTCTATCGTCCAAGGGGGCGTCCATATGTCCTGCCACGCAAATGGTCCCCCGGCCGAGGGCGTCCGCGGGGCTGCAAAATCATGCAGGCGCGGGTTCTGCCGTCAGCCGAAGCCAAATTCGGAGGGGCAGTTCTTACTGCCCCCGATTTGCTACGGTATATAGAATTACACGCCCGCCCTGTCAGCACTGTTCTTATGGCCTCCTTGCGCCCCGCCGAGCTTTTTCCACTGTTCGCCAAGGTCACAACGCTGCCTGGGATCGGGCCGCGCCTGGCCAAGCTGGTGACGCGTATTGCGGGGGAGAATGTCGCCGGTTTGTTGTGGCATTTGCCCTCGGCCCTGGTGGACCGGCGCTTCAGTCCGAAGATCGGCGACGCCCCGCCCGGCAAGGTGGCGACCCTCATCGTCGAGGTGCTGGCCCATGGGCCCCCGCCCTCCAAAAACAGCCGCGCGCCCTACAGGGTCACCTGCGGTGATGACACCGGCAAGCTGACGTTGGTGTTCTTTCACGCCAACGGCGACTACATGGAACAGATGCTGCCGGTAGGCGAGAAGCGCGTGGTGAGCGGCAAGATCGAGCTGTTCGACGGCAAACGCCAGATGACCCACCCGGATCACATCGGCACCCTGGATAAGCTGGACGATATCAAGCGGGTGGAGCCGGTCTATCCCCTCACCGAAGGCCTGTCGCCCAAGGTGTTGGATAAAGCCGTGCGCGCCGCCGTCGGCAAGGCGCCGGAACTGGCCGAATGGCTGGATCCGGCCTATCAGAAGCGCCAGGCTTGGCCGGCGTGGCGGGCAGCCTTGGGGGCGGCCCATGCGCCGGCGTCGGAGGCCGATCTCGATCCCTTGCACCCGGCGCGCGCGCGCCTCGCGTTCGACGAACTCCTCGCCAACCAACTCACCCTCGGCCTGGTGCGCGCCAAGGCCCGTAAGCGCCGGGGCCGCAGTATCGCGGGCGACGGCGCCCTGCGGCAAAAAGCCACGGCCGCCCTGCCCTATAAACTGACCGGCGCCCAGGACCGCGCGCTGGCGGAGATCTTCGCCGACATGGCGTCGGAGAACCGCATGTTGCGCCTGCTGCAAGGCGACGTGGGCAGCGGCAAAACCGTGGTGGCGCTCATGGCCATGCTCGCTGCCATCGAGGCCGGCACGCAGTGCGCCCTCATGGCGCCCACCGAAATCCTGGCGCAGCAGCATTTCGAAACCCTGCGCCCGTTCGCCGCCGCGGCCGGCGTGCGCATCGAAGTCCTCACCAGCCGGGTCAAGGGTGCGGCCCGTGCGCCGTTGATCGAGGATATCGCGCAAGGCCGCGTGCAGATCGTGGTCGGCACCCATGCGCTGATTCAGAAGGATGTGGAATTCCACGACCTCGGCCTCGCGGTGGTGGACGAGCAGCACCGGTTCGGGGTCCATCAGCGTCTGGAGCTGGCGGCCAAGGGCGGCGGCGTGGACATGCTGGTCATGACCGCTACGCCCATTCCGCGCACTCTGGCGCTCACGGCCTATGGCGACATGGATCTGTCCAAGCTTGATGAAAAGCCCCCTGGACGCATGCCGGTGGACACACGGCTGGTAAGCCAGGAACGCCTGGACGAAACCATGGGCGCGGTGGAACGGGCCATTGGGATCGGCGCGCGGGTCTATTGGGTCTGCCCGCTGGTGGAGGAATCCGAGGTTATCGACCTGGCGGCTGCCGAGGACCGTTACCTGGGCTTCAAAATGAACGTCGGCGAGGACAAGGTGGCGTTGATCCACGGCCGCATGAAGCCCGCAGAGAAAGACGCGGCCATGGAGCGGTTTTCCACCGGCGCGGCCCAGGTCCTGGTGGCCACCACCGTGATCGAGGTCGGCGTGGATGTGCCGGAAGCGACCATCATGGTGATCGAACACGCGGAACGCTTCGGCCTCGCCCAGCTCCACCAACTGCGCGGCCGCATCGGCCGCGGCGGTAAGGCCGGCACCTGCCTGCTCATGTACGCCCCGCCCCTCACCGGCACAGCCAAGGCCCGATTGTCGATCCTGCGCGACACCGATGACGGCTTTCTGATCGCCGAGGAAGACCTGCGTCTCCGCGGCAGCGGCGAAGTTCTGGGCACCCGCCAAAGCGGTTTGCCTGAATTCAGGCTCGCCGACCTCGCCGCCCACGGCGAACTTCTCGTGGCCGCCCGCGACGACGCCAAACTGATCATCGCCCGCGACCCGGAGCTTGAGACCGAACGCGGCAAAGCCTTACGCGTTCTGCTTTACCTGTTCGAACAGGACGACGCCGTGCGCACCCTCAGGTCCGGATAAACATGTCGCCTTCTCTTCTTGCCTATGACGAGCCCCCTGCCGTGCAGGTGCTGCGCGAGCGCGGCTCATCTCCCTTCGTTCTCACCTGCGACCACGCCGGCAACCGCGCGCCGCGCTGCCTTGGCGACCTCGGGGTGCCGCCGGACGAATGGCAGCGCCATATCGCCTGGGATATCGGCGCCGCCGGCGTGACCCGCCTCCTGGCGGAACGCCTGGACGCCTTTGCCATCCTGCAGACCTATTCGCGCCTGGTGATCGACTGCAACCGGCCGCCGGATGTGCCGTCGTCCATTGTGGAACTCAGCGAGCACACCGTCATCCCCGGGAACCGCGCCTTGACGGCGGCGGACCGAGCGCTGCGGGTCAACGAGATCTTCCGCCCCTACCACAACCGCTTACGGACCGAACTGGACCGCCGGCAGAACATCCCCACGGCGCTGGTGACCATCCACAGTTTCACGCCGGTGTTCAAAGGCATTGCCCGGCCCTGGCATATGGGCCTGCTCTACAATCGCGACACCCGCCTGGCGAAAGCGCTGAGCGACATTCTGTCACGCGAGCCCGGCTTGGTTGTGGGCGACAACGAACCCTACTCCGTCAGCGACGCCACCGATTACACCATCCCGGTCCACGGCGAGCAGCGGGGACTGCCGCATATCGAGATCGAGATCAGGCAGGACCTTATTGCCGATGAGGCCGGCCAACGTGCCTGGGCGGAACGCACGGCGGCGGCCTTATCGGCATCTTGGCGAGCCATAGCGCCATAATCGTGCTACAACTGCCCCACTAATCCGGTTCCGCCAGCATTTGTGCGGTATGCGCCAAATTTCGGTGGCGCGTCCGTCATTAATCATTTCAACCGGCTACGTACCGGCCGGTCCATTCAGGGGCCGGTCCATCCAAGGTCCCGGCGTGCGACTTCTGACAGTGCGGCACGTCTCCATTTATCGGTATTCCGTGCCGGTAAGCCTCGGCGAACATTGGATGATGTTCCGGCCGCGGGAGAGCCATGACCTGCGGTTGACCAGCTCGCACCTCGCGATCTTCCCAAAACCAAGCTCTCTGCGCTGGTTGCATGATGTCTTCGACAATTCGCTCGCGGTCGCGACTTTCGACGGCCAGGCAACCGAGCTTTCCTTCGAAAGCGCGGTCAGTCTCGAACATTATGAGTCACAGCGGCCGCACTACCAGTTGGCCTCCGAGGCCCGCTTCTTTCCTTTCGAATATTCAGACGACGACCGCTCCAACCTCTGGCGTGCCTTGCAGCGGCGCTACCCCTCCGACGACGTCACGTCTTGGGCCCAAAGTTTCGTGAGTTACGGGCAAACCATTGAGACCATGACGCTGCTCACGGCCATGACCCTCGCCACCCGGGAAGCCTTTGCCTATCGCCGGCGCCTTGAGCGCGGCACCCAGACCCCGGGCGAAACCCTGCAACTGGGAACCGGAAGCTGCAGGGATTTCGCGCTATTCCTGATGGAAGCCGTACGATCCCTGGGTTTGGCGGCGCGCTTTGTCAGTGGCTACATTTTCGTTCCCGACATTGGGCCCGAAAAATATATCGGCGGCGGCGCAACTCACGCATGGGTTCAGGTTTATCTCCCTGGGGCCGGGTGGATCGACTTCGACCCCACCAACAGCATCATCGGCAACCGCAATCTTATCAAGGTGGCGGTCGCCATGGACCCCGCCGACGTGCCGCCGCTGTGGGGCACGTTCACGGGTCCCTCCGGCGCCTTCATGGGCCTTGAGGTCAATGTCAGCGTGACCGACGACACCTACAGCCAACCGCAGAGCGCCGCGGGTTACAGATAGCCGCCGCCGGCGGCTGATCATCGCGGACAATTTAAAGGAATGCCCCCTTGGAATTACGTGTCGGCTACGAGTTGGTCTACGACTGCCCGCAACCGACGCCCATGATGCTGATGCTCAATGTCCACTACTCGCGGGCGGCGGACGTCATCGTCCCGGATCACCTCACCACCAATCCTCCGGTTCCAATCGACACCTACCGTGATGCCTTCGGCAACTGGTGCAACCGGATCGTTGCGCCTGCCGGGCAAATCACGATCACCAGCACCGGGATTGTGGAAGACAGCGGCGCCCTCGACCCCGTGGTCCCCAATGCACGGCAGCACCTGGTGCAGGAACTCCCTCAGGATGTCTTGGTCTTCCTGCTGGGAAGCCGCTACTGCGAAACCGACCGCTTATCCGAGACTGCCTGGCAGCTGTTCGGCGGGTTACCCGCGGGCTGGGCCCTGGTTCAGGGCATCTGCGATTTCGTCCACAATCACATCAGATTTGACTACGACCAGGCGCGCTCGACCCGCACCGCCTGGGAGGCGTTCAACGAGCAGGTCGGCGTGTGCCGGGACTATGCCCACCTCGCCGTCACCTTTTGTCGCTGCATGAATGTGCCCGCCCGCTACTGCACGGGATACCTGAGCGATATCGGCACACCCCAACCCTGGGCCGCAGGTGACTTTGCCGGCTGGTTCGAGGCTTACCTGGATGGCCAATGGCACACGTTCGACCCCCGCAACAACGTGCCGCGCATCGGCCGTGTCCTCATGGCCCGCGGCCGCGACGCCACCGACGTCGCCATCAGCAACGCCTTCGGCCGCAACACGCTGGTGAGCTTTAAAGTCTGGACGGACGAGGTGCCGGCCGAAGAGACTGTTAGCCTGAGAACGGCCGGTCTTCGCGGCTGAAGCCCCGGGGCGGCAGTCTGCCGGCCTGGGCGCGTTCGCCGACCCAGTCCTTGATATCGGTCTCGGTGCGCTCGCGGTCGCCGGACCGCCACGTGAGGCCCTCTTTGAGCCTAAACACTTTGGCGTCCGCGGTGCCGCCGTCCTTGTAGCGCTGCAGGATAACGCCGCGGCCGCGGGACATTTCGGGGACTTCCTTTAGCGGGAAGATCAGCAACTTCTTGTTGTCGCCGATGATGGCCACAGAATCCGCGGGCTTGCCGGTCAGGAGATCGCTGCCAAGGCCCGACGTCCCGGGGATCGGCGTACACACCACGGCCTTTTCGCCCTCGGACAAGTTGAGCACCAGCTTGCCGTTCTTGGTCTGGGCGAAGGCGTCTTCGGCCCGGACCACGAAGCCGCGGCCGGCGCTGGAGGCCACCAGGAATTTCTGCTCCCGGGCGTAAACGGTCATATGAATGATGTCGGCGTCGTTGGGCAGGTCGATCATCAGGCGAATGGGCTCGCCGAGACCACGGCCCATGGGCAGCCGGTCGATGCCGATGGAATAGAAGCGCCCGTCCGAGCCCGCCAGCAGGACCTTGTCCGTGGACATGGCCTTCGACGCCACACGAAAGCTGTCGCCTTCCTTGAACTTGAGATCGCCGCCGTTGAGTACGTCGTCGCGGTGGCCCTTCATGGCTCTGATCCAGCCTTTGGCCGAGAGAACCACTGTCACGGGTTCCTTCTCGATCATGGATTCAAGCGGCACAGTCACGGCGGTGGGCGCTTCGGCCAGGGCCGTGCGGCGGCGGCCGAGCGGCGTGCTGCCGCCGAACTGCTTTTTGACGTCCTTGACCTGCTCGGCGATGGCCTTCCACTGCAAGCCTTCGTCCTTGAGCAGGGCATTGAGGTCCTTGCGCTCGGCCGACAGGGATTTGTGTTCCGTCCTGATTTCCATTTCCTCGAGCTTGCGCAAGGAGCGCAAACGCATGTTGAGGATGGCTTCGGCCTGATTGTCCGTCAGGCTGAACTTCTTCATCAGTTTCGGCTTGGGCTCGTCCTCGGTGCGGATGATCCGGATCACCTCGTCGAGGTTGAGGTAGGCGATCAGGTAGCCTTCGAGCAGTTCCAGCCGCCGGATGATCTCAGCCAGGCGGTTCCTGCCGCGGCGCTGCAGCACCACCTGGCGGTGGTCGAGATAGGCCTGGAGCATGTCGCGCAGGTCCATGACCCGGGGCATGCCGTTGGCGTCCAGCACGTTCATGTTGATGCCGAACCGGGTCTCGAGATCGGTCTGGCGGAACAGCTGTTCCATCAACTGTTCGGCGTCCACGGTGCGGGACTTGGGCTCCAGCACGATACGCACATCTTCCGTGGACTCATCGCGGATGTCCGCCAGGAACGGCAGCTTCTTTTCTTCCATCAGGCCGGCGATGCGCTCGATCAACTTCGACTTCTGCACCTGATAGGGAATCTGGGTGATGACGATCTGGTACTGGCCACGTTCCAGCTTCTCCTCGGCCCACTTGGCGCGCACCCGCAGGGAACCCCTGCCCGTGCGATAGGCCTCGACGATGGTTTCGCGGTTTTCCACCAGCACGCCGCCGGTGGGAAAATCGGGGCCTTGCACCATTTCCACCAGGGTAGCGATCTGCGCCTTGGGGGTTTTGATCAGGTGCAGCAGCGCGTCGCAGAGTTCGCCGACGTTATGGGGCGGGATATTGGTGGCCATGCCGACCGCGATCCCCGAAGAGCCGTTGGCCAGCAGGTTGGGCACGGCCGAGGGCATCACCACCGGCTCGCTTTCCTCACCGTCGTAGGTGGCGCGGAAATCGACAGCGTCGTCGTCCAGTCCGTCCATGAGGGCCTGGGCGAAGGGCGTGAGCTTGGCTTCCGTGTATCGCATGGCGGCGGGGTTATCGCCGTCAATGTTGCCGAAGTTCCCCTGGCCGTCCACAAGCGGATAGCGCACGGCAAATTCCTGCGCGAGGCGCACCAGGGCGTCATAGACCGAGGCGTCGCCGTGGGGATGGTATTTACCGATAACGTCGCCGACCACGCGGGCGCATTTCTTGAAGCCGCCGGCAGGGTCCAGCTTCAACTGGCGCATGGCGTAGAGCAGCCGGCGGTGCACCGGCTTCAGGCCGTCGCGCACATCGGGCAGAGACCGCGAAACGATGGTCGAAAGCGCGTAGGCGAGGTAACGCTCGCCGAGTGCGGTATCGAGGGAGGTTTCCCGGATGTCTTCCGGTTTCGGGGCAACGGGGGTTTTAGCCATCACAGGGTCCAGTCGAACAGCAGGAGCGCACCTTATATCCGCTCGGGCGCAAATCGCTCAAGGAATCGCTGGCGGGCGGCCGGAGCCTTCTGGCCGTGAGGCGCGAAGACATGCATATCAAAAAAGTGGCCGGTGAGCCTGAGGCCCTGGGCGATTTCCGCCGGGGTCGCGGCCAGGCTCGCCTGGTCGTCACGCAGGAACGCCGGCAGCGCCAGCACCTGAGTCAGATAGGGGCCGGCCGCGGCCCGGGACACCGCCCGTCCCGAGCGTGGCGAAACGTAGTCCAGATCTT
>CANISR010000109.1 GCA_947470105.1 Fidelibacterota bacterium | reverse complement strand
GCGCCGGACGTTGGGCCTTCCACAAGATCGACGATCAACGCCGTACGCATGGGCGCCGCCAGCGTGTCTTTCAACCCCGGCCAAAGTATCAGCGCCGCAAGGGCCACGTGCACGGCGAGGGAACAGAGCAGTCCCACACTCATGCCGCGGCGGCGCCATCGGCGGCGGCCTCTGACGAGGAAACGCTTGAACGTCATGCTGCGAGTTTAGGCCATTGCCGGTATTGAGTCAGAGGCCATGTTTGATTCAATTGCCTCTGGTGTAAATGCGCGGGCGCCCGGGCCGCAGGATTTCCCGTCTATCGACACGGAAACCGATGCAGCCCCGCGCGAAGGCGCGCTTTTTTTGAATCAGACGGCCTTTCGGCCGGCGGGCGCCTCTTGCGCACGGGCCCTAAGCGAGGCCCGCAAATCCGTATTTAGCTAGGCGTGCGTTCGAAGGTGGCGTCGACGGTTTGTCCGCTTGGCACCTGGCACGTGCCTTGGCCGCCACCGGGCATGCCGTAACTGGGATTCATCAGATCGAAGGTGCAGCGCATGTGCGTGTCGTTGGGGCCTTTGAGATTGGCCACAACGCGTCCGCTATAGGTAGTGACGAAGGCGGTCTGCGGACCCCAATAGTCCCAGCCCATGCCCATACCGAAATGGCCACGACGTCCCCAGCCGCCACCCCAACCACCGCCCCAGCCGCCCCAGAAGGACGGGCGGCCCCAGCCAACCCACAGCGGGTCGAGCTCGGTAACCTGGGTGTCGTGGGAAATCTGGAAATAGCGGCCGCTGTAGCTCTCGCCGTTGTTGAGCTGCGCGGTCATGACTCCGGCGCGGCCGCCGGTGGATTGCCAGGTCATGCTCGCCCGCAAGTCACCCGCCGGCGTGCTCGCCACGCCCACGCCGCTGGTGGGCGCGCAGGCGGCAAGAGTTGCGAGCGCTGCGCCGGCCATGAGGAACGTCGAAGTTTTCATCAAGGTTTTCATGTTTCACCGTTGGTCGTAGAACGCCGCGCCGTCGAAAGTGTTCTGGGCGGCTGTGCTTTTCTAGGGGAACGCGGAAGCCAGTTCATTCCTGCGCGAGCGTAGAGAATGTCATGTAACTATGGCCAATTTATAGCGCGACTATGGCCATGTTTCGGCAGCAGCAGAATTAGGTCTTACGGGGTGGCCGCCCGAATCCGACACCTTTTGTGGTGAAGGTCTGGGTGCGGTGTTTACGGCCGAACCGCATGCCTTCGCCGCCGGTGCCCCCGGTTCCCGCCGGTTGCCACGACGGGATGAGCTGATGCTTGCCGGGGCCGATGAGGTCGGCGCGGCCCATGCGCTTCAGTGCGTCGCGCAGGATCGGCCAGTTCTCGGCATCGTGATACCGCAAGAACGCCTTGTGCAGGCGTCGCTGCTTGAGGCCTTTGATGGCGCCGACGCGCTCCGACATGCCGCGGCGGATCGGGCGTAGCGGGTTGACGCCGGAGTAATACATGGCGGTGGAGATGGCCATGGGCGACGGTAGGAAGTTCTGCACCTGATCGGCGCGGTATTTGTTTTTCTTCAGCCACAGGGCGAGGTTCATCATGTCCTCGTCCGATGTGCCGGGATGGGCGGCGATAAAATACGGAATCAGAAAGTATTCTTTGCCCGCGTCCCGCGCGGCCTGGTCGAACAACTGCTTGAACCGGTCGTAGGCGCCGATGCCGGGCTTCATCATTTTCGACAGCGGCCCGGCCTCGGTGTGCTCGGGTGCGATCTTCAAGTAGCCGCCGACGTGGTGGGTCACCAGTTCCTTCACATAGGCCGGGCTCTTGACCGCGAGGTCGTAGCGAACGCCCGACGCCACCATGATTTTCTTGATGCCAGGCAGTTCGCGCGCCTTCTTGTAAAGCTGGATCAGGGAGTCATGGCTGGTGTTGAGGTTGGGGCAGATGTCCGGGAACACGCAGGACGGCTTGCGGCACAAGTCTTCGGTCTGCTTATCCTTACAGGCCATGCGGTACATGTTGGCGGTCGGTCCGCCGATGTCGGAAATGATGCCGGTGAAGCCAGGCACTTTGTCGCGGACGGTTTCAATTTCCTTCAGGATCGATTCTTCCGAGCGATTCTGAATGATGCGCCCTTCATGCTCAGTGATGGAGCAGAAGGAGCAGCCGCCGAAACAGCCGCGCATGATGGTGACGGAAAAGCGGATCATGTCCCAGGCCGGGATCTTGGCGTCGCCATAGGAAGGATGCGGCGCGCGGGCATAAGGCAGGTCGTACACGCCGTCCATTTCCGGCGTGGCCAGGGGAATCGGCGGTGGGGTCAACCAGACGTCGCGGTCGCCGTGTCGTTGCACCAGGGGGCGCGCATTGCCGGGATTGCTTTCCCGGTGCAGCACGCGCGACGCACGGGCATAGGTTTCCGGATCTGATTCGACTTGCTCGTAGGCCGGCAGGCGCACAGCGGTGTTGGGCGCGGAGGCGCGGGCCCCTTCGTCGCTGGCGTCAATATCGTTAGCGAGGATTTCGGACCAACCCTCGGGCAGAGCGGTCTTGACCAGGGCGATGCCGCGGATGTCGTCGAGGTCGGCGGCCTTGGCGCCTTTGGCCATGCGGTGCGCCACTTCGACCACCGCGCGTTCGGCATTGCCGTACAGAAGAATGTCGGCTTTGGCATCCACCAGGATCGAGCGGCGTACTTTGTCCGACCAGTAGTCGTAGTGCGCGATGCGCCGCAGGGAACTTTCGATGCCGCCGAGGACAATAGGCACGTCCTTGAACGCCTCGCGACACCGCTGGGCGTAGA
This sequence comes from Fidelibacterota bacterium, assembly GCA_947470105.1. Lineage (GTDB taxonomy): Bacteria > Pseudomonadota > Alphaproteobacteria > Rhodospirillales > Rhodospirillaceae > SHVO01. The sequence goes on along the minus strand of CANISR010000109.1, from coordinate 9,948 downwards.
CGATGACCGCGCGGTCGGGACGCTTGCCGCCCTCGCCGCCGGGTGTGTAGCTGTCGTTGTGGCGCAGGCGGCGATCCGAGGTGTAGCGGTTCACCATCGAGTCCATGTTGCCGCCGGTGATGCCGAAGAACAGTGTCGGCCGGCCCAGGGCGGCAAAGGCGTCGGCGCTCTGCCAGTCCGGCTGCGCGATAATGCCGACGCGAAAGCCCTGGGCTTCCAGCAGGCGGCCGATGATCGCCATGCCGAAACTCGGGTGATCGACATAGGCGTCGCCGGTCACAAGAATAATGTCGCAGGCGTCCCACCCCAGAGCGTCCATTTCGGCGCGGCTCATGGGCAGGAACGGCGCCACCCCAAAACGGTGCGCCCAGTACTTGCGGTGCGAAAACAGGCCCTTCGGCGCCCCCGGGATCGCGGGCACCCGGGCCTCGCGGATTTGGGGCTGGGCGGTACTCATTAAGGGGACCTTGTGGGGTAAGGCGGTGTAACAGTCAATCGCACGCCGGATTTGTGGCCTGCATCAAAGCCTTGGTGCTATGCGCCGGCAGCGTATTTGAGATTTGAGTCAAAGCTGGTAGCTAAACGGCCCCGCTTCAAGCCCTGGCTTATATATATGTCGCTCCAAGCCTTCCTGGTTTCCACCGGCGTCGTCGCGGTCTCCGAGATCGGTGATAAGACCCAACTGCTGGCTTTGCTGCTGGCGGCCCGGTTCAAGCGCCCGCTGCCCATCGTCGCCGGCATCCTGGTGGCGACGGTGTTCAATCACGCGGTTGCCGGTGCGTTGGGCGCGTGGCTGGGGACGGCCGTGGACCAGGACATCCTGCGCTGGGTGCTGGGCGCGCTGTTCATCGGCATGGGTATCTGGGCCCTGGTTCCCGACAGCCTCGACGACGCCAAGGTTGACGAGGCCGCGACCACCCTGGGCATTTTCTGGATCACCACGGTGACGTTCTTCCTGGCGGAGATGGGCGACAAAACCCAGTTGGCGACCGCAGCCCTTGCGGCGCGATTCGCCGCGGTGGTGCAGGTGGTGGCCGGCACCACCCTCGGGATGCTGCTCGCCGACGTGCCTGCGGTGTTCCTTGGACACATGTTTTCGGAACAGGCGAAGGGGTCGTGGGTGCGCTACGTGGCCGCGGCGATTTTCATCATCCTCGGCATTATGACGCTGGTGCCAGGATTGCTCCCGACGTTCTAGCCCAACGCGCGCGCGAGGCTCTCGGCGAGTCCGAGCAGCGCGTCATCCCGGCCGCCGACCATAGCCACGGACAATCCCACAGGCGCGGTTCCCTTCGCATGGCAGGGAAGGGAGATGGCGCAGCCGCCCAGGAAGTTCACCACCGTAGCGTTGCGCAGGATCAGGATATTGGCCGCGAGATAGGCCTCAGGCGAGGCCACCGCGGCGATAAGGGGTGCGGTCACCGCCACCGTCGGCATCAGGTAGGCGTCAAAAGCTCCAAGCCGCTCGGCGACAGACGCTTGCAATACCGCGCGGCGTTGTTTGATGGCGTCATAGGCCGCGGGCGTGATCTTGCCGCCACCGAGAATGCGCGTGACGATACGCGGATCGCAGTCCGCCTCGCGCCCGGTCACCACGTCCTTCAACTGCGTATAGGCTTCAGCCATGACCATGGTGCCGTTGCGGTGCAGTTCGGGAATCTCATCGATCTCCGGAAGCTGCAGGGGAACGATCTCCGCGCCCGCCGCGGCGAGCGCGGCACAGGCGGCGTCGAAAGCGCGCGCCACCGGCGCTTCAAGATTATTGCAGACGTAGTTCTCGATCACGGCCAGGCGAACGCCTCGTAGTGACGGCGCAACGCGCGCTTGTCCCGGTTGGTCGCGGATCACGTCGAAGACAGCAGCGCAATCGGCGACGGTATGCGCAAGCACGCCGATGGAATCCAAACTCGCCGACAGCGGATAGACGCCTTCGTTGGTGATGGCGCCGAAGGTGGGCTTGAAGCCGGTGATGCCGCACAGGGCCGCCGGGATGCGTACCGACCCGCCGGTATCGCTGCCGATGGTGGTGGGCACGATACTGAGCGCCACGGATACCGCCGCGCCGGAGGAGGAGCCTCCTGCAATGTGGGCGTCAGTGAATGCGGGGTTGAGCGGCGTACCATAGTGCGGATTGGTGCCGATGGCGGAGAAGGCGAACTCCGTCATATTGGTGCGGCCCAGATTGATGAAGCCCGCGCGATTCAGCCGGTCTACGACAGGCGCGTTGCGCGCGGCCGGCGGCCCTGAGGCCAGCACTTTTGTCCCAGCGCAGGTGACGTCGCCGGCGACATCCACATTGTCCTTGATGGTGATCGGCACGCCCCAATAGGGCGGTCTGTCGGGCGAGGCGTCGGCCTTCGCGGCGGCGGCGCGCGCGTCCACGTCATAGCGGCGCGTGAAAACGGCCCTGGCCGCGGGAGCGTCCGCCCGCCGCAGCGCTTCCTCCACCGCCTCCCGTGCGCTTCCGGTGTTTTTAAGCATGCCTAAGCACGTAGCACGCCTAATAGTTCTTCCGCCAGATCAGCCCGAGGTCGGCGCCGGTTTGCGGGGTCGTCGTGGACTGAACCGCCAGCGAACGGTTGAGGCGCCATTCCACCACGATCTGGTGCTGGTTGGTGGTGCCCACACTCTGCTCGACCCCCACATAGAGCGCACTCGAGAACTGGTGCCCCAGCACTACCGCGTCACCGCTCTTGCCGCCAAAGCCGACGATATCCAGGCCGAAGGTCCGTCGCAGCATCCCCGATAGGCCGCCTTGGGACAGGCCGGCCAGGTCGGCAGCGGCGCTAGCGAGTTGCAGCGATTCCAGCGGTCCGAGTTGCGTGGCGCCTTTACGGAACAGGAGCTGTGCCAGCACTTCGTCCTGGGGCAGGGCCGGCACAGAGGATAGCGCGATGCTGGGCTGGGATGTGCGTCCCGTAATCGCCACCGTCGCCGTTACGTCTCCGGACTCGCGCGAGGCGCTCAGCGCCAGTTCCGGGTCGATCTTGCCGCCGCCAGTGAAAGTGACGGACCCAGTATCGAGATCGAAGGAGCGCCCCAGGAAAGTGAAAGTCCCGCGCGCCAGGGTCAGGGTGCCCGAGACATCAGGCGCATCGAGGCTGCCGCGCGCCCGCAAATCGCCGCGCCAGTAGGCCTCCAGCCCTTTGCCCTCGATGCGCAGGACGTCGTCGATGGCCAGGGTGACATCCAGTTGAACGGTGGACGGCCGTCCTGGGACTACGGGCTGCCCCAGGGTTTTGGCGCGGAGCAGCGGAATCTCCGGTACATAGCTGGCGCCGATGCGCATCTCCGAACGCACCACCTGCAAACGGCCGCTGAGCGTGCCGGCCGTGGCGGGCCCTTTGTAGGTCACATTGCCGGTGACCGCGGCGGTGACGTCGTCGCGGCGCAGAATATGAAACGCGGCCAGGTCGCCTGTCGCATCCACCACCCAGCCGCCGTCCCAGGTCATGGTGCCTTGGGCAGTGGCGCGGCCGCTGCCGGTGTCGGTGGCGGACATCTTGATCGCCATGGACGCGCCGGCGCCGGCGGTAATGTCGGCATCAAGATTCTGTAGCGCGGTGCCGGCGGCCAGATTCTCGTAGCGGCCCTTGGTGAGTTTGAAGCCGCCCTTGATCATCGGCTGTTCCAGCGTACCCGTTGTGCTCAGGTTCACGTCGCCCTGACCAGCAAGCAGATGCTGGTCCAGCGCCAGAATATCCCACAGTGGTTTGACTTCGCCGCGCCAGGCGAGGCTGCCGCTCATAGGCGCATTCATGTCGAAGGCGATGCGCGGCGCGGTGAGGTCGAGGCGCGCCGGCATGTCGGCCGAGAGCTTGGCGTCTTGGTCGGACAGGCCCGAGGCCGTGCCGGTGATGACCGCGCGCCCCGAGCGTATGGCCGCGCCGATCTTCGCCAAAATGTTGACGCCGCCCGACTCTTTCGCTGAGTAGTGGGCCGCCAGTGAGAGATCGGCGTCGGCAGCATTGGCGGCGCCTGAAACTTTTATCGTTGCATCGATGGTGGTGCGGGTGGCGCCGGGCAGATCGGTCTGCTCGTCGAGAACAACCTCCGACACGGCTGCATCGCCGGCGATGCGATTGGCGGCGCGGTCCAGGGTGAACTGACCGGCGGCGGTGCCGCCGTTTACAGCGACGCGTGTGGGGGCCAGGGAAATCGCGGCGTTGGAATATGCCAGCCGGGTGGGGCCGAGCAGCTTGGCGGCAATGGCGCCATCCTCAAGGGCAAGGCGATTGATCGCGATGACAAGATCGCCGGCTACGGCGACAGTGCCGCCGGCGTCGAGGGAGAATTTCCGCACGCCCGCACCTTTGGCCTGAACGTCGACGGTGAGATTGCTGAAGCTGCCATCCGCGGTAATCGTCGCCTGTGCGAGGGGGCGCCCGAGAACGACGCCGTCAGTCGCCTTCACCTGCAAGGTGAGTTTGGGTTTGCGCCAAGCGTCGGCGATGATGGCCTGGGTCGTGAAGCTCTCCGCGGAGAACGTCGGTCCGGACAGACGATTGGCTGACAAATTGAGGGTCAACTTCTGACCGCCATTGGCGGTGAACGCGGCGGCCACCTCGCCGGCGCCTTTCGCCGGGGCGCCGATCATAGCCATGAGCGGATTCATATCCGCGGCTTTGCCCGCCAGGGCGCCGGTCACGATACCGCTGTCAGTGTCCAGCCGCAGGGCGCCGTCGAGGGTGGCGGCAAGGGCTTCCGCATGCACAGCCGCCAGCGTGAATTTTGAGGGATCGTCCTGTGTGAACGCCGTCGTGAACGCGAGCGGAAGATCGCGCCATTGTCCGTCAACGCGAAGATCTCCCTGCCACAGGCCCTGCGTGCGCTGCGCGGTCACGGCGGCTTTGGCTTGCCGTACCGGAGCGCCGGCGATGGCAATGCCGTCGGTGACGGCGGTGACGTCAGCCGACAGCGCCCCAAGGCCGCCTGTCAGCCGTCCGTCCAGATGGATGGGAGAAGAAATTCCCGGCACTGCTCCTGCAGTGACATCAGCGGTCAAGGTGGTGGAGCCGTGATCCAACCCGCGCGCGCCGCGGGCCCAACTGCTAGCGCCGCTGAAGGAGGTTTTGCCGAAGGTGCCTTTGATGGCGGTGAGCGCCAGGTGGCGGCTATCGAAGAGGGCTGAGGAATTAAACCGCAATGTGCCCGTGGCCGCGGGAGACACCGACATACCGGCCGGTGCGTTATCGATCACCCCGGCGAGGCGCCCGGACGCCAGCAATGGCGAAAAGGCGAGGCGGTCAAAGGCGAGCTCGAAGCGTGCGGTCGAAGCCGTGTCGGCCATGCCCAGCAAGCGGCCCACCCGCCGCAGGGTGAGTGTTCCGTTGACGCCGCTCAAGGCGCGGCCGTCCACAACACCGGCCACCGTCAATTCGGTGTCGCCGGAGCGTAAGGCGGCTGACCGCACAGTGAATCGCTGTCCGGTCACGTCGCCGTTCAACGACCAGGCGCCGTCATCGGCCAAGGCATCGGCAACTTCCGGCAGCGCGGCCTTTAACCCCGCCATAGTGCCATCGCCGCGCGCGGTGATCTCACCGCCTGCGCCCGGCGCCACCACGACCGTTCCGGTGAAAGCCTTCAGAGTGCGGGTGCTGTCGCCCATATCCGCGAGGTGGAATTGTGCGGTGGCCTGGGGGGCGGACAAAGTGCCGGCCATGGTCGCGTCCACGGTCACCGCGCCGAGCTTACCTGCGGGGGCCGTCAGGCAAGGCGCGTTCTCACCGCACGCAAGATGAATTTTCCCGGTGAGCGCTCCCGTGGCCTGATCGGCGGAGACCATGCTCTCCAGCGCTACGCCGGCGATCGCCGCGCGGCTCTCCAGGGTGAATGCGCCCGCTGGCAGCTTGAGGGTAAAGGCAGCGCTGCCGGGCGCATCCTTGCGCGCAAGGGCGAGAGTCAGCGTGTTGACGCCGCTTTCCGTCTTCAGCGCGCCCGTTACGCCCACTGTCCCCGGACGCCCGAACACCGGCGCATCGAATTGCAGCGTTTGAATGGTCAGCGCTCCCACCCGCGCTTTCTCAAGTGCCTCCCGGATGCCGCCGAGAGTCGGAACCGATGCCGTTGCGCCGGTCGGCATGGGCTGGCGGTACACATGAACGGCCCCGGCCTGCGCCTCGTCGACATCCACCTGTCCGCGCACCAGCGCGAAGGCATGCCAGCGCAGAGTCAGTTGGTCGACGGTGAGCCATGGGCCCGCTCCATCGGCCAGCGCGACGTTGCTCAGCACGACGTGATTGGGCCAGTCGCCTTCCATTTTTCCAATAGTGACCTGCTGGTTGATCGCCGTGCCCAGGGCGGCTGCGACGCGCGCGGTCACCATGGCGCGCAAGCCGGCTGATGGCAGCGTCAGCGCCAGGGCGCCGGCGCTGCCGGCGAAGACGACAAGGACGGCGGCGATGAGGCGCAAGACTTTCATGTCAAAACGCCTGCCCGAAGCTGAGATAGAACTGGAAGCCCTTGTCGATGCCGCCGCGGGGATTGACCGGTAGCGCGAAGTCCACCCGCAATGGCCCGAACCCGGTGTAGTAGCGCGCCCCGATGCCGGCCCCCACCGCGAAGCGGGTGTCCTTGCCAGGCAGCGCCGTGGGCGATACGCCGCCGACGTCGATGAACGGCACGACACCGATGGAATCAGTTATACGAAAGCGCATCTCCAGGCTGGATTCCAAAAGGCCCAATCCGCCCACCGGCGTTCCGTCGGAGTCCAACGGGCTTACGCGCTGGTAGCCGAATCCGCGCACGGAGCCGCCGCCGCCGGCATAAAAGCGCTTGTCCGGCGGCATGCGTCCGCTGCTGGCGCCGACGATGGTGCCGAGCTTGAGGCGCGCCGCCACCACCCGCCATTCCCGTGAATCCAGCGGGAAGTAGACATCGCCTTCGACCTCCGTGCGCAGGAACGTGGTGCCGCCCTGATACTCCCCCGCATACGGCGTGGCGCTCGCATTCAGGCGCCAGCCATCGGTTTGATCGACGAAATACTGCGTGATGGACCGGGTGGCGATCATCGGCGCGCGTACCACAGTGACAGGCAGGCCCGCCAGGTAGGACCGGTTGGAAATGCCGTTTTGCGTGAGGTCGGACACGTCGAGGCTGACGCCGGCCCCCACGATCCAGTCGGTGCCGAGTTTGCGTTCGAGCCCGGCGGTGGAGGTTCCGCTCCACCCCTCGAACGCCTCCGTGTCTGCATGCTTTACCCCGGCGGTCAGATTCAAGGTCTGATTGCGCCTCAGGAAGTTGGGCTTGCTGAAGGTAGCGCCGCCGGTTTGCGCAAGCTGTGTGCCGTCCAGCTTGAGGTCCAGCTTCTCCGCGTTGCCAAAGAGATTGCGGTGGGTCCAGCCGATGGAGCCGCCGAAGCCGGCATCGCGGGCGTAGGTGGCGCCAAGGGTAATGGACCGGTGCGCGCCTTCGACCACCACCACATTCACATCGAGCGGCGCATCATCGGCCATGTCCCTTGTATCGGCGGGTTCGACCTTGACCGAGGCAAACAGGCCGGCGTCGACAAAAGTGCGGCGCAGCTCCTCCAGCCGGCTGAAGTCGAACAGGGTGCCGGAGATCCACGGCACCGACCTGTCCATATACCCCTCACGGATCTTGGTAAGACCCACGAAGTGAGTTTCCCCGAAGACCGCACGGGGCCCGAGCTTCACCGGCAATACGACGCGTATGTCGTGGGCCTCATGCTCCACGGCGGTTTCCCGGTCGCCGCGCATGGCGAAGGGGAAGCCGTGATTGCGCAGAATGGCGATGGCCGCATCTTCAGCCTGGATCACATCGTCGGCGCGGGCGGGTTTGTCGATGAGGTCCTTGAGCGGCGGCAGGTAGGTTTGATTGAGCAGGACCTGAGAGGCCGGAACGTCCCGGTCGATGCGCAGCTCCAGCGCGGCCACGGTGAATCGCTCGCCTGGGGTAATGACGATCTCGACGGCGACCACACCGTCGTTCAGTTTCAAGGTGCTCTCGAGCTTGCCGTCGTAATAGCCTTGGGACTCCAGCACCTCGCGGAACCACTGCTCGTCGTCGGCGACGCGGCGGCGCAAGGCGGCGATGGTCGCGGGCGGCTTGTCTTTGAGGACCAGCAGTTGCGAGGTTTTCTTGAGGAGGTCAAGAACCTCCCCGCTGGGGGCGCCGGTGATTTCCGTACGGTACTTCGTGACGGTGGCCGCCACCGGCGCGGTGGTCTTCACCTGCGGGGTCGGATCGGCGGCGTAAGCAGCGTGGCCGCACAGAAGGGCGGCGCAGAAAACTCCCCAACTCGATCGCCGCATTACAAACGTTCTCGCAAAGCTGAAAAACAACAAACGCGCGCAAGCACACGCCTGCGGCGTTTTAAGGTCGGTCCATGGCAAGATTAAGTCAGCGCCCCAACAGAAAATTTATGACCGCACCATCTCTTCATCGGTGATGTTGTAGCCGAGGGCGTCGAGGCCATCCTCTATCAAATCCCCCAGCAGAGGCGTTTCGATCAGATAGGTGACGCCGCGGCGCTCGGCAACCGCGCCGGCTTCCGTCAGGGCCTGAGGCCATTCATCGGCGGAGAAGTCACCGCGGCCCACCAGGACCAGAGCGACCACTTCATTGAGCTGATCCACATTGAGGTCCCGCAACGCTGCCGACAATTCCTCTTCGTTCGGGTTATCGGGCGTGCTTTCCAGTATGGCCACGGCCCGGTCATCCACCATGTCCGAGCCGTCCTCCGTGCCGCTGGCCGGAACCTCGGCATCGAAAGCCCGCGCTTTGACGATGACAAATGCCAAATGCGACCGCGACGTAGCCAGGGCGGGGCGGGCAGGTGCGCGCTTGGGCTGGGCCATATTTTAAGTCTCCGGGATGCTGTGGCAGAGTAACGGGAAGGGGCTGGGATCGTTCCGGCCTCAACGATCACTTCGGGACATTTTCTTACAAAACCCTATATGCAGCATATGGATAGCTGCGGGTCCCCAAGGAATAGCGATCCCAGGAGCGCGAGAAAAGCCGAGTCGCCATTTCACTTTTTAGGGCCCGAAACCCGGAACAATTATGGACCCCAGCCGTTTGTTCCCTCTCTGGGTATCGGTTGGGACCGGGAAATTGACGTTGGGTGAGCTGCTTCCCTGATGACTTCGGCTGGACTTCGCAAACAGCGAGGCCGGCTATTCCGTATTCCGACAGATGCACGGTTAAAGCCCGCCGCCATCCCGGCCGGGCGCATTCGCATAGGTCGCAGAAGCTTTCCATGCTCGCAAAAGATCGGCCCTCCAAGGAACGCACAAAGGGGACTTCCATGAACAAGGTAGCCATGGTCTCGACTCAGCTCGACAACGCTCAGCTCCTGGCCGCGTTGCGCGCCTTCCGCAAAGGAAATTTCTCGGTCCGATTGCCCGCGGGGCTGTCTGGTGTTGATGGCGAGATCGCCGAAGCCTTCAACGATGCGGTCGAGATCAGCGAGCGCATGACAAAGGAATTCGAACGCCTTGGCGACTTCGTCGGTAAGGACGGCAAGATCGGCCACCGCGCGAAGCTCCCCAACACCGCCGGCTCCTGGGCCACCAACATCGAGACCACCAACACCCTGATCGCCGACATGGTGCAGCCCACCGCCGAAATGGCCCGCGTGATCGGCGCCGTGGCCAAAGGCGACTTGTCGCAAACCATGAACCTGGAGATCGAAGGCCGTCCGCTGCGCGGCGAATTCCTGCGCATCGGTAAGGTCGTGAACACCATGGTGGGGCAGCTCGGCTCCTTCGCCTCGGAAGTGACCCGCGTGGCCCGCGAAGTGGGTACCGAAGGCAAGCTGGGAGGTCAGGCGAAAGTGAAGGGCGTCGCCGGCACGTGGAAAGACTTGACCGACAACGTGAACGCCATGGCCGCCAACCTCACCGGCCAGGTGCGTAACATCGCCGAAGTGACGACCGCGGTGGCCAACGGCGACTTGACCAAGAAGATCACCGTGGACGTGAAGGG
>CANISR010000108.1 GCA_947470105.1 Fidelibacterota bacterium | reverse complement strand
TCTCGCGACGCACTTCCTGAAGAACCGCGTCTCGAACGGCGTCAACAAGCCCACCGATCAGGTCGGCCAGCTCAGCGGTGGCGTCAACCTGCCGAACTGGAAGTGGACCGCAGCGCTCGCCTACACCGGCGATGCGCTGTCGACCCAGTTGACCGCGCGCGGAGTCAGCTCGGGCGTCTACAACACGTCCTACATCGAGTGCACGTCGGGATGCCCGGCCGCCACGACCGACAATCCGACGATCGACAACAACTTCATCGCCGGCGCGACCTACTTCGACGCCAACGTGACATATAAGATGAAGACCGACGCCGGCGACTACTCGCTCTTTCTGACCGTCCAGAACCTTTTCGACAAGGACCCGCCGGTGGTCCCGCTTAACGGCGGTCTGCTCTACGCCGGCCGGGCCACCAATGTGACCTTGTTCGACATCCTCGGCCGCGTGTTCCGCGCGGGGGTGCGCTTCAAGATGTAGGCAGGGTCCCAGCCTCAAAGAAAAAGCCCCGCCGGAAAATCCGGCGGGGCTTTTTGCTTTAGATCAGAAGCTACTTCTTAAAAACGAATTCCTGCGCCATCAACTTGCTCTTGTCCGCGCCGGGCTTGGGCGTGAATTTCTGCACGCGGTTGTTCCAGGCGTCGGCGACGAACAGGTTGCCCTTGGAGTCCTGGGCGAACTGATGCGGGTTGTCCATCTGTCCCGGATTGGTGCCGGTGGCGCCCCAGGTCGCCAGGACCTTGCCGTTCAGATCGAACTTGGCGAAGCGGCTGTTGCGCCGGTCGTAGGACGTGAGCCAGATCGCGTTGTCCTGTGTCACCACCAGACGCGGGGCGCTGGCGATATTCGGCCATTCTTCGATGAACTTGCCGCCGGCGTCAAATACCTGGACGCGGTTGTTGTTGCGGTCCGAGGCGTAGACGCGGTGGTTGGCGTCGACGGCCACGGAATGCACCAGATTGAACTGTCCAGGGCCGGTGCCCTTGGTGCCCCATTCAAGTTGGAACTTGCCGTCCTTGTCGAACTTGATGACACGGGAATTGACGTAGCCGTCGGCCACGTAGAACGAGCCGTCGGGCAGGTACGCGATGCCGGCCGGGCGATTGAAATGGCCGTGGTCGGTGCCCGACACGGCCTTCTCGCCCAGCTTCATCAGGATCTTCCTGCCGTCATTGGAGAACTTGATGATCTGGTGATTGTCGCGGTCGATCACCCACACCGGGCGGTCCTTGTCGTAGGGATTGATGTGGATGCTGTGGGGAATGGCGATGGTGTCGTCCCACTGCTTCCAGTCCTCGACCACCTTGCCGTCCGCATCGAGCACCATGATCTGGTGCACATGGGACTTTTGCTCGGCGGGCAGGGTGGAGGTGGTGCTCTTCTCCGGGTAGGGCGTGCCGTCGGCGCGGAACATCAACGAGTTGGCTTGTGTGTTCTTCTGGTCGGCATTGCCGATGATGATGCGGTTGTCGCCGTCGAGGGCGACCGCGATCACCGGCTGGTCCCAACGGTCGATGCCGGGTTTGAACCACCCCGTGACCGCCTGGTAGGGACCGGTCTCGTCCAGACCGCCTTTATCCTGCGCCAGGACGGGCCCCGAAGTGGTCACCACGGCGCCGAACATGGCCGCAAGTGAAAGCGTATAAATGTTGGCACGAAGCGTCATTGATCCCTCCCATGGGCGTTAGGTCCAATGACGTTACCTGCGCGCCGACGGGGAGGGAAGGGCGGTTTTGGGCGGCTTTACTGCCCCCGGGCGCGGCCTCAGGCCAGGGAGCCCGCGCCAATATCCGCCAGGGCCGCCCGGGCCCGGACGATGCTGTCGTCCAGCCGCGGCAGGGCATCCTGTACACCCTCAAGGTCGGTGGACTCCTCCTCGATCCAGGCAGCGATGCTGGCGACCTCGTCGGCGCCGAGCTGTCCGCACAAACCTTTCAGTGTATGGGCGGTCCGCCGCGCCTCACTAAGGTCCGCTGCCGCGATCTGGGCGTCCAGCCTGGTCCTGTAAGTCCCTAGGGAGACCAGGAACCGCTCGACGATTTCATCGAAGTCATTGGGAGACAGCGCCTCGCGGAGGCTATCGAGCATCTCCAGGTTCAAGGCCACAGGGCGGGTGTCGCGCGGCGGCGGGCCCGCGGCTCCGGCGGGAGCATCTCCCGCGCCCAGGCCGGCGAGGGACGCGATCTCACGGGCGAGGGCGGTCCAGACGATAGGCTTGGTCAGGACCACGTCGCAGCCGGCGTCCAGGTACTGCTGGTGATGCTCGACAATGCCGTCGGCGGTGAGTGCGATGATCGGCGCCCCGGCGGATGCACCGCCCCCCACACGGATGCGGCGGGTGGCTTCGTCGCCGTCCATGACCGGCATCTGCATGTCCATGAGGATCATATCGAATTTTTGCTGGGCGGCGCGGTGCACTGCGCTCTTGCCGTCACCGACCGCCACGACGGCTTGGCTCCACAGGGTCAGCATGCGGGTGATGATGAACTGGGTGGTGAGGTTGTCCTCGGCGACCAGGATCGAAAGGACCGCGCCGCCGAGTTCATTGCCCGCCTGCACCGGTGTCGCCACGGCGGCGGCGGTGACGGCGGCGGGATCGCCGGGCGCTACCCGCATGTGCACGGTGAAGGTGGACCCCAGCCCCTTGGAGCTCTTGACTTCGATCCCGCCGCCCATGGCCTCGGACAACTGTTTGCAGATCGCCAGCCCCAAGCCGGTTCCGCCGTAGCGCCGTGAGGTGGAGGCTTCCTCCTGTTCGAACTTGCGGAACAGGCGGGTCAGTCCTTCTTCGGAAATCCCGATGCCGGTGTCGGTGACGGTGAATTTCAGCATGATCACGCCATCGGCGACCGTCTCGCGGGAATAGCGCACCTTGACGCTGCCGCTCTCGGTGAACTTCAGCGCGTTGCCCACCAGATTGCACAGCACCTGGCGGATGTGCTTGGGATCGCCGCGAAACACCTCGCCTTGGTCCGAAGCGCCTTCGATCGTAAAGGCCAATCCTTTTTCCGCCATGCCCGGGTCGAACAGATTGCGCACGTCCGCGAGCAGCACGCCGAGATCGAAGTCGATGGATTCCAGCGACATGCGCCCGGCCTCGATCTTCGCGAGGTCCAGAATGTCATTGAGCAGGTCGAGCAGGATCTGCGCCGACTGGCGCAGCATACGGGTCATCTTGGCCTGTTCGGGCGGCTGCGGGCTGCTGGTAAGAAGATCGCAGATGCCCATGATTCCGGTCATGGGCGTGCGCAGTTCGTGGCTCATGCTGGACAGGAAGGCCGACTTGGCGGCGCTCGCCTGTTGCGCCGTACGGCGGGCGGCGCTGGCCCGGCGCGAATGCTCCAGAACCTCGTCAACATAGTTCGAGACTTTGCCCACCAGCGGGCGAAAGATGAAAAAGCCCTCCGCCGCCAGGGTGAACAAAATCACCAGGAGGGCGATGCGCTGGGCGCGTTGCAGGCGTTCGACCTGGGCGTCCGACTCCCGCGTGTATTCCGCGCCCACGGCGTTGAGCGCGGTCAGCAGCGGGCCGTAAGCCTCGGCCATCATCGCCGCCATGTTGTCGTTGATGACCCGCTCCTGCGCGCTCTCGCCGGGCACAATCTCGGTGGCGGAAATGACGCGGGCGTGGGTCAGGAATGTCCGCAGGCGGTTGTTGATATTCTGCTCGGCGTAAACCCTGGCCACGCCGGGCGGCATGATGAACGTGGTGTCGGCGTCGATATTGCCGGTACGCAAACCGTCGGCGATGACCGCCATCTCGGTGATGGCGGCCTGTAACTGCTGCCGGGCGAGGGGTTCACCGCGATCGGTGTAGCGGTCCGCGAGCCAGGTGATGCGCTGGCAGAGCATGCTCTGGCGGCCGGTGAGTTCCACCGCGACGGGGATCTTGCGTTGCTCATCAATGGCGCGGTCCAACAGGATATTGGCGCCGATGAACATGACCGCGATGACCGACAATGCGACCGCATAGGACGACGTCAGGGCAAGATAGGGCGACTGGGCTTTGGACCGGCTCATCGGTTTACAGGCGATTCAGGTTGGGAGGCTTGGCGCCTGACCATGCTTTCTTGAACAGGGCGCCGTAGGCCCCGGCGGCGGGCCTGTCGCCGATGGCCGTGGAGGCTTCACGCAGGGCAAACAGCGCCACACCGTCGTTGGGCGCCTGGATCAACGCCTTATGCAAGGTATCGATGGCGTCGCGCGGCTTGCCCGCCCGCAACTGAGCGATGCCCAGGGATTGGCGCACCGGATTGTCCCACCACGGCGGGTCGCCGGCCCAGCCGAGTTCGTCCTCCACGCCGGCGGCCTGGGTGAGCAGGGGGATCGCCTCCACCCAGCGGCCTTGGCCACCTTTAATATGGGCGCGCAGGACCAAGTCCGCGACTTCAAGAATTTTGGGAATACTGCGGGTGGCGGACCCCAGCACCTTGATGTCCTGGCTGTCCCGGAAGCTGGCTAAGGCGCCGGCCGCCGCCTCGGCCTTCGCAACGTCGCCCTTGAGCACGTAGGCGGTGCCCTGGGCGTAGTGCCAGATCGCGGTCAGAAAGACGAAGTCGGCATTGGGTTTGGGCATGGCCAGCAGCGCATCCGGCGCATCGAAACGCACGTGGGCGAACATTGCCGCCGCGGCGTTGCGTTGCAGGGCAAGCTTGGCCTGCAACAGGTCGTCGGAGAGCAGGCCGCTGAGTTTCGCTGAGAGGGCCAATGCCGCCGCGCCGTCTCCGGCCATTCCGGCCGATTGCAGACCGAAATGCAGGTTGTGGGCGTACAGCGCGAAGTAATTCACATCATAGGAATCCACGGCCGCGAAATAATCCTCATCGGCCTTGATGGCCTTGATGTTCGCCGCCAGCGCGTCCTTATAGCGTCCGAGGGGAAAGTAGAGATGCGACGGCATGTGGACCATGTGGCCGGCGCCCGGCATCAGGGCTCCCAGTCTGTCGGCATAGGGTTCGGCGGCCTGCATCCAGGTGGTGCCTTCCATGACATGCAAATAGTAATGCATGGCGCCCACATGATTGGGGTTGGTGTGGAGTGCGCCCTCGAGGGCCGCCACGGCTTCGCCCATGCGGCCTGCTGGCACGCGGCCTCCTGGAGTCCACCACGGGCGCGTAGCGTCCATGACGGCTTCGGCGAAAAGGGCCGCGACGTCGGCATCGTCGGGAAACTGCCCATGCACTTTGGCCATGGCGTCGGCATAGGCGCTATCGAGCTCGGCCCGGGTGGCTTTGGCGTCCGCTGAGTAGCGCGCTTTGGCGGCCTCCATCAGCGCGCGCTCGCGGGGGCTGGCCTGATCCATGACCTTGTTGGCCCGGGCGACAGCGATCAGGGCCTGAAGATGGGCGCGACCCGGCATCTCGAAATTGATGTTGGGCCCAAGGGCGATGGCTTCGCCCCAGAAGCAGATGGCGCAGGCAGGCTCGATCTCCTGCGCTGCGCGGAAGGCCAGGATCGCCTCGCCATAGTTGAAGGCATACATCAGGCGCAGACCTTGGTCGAAGTAGGCCTGGACCTCGGGGTTTTTGGTGCTGATGGGAAACGTGAGCGCGCCGAGCCCTTTGAACAACACCGGGGGGTTGGACACCGGCGCCGCCGCCGGCGGGGGCGCTGCGGCCGCGAGCTGGAGATAGTTGGCGCGGGTCCGCGCGTCGGGCTCGCCGCTGCAGATATTGCGCCGGAGCACGGCGGGGTCGAACAACTCGGCCATTTCCGCGTCGGGCACAGCGAACGCAGTGCTCGACGAAAGCAAAACCGCGGAAAGCAGCAGAGCCGCGCATGTCGCCGGACGATACATAGTGCTGCCCCTGATCCCGCCGCGAAAATTTCCGTGCGGCGTATATACCGCGCTATTGTAAGGCGCGGCCTAGTTCCTCGCCAAGGCGTGCGATGACGCTATCCCAATCTCCGGCTGTGGGTTGTCGTAACAGGCGCGCGGTGGGATACCAAGGGCTGTCGGCGCGGGCCGTCATCCACCGCCAGTCGACGCCAATATCCGGCAGCAGAATATAGACCGTCTTGCCCATCGCCCCGGCGAGATGCGCCACGGCGGTATCGACCGCGACCACAACATCCAGGGCGTTGATGAGCGCCGCGGTCTCGGCGAAATCGTGCAAGTCATCGCCGAAATGGGCGAAGTTTTCCCACTGGCCGATCAGCGCGCCGTCTCCCGGCCGGAGGTCCTTTTGCAGGCTCACGAAAGTCATGCCGCCCGCAATCAGGGGTGCAAAGCGGTGCAGGGGAATGGACCGATGGCGATCATTCTTGAGGGCCGGGTTGCCGCCCCAAGCGAGGCCGACACGGGGGCCGGGCCCCAGGCGCCCGGCCCAGTCTGCGGCGCGGGCGGGATCAGCGCTGAGGTAAGGAATGGGCGCGGGAGCCGTTCCGAACGCCAGCGGCAAACTCATCAAAGGGCAGTGAATGTCGAACGCGGGCAGGGCGTCTCCCCGGGCGATCACCGCCGCGGGGCCTTCTAGAGTCGACAGCAACGCCTGCAGCGGCCTTTGCACTTCGAGAATGACGCGCGCGCCCCGGTCTGCCGCGGCCATGGCATAGCGGCAGAACTGGATCGTATCGCCCATCCCCTGCTCGGCATGAAGCAGCAGGGTTTTGCCGGTGATGTCCTCCCGCCCCAGCCACAGCGGCTGTGCGAAGTCGCGCACCCAGGTGGAATTGGGCGGGTTGCGCCACCGCCACTCGTAGCCGGCAAATCCATCGGCCAGATCACCTGCCAGCAAGGCGCACATAGCCGCATTCAGGTGGGCTTTGGGGTGATCGGGCTGCAGCGCGAGTGCCCGGGCAAAATCAGCTTTGGCCGCATCGAGGCGTTTCAAATCCATCAGCGCCAGGCCGCGGCCGATCAAGGCGTCGGGATAGGCGGGGACCAAGGCGAGCGCCTTGGCGTATCCGCTCAAGGCGTCTTCAAAGCGGTCGACCTCACGCAAGGCGGTGGCGGAGTTGGACCAGGAGGCAGCGTTGTCAGGCTGCAAGCGAATGGCGATATCCAGGCTTTCGATCGCCTCAGCATGCCGCCCAAGATCCGTGAGTACTGCGCCGCGGTTGGCATGAACCAGCGCATTGTCCGGGCGCAAGGCGAGCGCCATGTCGAACGCTTGAACCGCCTCGTCGAGACGGCCGAGGATCCGCAAAGCGATGCCACGACTATTGAGGATATCGGCATGCGGGCCGGTGGCTTGCAGCGCGGCGTCAAAATCCGCCAGCGCTTCCGCGGCGCGGCCCTGGGTCAGAAGGCTGTTGCCTGCGCGGAAGAGGGCGAGGGGTTTGGGCGGCAAACTCATCTTTGGGATCGGGAGCCTTTCTGATCGTCTGCCACGCACGGTACACAGCGGACTATTGGATGACCAAACACCCCGGCGATTTCTCGCCGGGGTGTTTGACGCAGAAAAATCAGTGGGTGCAGCTTACCTCAATCGGACCCAGTGGATAAGCGCGCGGGTTTCCTGTCCGTCCGCGCCTTTAGCGGGCACGGTGGACATGGTGAGCTTGCTGCCTTCGATCTTGAAGTTGCGCACCTGGTCGGGGCCTGGCGCCGCGGCCAGCTCGCGGTGAATGGTGGTTTGCGCTTCACCGGTCAACCGATGGGTCGAGACATTGGCATTGAGGGGCGCTTTCGGATCGGGCGGCACCATGATGGTGAAGGAGCGGCCATCGGCGGCGATGGTCATCAGGCCCTCGGGATGCTCGCCCCAGGTCTTCTTGCGTTCGCCCGTGGCGATGTTCTCACTCTCGACATATTCCAGTTTCCACGTTCCGGTCAGCGGATGATCCGCAGCGGCAGCCGCGGACGACAATAGAAGAACAAGCGTCAGGACAACGGATTTCACAATTTCCTCCCCGGAAATATTCGGCCGCTCACTCTACTCCCCACACGGCTTTCCGCACATAATTCTCTGCCACGCCGACTTAGGTATGGCCCACGGGCTAGGCCAGAGTGAAGTGCGCCGCGCGGCAGCCGCTGGCCACGGGAGAGGTGCGGAAATAGCCGCTCCGTGCATTTTGTGGCGAAAGACCTGGGCCGAAATACCCGCTCTGGCATCGACTCGCAGGCTGTAGGCTCATATTCTTAAGGCCGGGCCCATGCTGGGCCGGGAGAAAAGCCTGGAGACATTACGCCGGGGTATTTCGCGGATCATCGCCTGACCGGCGCAAGCGACGCGAAGTGATCTCCCTGCGCCGCCGCCTGGATTTTTGCAGACAGGAGACTGATTTCATGCCGGTGATCACGTTCGTGCGGGGAATCCTGATACAGATCGCGGTGGCCG
Source organism: Fidelibacterota bacterium (assembly GCA_947470105.1). GTDB lineage: Bacteria > Pseudomonadota > Alphaproteobacteria > Rhodospirillales > Rhodospirillaceae > SHVO01. Next base: position 4,465 of record CANISR010000108.1, on the reverse strand, counting down.
CGATCTTCGCCGGCGGCGCGCACGCAGAGTCGGCGGATGAAATGGCGATCCGCGCCGCGCGCGACGCATCGAACCGCGCCATAGCCGCGCACGACCTCGACGGGGTCGCGTCGGTGTGGCTGCCGGAGTATAGTTCCGTCACTTCCGCCAATGTGCAATCGAGCGGCCGCGATGCGGCGCGCGCCAGGTTCGCCCAGAATTTCGCCAGCCGGCCGGATATCTCTTATGTGCGCTCGCCGGCGGTGATCACCGTTAATACTGCATGGGGCCACGCGGGTGAGAATGGCCGCTTCACCGGTAGCTGGACCCAGGACGGCGAGGTGACCAAGATCGGCGGGATCTACCTCGCAAAGTGGAAAAAGACCGACGGCCGCTGGATGCTCCTCGCCGAGATGTTCGTGCAGACCACCTGCAGCGGTAAGTCCTACTGCGCGAAGGCGCCCTGACGCTGCGGCCGAGCCTCGCTCTGCGGCCGAAAGAAAACGCCCCGGCGGTTTCTCACCGGTCGCTTCGGCAATTGCGATAACGCTGACGAGATGATCTATTTTGCGGGTAGCGTGAAGGACTAATTCGGGGTTTGGCCGCATCACGCTGCGCCACATTGCGCTTTTCACCGCTCATTCCAAGGGAGTGCCTTCATGGACAAGATTATCGACGGTCTGCTGCAGCAATTTGAGAGCGGGAAAATCTCGCGGCGCCACCTTACGCAAGTTTTGGCCACGGGCGTGGCAGCCAGCATGGTGGGCGCGCCGGCGTCTGCGGCGGCTCCCGCGTCCAAGCCGCTCTTGAATGCGCGTTTCCTCAACCATATCTCCTACTCCACCACAGACTATGCACCCGTACGTGATTTCTATACCGGCATACTCGGCATGACGACCGGCGCTCACAGTGATAACGGCAAGCAATGCAAGATGACGTTTGGCCAATCATTCATGCTCGTGCGTAATTCGCGCCAGCCTGTTGAGAAGCCCATAGTTGATCACCTGGCATTCACCATCGACAACTGGGACACGAAGAAGGTCGAAGCGGCGCTGAAGAGCCGTGGCTTTGACCCGCGCCCGGACACCGAAGACAGCTTTCACGTGAAGGATCCAGCCGGTTACGACGTTCAAATCTGCGGCCCCGGCATGAACCCGACGTCTAACGGCAACATCTAAAAATAGGATACGCCGAAAGCGGCGGAGTAAAACGCGACACTGGCCGCTCGGCCGCGATCTGGACCGCCGCTCTTTGGATGAAGAGCGGCGGTTTTGTTTTGCAGAAATTATTTCCGAGGCGGTGTTTCTGACGCGAACGTTCGAGAGTCCGTCATCATAAACTGGACCATAGACCTGGACCAAAAAAGGGCCCCGTGGCGCCAAAAGAAAACGCCCCGGCGGTTTCCCGCCGGGGCGCGTCGGATAGATCCGGTCTGACGGGACGGATCAGACCGAGTAGTACATTTCGTATTCAGCCGGGTGCGGCGTGATTTCGATGCGCTTCACTTCCGGCATTTTCAGATCGATCCAGCCGTCGATGAAGTCATCGGTGAACACGTCGCCGGCCTTGAGGAAGGCGCGGTCGGCGTTGAGGTTCTCGAGGGCTTCACGGAGCGAGCCGCACACCGTCGGGACCTTGGCCAGTTCCTGCGGCGGCAGTTCGTACAGGTTCTTGTCCATCGGATCGCCGGGATGGATCTTGTTCTTGATGCCGTCGAGGCCGGCCATGAGCATGGCGGCGTAGGCGAGGTAGGGGTTGGCGCCCGGATCGGGGAAGCGCACTTCGACGCGCTTGCCCTTGGGGTTCGATACGTGCGGGATGCGGCAAGAGGCCGACCGGTTGCGCGACGAGTAGGCGAGCAGCACGGGGGCTTCATAGCCCGGCACCAGACGCTTGTAGCTGTTGGTGAGCGGGTTGGTGAAGGCGTTCAGGGCCTTCGCGTGCTTGATGATGCCGCCGATGTAGTACAGGCAGGTTTCGGACAGATCCGCGTAGCCGGAGCCCGCGAACATGTTCTTGCCCTTCTTCCAGATCGACTGGTGCACGTGCATGCCCGAGCCGTTGTCCTGGTAGACCGGCTTCGGCATGAAGGTCGCCGTCTTGCCGTAGGAGTGCGCGACCATGTGCACGACATACTTGTAGAGTTGCATGTTGTCGGCGGTCTTGATCAGGGTGTCGAACTTGATGCCGAGTTCGTGCTGGGACGGCGCCACTTCATGGTGGTGCTTTTCCATGTTCACGCCCATGTCGGCGAGGACCGACACCATCTCGGCGCGCAGGTCCTGGCACTGGTCGACCGGGGCGACCGGGAAGTAGCCGCCTTTGGCACGCGGACGGTGGCCAGGGTTGCCTTCGTCGAACTTGGCGCCGTCGTTGTACGGGCCTTCTTCGCTGTTGAAGCTGAAGAACATGTTGTTCGGCGTGGTGGAGTAGCGCACGTCGTCGAAGATGAAGAATTCGGCTTCCGGGCCGAAGTAGGCGGTGTCACCCACGCCAGCCGAGTCCATGTAAGCGAGCGCCTTCTTGGCGATGGAGCGCGGATCGCGGTTGTAGGGCTGGCCGGTGGCCGGCTCGATGACGTCGCAGAACAGGATCAGGGTGGGCTGCGCCGTGAACGGATCCATGGTGGCGGTGGACAGGTCCGGCTTCAACTGCATGTCGGACTCGGAGATGTCCTTCCAGCCCGCGATGGAGGAGCCGTCGAACATGATGCCTTCGGTCAGCATCTCTTCGTCCACGGTGTCGATCCACTGCGCGGTGTGCTGCCACTTGCCGGCGGGATTGGTGAAACGGAAGTCGACGTATTTGACTTCCTTTTCTTTCATCATTTCCTGGATTTTTTTGACGTCAGACATGGTCACTGTTCCTGTTCTTGCGACTTGTGAATACCTGCGAAGCGTGCGCCGTCATTGAGGTCGGCTGTCGCTTCTTACTTGATGGAATTGGCCGGTATGGCCGGCGTGTGTCTCTTACTCTCTTGTCGTGATCTCGAATTTAAACCGCGTCGGCGCCGCGCTCACCGGTGCGGATGCGGATCGCGTCTTCGACCGAATACACGAATATTTTTCCGTCCCCGATGCGCCCGGTGTGGGCGGCCTTTTGAATGGCTTCGATGGCGCGGTCGAGCATGGCGTCGTCCATGACGACTTCGATTTTCACCTTGGGGAGAAAATCGACCACATACTCGGCGCCGCGATACAATTCGGTGTGGCCCTTTTGCCGACCGAAGCCCTTGGCCTCGGTCACGGTGATGCCCTGCAAGCCCACCTCATGCAAGGCCTCTTTGACCTCGTCCAGCTTGAACGGCTTGATGATGGCTTCGATCTTTTTCATGGCGCTCTTGAACTCCCAATCCCGGTGCATATCCCGGGGCGCGCGGGCGGGATGGCCGCCCCCGTGACGGACAACACACTTTCAATTCTTGTGCCAACTCCCGAAGAGCACGGGAGGAAAGGCGAGACGCCCTTTTCGGCCTGACAGCCTGTGGAAAAGTTCAGATGGTTGCCCAAGAACGAGCCAGGGTGAGCAATTCTTGAGCAAATCGTCCGCGCGATGTTGGCCTCCCGGTTGACGATAGCCGGCCAACGGTTTAGTTACCGCCGACCGCGTGGCCAATAGCCCAGGCGGTTCCGGTGGCGGGTGTAGCTCAGTTGGTTAGAGCATCGGTTTGTGGTACCGAGGGTCGCGGGTTCGAGTCCCGTCACTCGCCCCACCTTTCTCCCTGAATATGAATGCCTGCGGGTGTGCCCGAACCCGCGATTTTATGGTTTTGCGCGCTTCGCGCGCGGGGGTTCGAGCCCCGCCCCGCGTAGTTGCCCACCTAAAGCGCTGCAAACACTGCGTTTTTGTAACGCGGTATCATAATACCGCACGAAGAAAGCATTGACCCCGCATCCGAAATCCCTATATTCCGCGCTCCTTCAGCTAGGAAAAACCTATGAAAACCTATTCCGCGAAACCCACTGACGTGACCAAAAAGTGGATCCTGATCGATGCCGAGGGCATCGTTCTCGGCCGTATGGCCGCCATTGTGGTCGGCATTCTACGCGGCAAGAACAAGACCATGTTCACGCCCCATATCGATACCGGCGACAACGTCATCATCATCAACGCCGAAAAAGTGAAGCTCACCGGCCGCAAGGCCGAGCAGCGCGTGTTCTACTGGCACTCCGGTTATCCGGGCGGCATCAAGGAACACACGCCGAAGCGCACCCTTTCGGGCAAGTACCCTGAGCGCGTCGTCGAGCGCGCCGTGGAACGCATGATGCCCAAGGACAGCCCTCTCGCCCGCGCGCAGATGAAGAAGCTCAAGATTTACGCCGGTGCGGCCCACCCGCACGAAGCGCAGACTCCGGAAATCCTGGATCTCGCCGGCCGTAACCGCAAGAACAAGCCTTAAGGACCGCATTCATGGCTCCAGAAGCTCAAACCCTCTCCGATCTCCGCACCGCCGTTGCGGGTCAGGCTCCCAAGGCCGAACCCAATC
>CANISR010000107.1 GCA_947470105.1 Fidelibacterota bacterium | reverse complement strand
GCTGAAGTCGCCCGAGGGTTGGGCGCCCACAGGAGCCAGATAGGCGTGCCACTTCTCGCATTCGAACTCGCACCGCGGATTGCTGCCCAGGTCGCGGCCCACCGCCGGGCGCACGGTATCGCCGCGGCGCATGCCGTGGCCGCCGCCCGATTGATAGATGTAGCTGTTGCGGCGGTAGAGGGTCTGGCCTTGCGCCGTGGCCAGCACCTTCCCGAGCTTATGGGTTTCCTGGATGGTGACGTTTTCGGGGAGGTAGTAACGGCCGTAGGCCGCCACCTGGTACATCTTGTCCACGCCCATGCCGTTGGCGTCGTTGTAGACGAGGTCGTTGGCGTTGGTGAACAACGCCCGTCCCTTGTAGGTCCACTGAGTGACGCCGTCGGCGCGCTGGGCGATGCCGAAATCCCCCTTGCCCTGCGCCAGGCGGGGCGCGGTGAAGGGAATCCACAAGTTACGGCAGGCATTAGTGGTGCAGGCCTTCTCCGCCTTGAGGGCGTCGCCGTCGAAGGCATAGAGGGTCTTTTCCGTGCGCTCGTCGATCAGCGCGAGCGCCATGGCGTCTTCCACGTCACGGATCATGATGCCGCTCGGAAGGTCGACACCCTGAAGCGGATACATCATCGCCGCATGCCAGTCAGCCGGCAGCGGCACGTCCTTGGGGATGGACCGGCTCTGGGCGCCGCGGAGGCCGATCAGCGGTCCGCGCGCGAAACGCTTCGGGCTGTTGCCGTAGACCGAACCGATGTCGATGTCGCCGGTGTAGGTATAGAGCGGCTTGTTCTGCCACGCCCACTGCTGGGTGCCGTCGGCGCGCGCGATGATCGACCAGCGCGCTACGGGCTTGGCGCCCTTGGCGGCGAGTGCTGGGAGCCAGGTCTTGGTGCATTCATCGACACAGGCCGACTTGCCGGGCATGTCCTTGTCGTAGGTGTAGAGCGTCATGCCTTTGGCATCGGCAAAGGCGATTTCAGTGCGAGGCAGCTTGGTGGCCGTCGGCTTGCTGAGCGCATAGCCCTGGGCGAGACCGAGCGGCTGCAGGGTGATGCCCAGCGGCATCGCCAGCGGCGCGAACTCCGCGTCATTGGACTTCGGCGCCGCAGCCCCGCCGGAGAATACCGCAGCCGCCAGAATCGCGACTCCGGTGACGAGAAGTTTGTGGTTTTTATTCATTGTCATCCCTTCCCTAGGCCATGATTTCGTTGAAGGTCTTGGTCGTTTCGTTCGACCGCGTACCCCAGGTGTTCAGCGGCACACCCATGATCTGCTGCACCGTCAGACCGACGCGGGTGCAAGCTTCACCCGGGGCCGACACGTGGAGGCCGCTCTTCATCCGGCCGCCGGCGTTGCCCGCAGTCATGATCGGAATTTCTTCCAGCGAGTGCGTACGCGCGTCGCCGTGGTCGGTCTGCCACAACACCAAGGTGCGGTCCAAAAGCGTGCCGTCGCCTTCCTTGACCGAGTCAAGAATGCGAACGAAGTCCACGAACATCTCATTGGCTTCCGTGATGAAGTCGTAGACCACTTTCTGGTAGCCCAGGGCCGGGTCGATCGACTCTTCATGGGTCGAGCTGTGCCAGGTGTACGAGCTGCCGCGGCGGCGCCACTGCTGCGCGCCGAGCCAGGTGTTGAACACACGGGTTTGACCGCACGCCATGGCGTAGGCCAGCAGGTTAGCCATGATCTTGCTGTTGACTTCCATGTCGTCGACCAATGCGTCGGGCTTAGCCTCATCCTGGCTCTTGGGCACGTGGCAGGCCAGCATCGGCGACGGCTTCTGCAACTGCAGTTCCAACTGGTTTTCGATTTCGCGGATCGAGGTGAAGAACTCGTCGAGACGCGCTTTATCGCCGGCGCCCACCTGCTTCATCAGCGACGTGCGCTGGTCGGTGACGGCGGAGAGCACGCCCTTGCGCGCCAATACCAGGGGATCCGGCGTGAATTCGGCGGCGTTGGGGTCTTTGAATTCAGGTCCGAAGATACGCTTGTACAGCGCCGCCGGAGAGCCTTCCGAAGGATTGATCGAGGTGCCGCTGCGCCGGCTCCAGCTTTGGCGCGAGCCGTCGTAGGCCACTTCCAGCGAGCGGAAGCGCGTCCGGGTGCCGATGACGTCTGCGATCTTACTGTCAAGGCTGGGGCCGATGGGGCCGCTGTCGAACACCGAACCGGTGGTGGCGATCTGCACGGTAGAGGTATGAGTTTCGTGCGGGCGGCCATCGAGGAAGTACTTCATGCCGCTGAAGATGTTGATCTTGTCGCGGATCGGGTCGAACAGTTTGAGCTGGACGTTGTTCTCGTAGCCGGCGCCGATCTTCTTAGGCACCCACATACCGGGATTGAAGCCCAGCGCCTGGATCCAATGACCGAAACACACCGGCAGCGCAGCACCCGTGGCCGCCAGCGCGTTGCCGTTATTGTTCAGAAAACAATCCAGGAACGGCAGACCCACCGTAACAGCGCTGCCGCCGACAACGCCGCGCAGGACGTTTCTCCGGGTATGTGTGGTCATCGCATGGCTCTCCACTTTTGTCGCCGTTGGGCCGTCGCCCCTGGGCTCGACAGTTCAGCTCTTTAGTTCAGCGAAGCTTTCGTCACTTCGGCAATTCTGGGCTCGGCACGGAAGAATTCCGGGCTGGTCGCGATCCGCCGCATCAGGTCGGGAATGACATGGCCGTCCTTGATGAACGCCGCTTTCAGCCCGTCGACCCAGACATGTTCTTTCTCCACCGGCGCCCGGCCCAGGCCGTAGGACACCAGGCGCTGCACAACACAGGAGGTCGTGGCCGGGTTGTCGCGCACGACCTTGCCCAGTTCGGCAGCGTTTGTGAATTTGACGCCGTCGAGGGAGCCGCTGGTGTCGAGGGCAACGTCATTCTCGGTGGTGCGGAACGCGCCGCTACCGTCGAAGTTCTCAAGCGCCAGGCCCATTGGATCGATCAGCTTGTGGCACCCGGCGCAAACCGGGTTCACCGCATGGGCCGTGAGACGTGCCCGCGCGGTGCGGTAGACGGGGTTGGACGTGTCCTGCACGATCGAGAAATTCACCGCTGCCGGAGGTGCGGGCACCTTCTGGCACAGAATCACTTCGCGGAGGGCCTTGCCGCGCAAGGTCGGCGACGAGCGGCCGGGATGGGAATTGAGCGCCACGAACGAGAGCTCGGTCAGGATGCCGGCGCGCGGATCGCCTTCAGGCAGTTCGTAGGGCTGCCAGAAATCCTGCGAGCCATTGGGCGCCTCGTTCACCAGCGGAATGCGGTAGACCGACGCCAGAGCCTGGGTCAGGAACGTCTTGCGCGCGGTGAAGAGATCCCGGTAATCGCCGCGGTGCTCCACCAGCAGATCGACGATCGTGCGCAAGGTCTGCTCACGGGCGTCGCGCGCCACCATGGCGTCGAACTTGGGATAGAGGGTCGCGTCTTTGGCCAGCGATGCAAGTCCGTCCAACTGGAGCATGTCGGCGAAGAAGGCGCGCACGCCGTCTTCCAGACGGTGCGCCGCCAGCATGCGCGTCACTTGCTTTTCAATGCCCTTTTTGGAGTTCAGCTCGCCCTTCTCCGCAGCAGCCAGCAACGCCGCATCGGGCATGGCGTTCCACAGGAAGAAGCTCAGGCGGGTCGCCTTGGAATAGGCGTCGAGGCGGAACTGGCCGCGGCTCTCGGGGTCCGGCTCCACCACGGCCTGGCGGAACAGGAATTGCGGCGACGACAGCACCGCCCCCAGAGTCAGGGACAGGCCGGTGTAAAAATCCTTCGCGGTGACGGACGCGGCATGAGCGGCCTGCACATAGGACTGGAGCTCGCCCGCCGTGAGCGGACGGCGGAACAACAGCCCGCCCGCATGGCTGAGGAACTTCGTCGCGCAGGCGTCGTCAGGTCCGTTGGCCGCCACCGGCTTGCACGGGATCATGATGTCGCGGGACTTTTCGCTCACCACCTGGGCGGCGATGCTGCGGGCCATGGAGTCAAATTGCGACATACCCAGCGACGACATGCTGAGCCGGCCGGAGCCGAGTTCGTTGAGGTTTTCGACACGAAGTTCGGGTTCAAAACGTCCGCCCAGTTCAATCGACGGGCCGAACACTTCTTCGATGATATTGGCGTATTGTTCCGGGGTCAGACGGCGCATTGCCGCCACGCCCACGTCAGCGCTCGCGGTTTCGGCCGCCTGCGATGCCGGGAAGTTCAAACCGAGGCAGACCGCCAGGGCCACACCGGCGCCCAAGGCCTTAACTGTTTTACGTTTCAATGCCGACACTCGCCGCCCTCCCAGAGATGAACGCAACCGGCCGCCTTTACCGATACGAAGAGATATTCGCCAGACCGTCCGGCTTTACCGGCGCAAGGAACGCCGGCACGGCCTCGATATAGTAGGTCGTCGAGATGGAACGGTTTTGCCCGGTCTTGGGATCGGGATCGTAGTCGGCGAACTTGCGCAGCAGGTGATAGATGCCCGGCGGCTCGGCGCAGAAGTTGGTGTCCGCATCGATGCTGCCGCTGCCGCACCAGTGGTAGATTTCAGCGATCGGCTGGTAGCCGCCGATGAGGATCTCCATGACGCCCTGCGCGTTCATCTTCATGCGGGCATGGAACTTCTCGAGCGTGAAGCGCGGGAACAGCAATGGCTCCTGCACCATGAACAGGTGCCCCGGCTCTGTAACGGAAATCACGCCGTTCTTAATCTCGCCCTTGTAGACGTTGTGGTCGGTGCGCGGATCGGGATCGGCGCGATAGGTCAGATCGGCGCGGGCGGTGCCATTGCCGTTGTACTTGACGCCTTCCATGGCGCGGCTGACCTTAATCGTGACAGGGCCGTCCTTTTTCAGGTTCTCGCCGGTGACGGTAAAGGTCCAGGCCGGCGCCGCGTCCTTGATGGCGGTCCACAGGAACAAGGCCGAGGCCGAACCTTCGCGAAGGCGCGCGCGGAATTCGTCGTTGCAGCCCAGAACACGGGCGAGTTCGTGCTTCACGCCCTTCTCATGGGATTCCGGATCTTCGAACGAGGTCTTGGTCACGCCCTTGCCGTCCAGATCGAACCCATAAGCCTCTTTGCCGCTCCACGGTTTCAGCTTGGGGTCGGTCACGGCCAAGGGATGGGCATAGGTGTTCACAGCTTTGCCGTCGATCCGTCCGCGCGTGATCATCAGCTTGAGCAGCTCGTTGTTCTCAAAGTCGCGCCCCTCGCTGTCCTCGGCATCCTTTTCCAGGATGCGCGCGATATCCTTGGGCGGAATTCCGAGGTCCACCAGGTTCTTCGCCCATTGGTCCTTGTAGCGAGGATTGAGGCCCGTGGGGCAATCGCCCTCATGATTGTTGGCCGCATGCCAAAACCGCGACATTACATATGTCTGCGATTCTTCTGCCGATGCAGGCCCAGCAAAAATGCTGCCCAGCGCACAGCCGAGCGCCAGCGCCATGATTTTGAAAGGTTTGGGAGCGGCGGGCCTAATTGTCGCGCACGACAGCCCACTCATAGCCTGCGTCATTCCGTCCTCCTCCGACCGAAATACGAGCCCCGATTATCAGTTTAAATCGAGCCAAAATCCATAGATGTCATACAAGTCTTGCCGTTTCTTATCTTTTAATAACGAAAAAGAACAAAAAGAATACGACAAGACTTGTACGCGCAACTATCGATCAGCCACCCCCGGCTCGCTTCGTTGCCGGTTAGGGGCGACTCCCTCCTCCTACAACTTAAACCGAACCCCGGCGCGGAACTGACGGCCAATGGTGTCATAGAGCAGCGGATTGGCCGGGAAGGTGTACTGGTTTCCCTGCGCGACGGGCGGCGGGTCCGTGTCCATCAAGTTCTGGATGGTGAGGTACACTTGGTAGTTCATGTCCTCGCCGAACTTGTACGAAACGTTGAAGTCGAACCAGTGACCGCCATCGATGGTGTTGTAGGTCACCGTCTGGCGCGCCGTGGTATTGGCCGGGCAGCCCGTCGTACAGACAATGAAGTTGTTGTTGTACACACCGGAGCTGATGCCGCGATAGGTCAGCGTTACAGCGATCGGGTCGTTAGTATAGTTAAGCGTCATATTGGTACGCCACCGTGCCGGACCGCCGCCGCTGTTCACGCCCGCCTTCTCGTTCACCGTACCCAGGCCGTCATCAGTCTTGTCGCTGATGACGTGGGTGGCCAGGAACCGCAGCCCGATGGAGCCGGCCCAGTCGGAGTTGATGACATCGAGCGGCGTACGGTACGTGGCCTCAATGTCGAAGCCGCTGGTCCGTTCGGACGCGAAGTTGAACGGGATGTTCCTGATCAGATCGACGCGGCCGACGGGCTCGCCATTGGCCGGCTTCAGACGGACGATCGCCGTGCAGAGCAGGGCGTTGCCGTCGAAGCAGCGCAGGAGCTGGTTCGCAGGCACTGCGATCGCCTCTTTGATCTTGATGTTGTAGTAGTCAAACGAGGTGCTGAACCCAGGGAACCAGGACGGCTGATAGACCACGCCCAGGCCCGTGTCATCCGCCTTTTCAGGCTTCAGGTTGGGGTTGCCGAAGGTGCCGGTGTGGGTGCCGTACGACGCGTTGTTGAGGAACGGGTCGATGGTGTTGCCGGCCGCGGCGCCGCCGCCAGCGAACAATTCCGCCAGGTTCGGCGCCCGGATGTCGCGGGACTGCGTGGCGCGCAGGCGAATGTCCTCGGTCGGGTTATAGGTAATACCAACCTTCCAGGTCGTGACGTATCCCGACTGGGAATAGTCGATGGCGCGAACAGCGGCGTTGAGGTCGAGCGACTTGCCCCATGATGTTTCCTTGGCGAGCGGAAACACGGTTTCGACGAAGCCTTCCTTCACGTTGAAGTTGCCGGTCGTGACCTGGTAGTTGCCGGCGAAATAGCCGGTCTTATCCGAGAAAACCCCGGAGGTGTATGCAAGGCCGGCCGAAATCGGGTCGTTTTTCCCGCGCACGGCGTCGCGGCGCCAATCGACACCGAAAGCCAGTGACACCGGACCCGCCCAGTTTTCGAACGGCTCGCCGCGGACGTTCACGCCCACTGCGTCCTGGATATACGCCTGATAGAGATAGGCGTTACCGGTGGCGTACCGGACAGCAGCTTCAGAATTCACGCCGATGCCCATGATGTTCAAGGGCACGCAGCCGTTGGTCGGCTGGGTCAGGGTCGAGCGGCAAACGATCGAGCCGTTGGGCGCGAGTACGGCATCCTGCGCTTCGTTATAACGGGCGACGACATAGTCATTCGCCAGCCATTGGGTATCACGGCTGAAGCCGGACTGTGCGTAAGCGTCCCAGCTCCAGCTTGTATCGGCCGCCATAAACTTGCCGGTGGCGCCGACGGTGTAGCGGTTAAAGACGCGGGTGTTGTGCGCGGCGACCAGGCCAAGGTCACCGTTCCAGGTGCCGATGGTGATGGTCGTCAGCTTCAACGCCGTCATCTGGGCCTGAACCGAGGCCGGGATGAAGGGATTGCCCGTCCGGATGACCTGCGAGGTCGAGGTGAAGTTGCCCGAGCCCTGGAAGATGACGGCGCTGCGGGAGTAGTTGGCCTCGAAGAAGACGTTGATGTCGTCGGTCACATCGTAGCTGAGACGCAAGTACGCGCTCTGACGATGGTTGATCTGGTCGAGGTTGTTGTCGCCCTGGAACTGCTGGAACTTCGGCCCGCCGATCATGTAGGTGCCGTTGTTGGACGTGCCGTAGTTCATCATCGCCGGGACGCCGCCGGGACCGAAGTAGATGCCCTTCAAAGGACCCGTGTTGATGATGCCGCCCATGGCCTGATTGGCCTGCTGGACGTTCGGGCCGATGTAGAACGCGGGCAAACCGTTGGTCGCGGTATAGCCCGGCATGTTGATGTTCATCCAGCCGGACATGGCCCAGTCGCGCTGGAGCGGGAGGCCGTGGCCGGGGCCGAAGATGCCGTCCTGGCTGGCCAAGTCGCCGCTGAACAGGACATGGCCGCGGTCGCCGCCAAAGCCGAGACCGGCGGTGAGCTTGACGTTCCAGGTGCGGTCGTCGCCGTAGGTGGTGACGCCGCCCTGCACTTCGCCCTTCACGCCAACGTACTTCTTGTCGAGAACGAAGTTCACCACGCCGGCGACGGCGTCGGAGCCGTAAGCCGCCGAGGCGCCGCCGGTCACGACGTCGACGCGGGTCACTAGGGATTCAGGGATGCCGCTGATATCGGTGGTGCCGTTGTAGCTCACGGGCGGCAGACGAATGCCGTCGATCAGCACCAGGGTTCTGGGCGTGCCGAGGCCGCGCAAGTTGATCGAGTTGGTGCCTTTGGTGCTGTCGCTGAGGCCGCCGCCGCCCTGGTGGGTCGTGGTGCCGCCGCCCATTTCCGGAAGCGAATTGATGTAGTCGGCGATGCCGGCAGGCGAAGACTGCTGGATCTGCTCGATCCCCATGACCGTGACCGGAGTCGGCGCTTCATATCCGTCGCGGACAATGAGCGAACCAGTGACGACGATTTCTTCAACGGGGGCCGCTTGGGCCGGCTGGGGTGCGGGCGTCTGCGACCAGGCCATGGTCGTCGTACCGAGCGTGACGGCTGCCGAAAGCGCCGTCATGGACATAAGCCGGCTCGCGATTGTCTTCTGCGCGAAACGTGAACGCACACCACGCAATTGGATAGCAGACGTCATGTATCCCCTCCCCCGAGTAGGAATCAAAAATTAACCGAACACCCTCGCTCCCGAGCGCGTCTTGCACTCATGCCACAACTCCTGTTGTACGACAACCCCACTACGACAGTTCATGTGTGCGAGCATGGCCGTACGCGACATAAAATTCATACTGCAATGCGGCATGTTGCGGCGCGACCACAGGTACCTTTCGCAACGTCATAAGTCCGGCGGCGGCGTCCGCGAACCCGCGCGTTGTTGACTCGGTCCTGCATTGCTTTGACACTGGCGCGTCATCATGCGGGGGAGACGCAGTGACAATCAGTTTTGCTTTGGCAATCTAGTCTTGGGGGGATGGAAAATGCTGGCAAGAACGAAGGCCGCTTTGACTGTGGCAGCCTGTGTTGCAAGCCTTTGTTGCGGTGCGGCGCTTGCCGCGCCCGAGAACGAGGCCATCTATTTTTCCGCGGCGCAACTGCGCGAGGCCACGGCCAAGACCGAGTCCGGCATTAAATCCTATAAGCTGCCGGTGGGGATCGAAGCGATGGTGAGCGCGACACGGCGCGACGCCGAGGGCCTGGTGGAACTCCACCTCAAGCAGCATGACCTTATCATTCCCGAGGGTGGTCAGGTGACCGCGCTGGTCGGCGGACACATCGAAGGCAACAAACAAACCGCGCCCGACGAATTCCGCGGCGGTAAAATTATCGGCGGTACTCCATACAAGCTTATGCCGGGCGACGTTCTCTGGATCCCGGCGGGGACGCCGCATCAGATGCAGGTCGAGAAGGGCGGATCGTTCAATTACATAGCGCTGAAGTTCGATGCCCAGAGCGCGAAACCGAAATAAAAACACGAAATAAGTTGAGCGCCGTACGCGAGCGGTGGATGAATCATGCCGGGCGTCACCTTCACTCATGTACCCGGAATGAAATCCGCCGCCGCCGTTCCCGTTGTGGAAGCGGAGCGGCTGGTTGAGAGCGTTTTCATCAGTGAGTATGTGTCGAAAAGCCGCCCTTGCGTCATCAAGGGGGGTGCTGCGCACTGGCCTGCCATCGAAAAATGGCGCGACAAGGACTACCTGAAGGCGCGCGCTGGCCATCACGAAATTTTTCTGTTTCCCAGCGAATACCACACCTCGACCAAGCGGATGGAGGCGGGCGGCAAGCGGCTGTTGTCGCTGGCCGACGCCATCGACCATCTCCATGCCGAGGATACGCGCAGAGGCATCGTCGTCACCGGCAAGCCCACGGAGTTATTGTCCGACCTGGGCGGCTTTGCCTTCATGACCGACACGCAGCCGGGCTTCTGCTATCCGCCTGCCCGCTACTTTTTCTATCGCGACGCCGGTACCACCTGGCACTACCACTCCTTCGACGAAACCTTGATGTGCCAGATCGTCGGCTCCAAGAAGATCGGGCTATTGGATGTGAACAATCCGTCGGGCTGGATCATCCGCAACATCTTTCTCTACGAAGATTATTACGACGATCCATCCGCCTTCGACGGCTTCGATGGCACGGGGCTGAATTGGTTCGAGGCAGATCTCGACCCGGGGGATGCACTTTATATTCCGCCGCTGTGGTGGCACGGCATCGTCACAACGACCACGGCATTCGGATCAACGGCATCCATGACCTGGCGGTCGCCGCCGCACATCATCGCGGATGCGCTGCGCCGCATGGCCGTGGGCGAGGCCGACGTCATCGGCAAACCCGGCTTTCTACGCGTCGACGATCTGCGCGAAACCGCGCGCAAACTGGGACTGGAAGCCGAACTCGCCATTGCCTGGCAGCGCGGCATTTAGGTCCGGGATGGCACGGTCGGGAGCGTGCGCTTCTCCCTTTCACCACGCGCCGTCAAAGCGCGGGCAGCGGGCAGTCCGTGCCTGTAAAGGTACCGAAGGTAAAATCCGCGCCCCGGTACGTTCCACTCGTCGTGTGAAGTGTGAAGGTTCCTGAGAAGATAGCGCCGCCCCTGCCAGTCGATTCCGTCGCGGTGCCGCTGACCCCGGTCGCGGCCACCTGCCCCTTTATTGTCCCGGCAGACGTCCCACTGTACTCACCCGACACGCCTCCGCTGTCCGATATGTTCACGTTCCAGACTCCGTGGTGACCACCGGCATATGTGCCGCAATACGGTGACACCTTGAATTGGCTCGCATTCAGAGTCGAAAATTGGCCATTCGTGATTGAGGGCGTCGCGTAAGTTCCGGCCAGGATTTCTTCGACAATCTGCCCGGTGAAGGTGAACGAACCTCCCGATAGGGTGATCGTTCCAGTGGCTGCCGCATAGGCACCCGTTAACGCGACCTGCGGTTGACCGGTCAAAGCCAGAGCCCCGGTCACCCTGCTGCCCTCAATGAGGAGGGAGATTGTGCCGCTCTGACTGAAGGGGCCGGCGACAGTTCCGTTGTAAGTGACGACTGGTTGCGGGATCGGACAGGTACTTGCAGTGAAGGAGCCTGTCGTACCGTCTTTTGCCCGCGTGAAGGTCCCGGTCAGGCGCCCATTTTGAAGCGTACCCTGCATTGTGCCCTCTCTGCCGCCGCCCGAGAGGCTGCCGCTGAGCGTTGAGCTGGTCATCTGGCCACTCAATGTAGTGGGCTCGCCGCTACCGCTCGTCGGCGTTGTCCCCCCGGAAATCTCGCCGGCCTCCGACATCTGGATGTTGAACACGCCGGAGTCCGGACTGCCGGCATACGTACCGCAGTATGCAAGGATCGAGGTCGACGAACCTGTCGCCACCGAGAATCCACCGGAAATCCCGTTAGGCCCTTGATAGGTCCCGGCGATAACACCACCGCTGATGGTGCCCGCGAACGAAAAATTGCCGCCGACAAGCGTCAGGCCTCGCGTCGCGGTGTTATAGGTTCCCACAAGCGCCACTGAACTCTTGCCTGCCAACAGCATGGCCCCTGACGCTTCATATATCGTGCTCTGACGTTCAATCGCCCCTGCGCCGGCGGGGGCTGTGGAAGCAGCCGCGCCCGCATCGGTCTTGGGAACAGCAACGGTCAGTGTCCCGCTTTGACCGCCAAGTCCAGCAAGCGTGCCCTGGTAGCGAGACATGGTATCGGCAGAGTTCGAAGACGGCGCGTTGATGCTGCATGACACGCTCATATTGATGTAGGCGGCGAGCTTTTGGTTGAAAATAAACTGCCCCATGACCGCGCGAACGTTCTGCGGGCTGGCCGAATCCTCCAGAATGAGATTTGCGTGTTGCTGGCCAGCGCCCGGCACCCAATGCAAGGACTCTTCGAAAAACGTTTCCGGCATCGCATAGGTGGCGTTAGCCGCGGTGTTCAGGGTCACGATGCCTATGGTCGTGCCTGTTCGTGCGTCAACGACGGTCACTTGATATGCAGCGCTCTGGCTTTGATAATTGTGAAGGAAGACCTGGCTGGGATAAGTCGATAAAGCCGACGTATGAACATTCCAAAGCGGCTCCATACTGCCACCGGGCTCGTTGGCAAATCCGCCCACGCCGCAGATGCTGACGTTCTCGAAGAACCCATTGGCTCCGTTATAGATAACATGCTGATAGGCGACACGGTCGGCATCCTGGATGTAGAAGGCGTAAGCGGTATCCCCGTCTGCCAGGCCACCCGCGCCCGCGCGCGTCAAAATGTCCTGCAACGAGAATTGCGGTGATGCCAATGCGGCCACTTCGATGCGCGCCACGCCGTAGGTGTTTCCCGAAGGCGAACCGACAACGGTAATATTGAAAGTTGTCGGCTTGCTGATGGTGCCGCCAGCCCCCTGGCCGTTGGCGAGACGAAGGTAGGACGTGTTGCCGTCCGAACCGGCGTATGTGGGAGCAACGACTGCATACCGGGCTCCATCGAGTCCGGCCGAAGCGCGCTCTGCCGTGTTGGTGGAGGGGCTGGATGAGGTCTCGATAAAACCAGGCGGAGCCGACTGCGTCAGGTATTGGGACAGGGCCCGCTCGGTCACAACGGCGGTGGCGGCGGCGGCCGCGCCGGGAGCGTGAGCAACGATGGCGGCCAGAAGAGCCGCTACGGCAATGCGGCTGATAGCGAGCGTCATGACTTTACCCGCGACTCACTTTGCAGCTCGCGCTCATGTTAATGTAGGCTGCGAGCCTTTGGTTGAAGATGAATTGTCCGACAATGGCACTTACCGGAGCTGACGACGAAGCGGCGTCCTGAAAGAAGAAGTTGAGGTGCTGTTGATTGGCGCCTGGAGTCCATTTCATCTCCTGCTCAAAAAATGATTCAGGCACCATGTAGCTGGCGTTCGCCGCCGTATTCAGGTTGATTTGGCCGATCAGCGCACCGTTTCGCGCGTCGGTGATATGGACCT
>CANISR010000106.1 GCA_947470105.1 Fidelibacterota bacterium | reverse complement strand
GGCCAACTGGTCCTTCGGAAAGAAGTCCCGGCCGTCGGTCATTTCGATGCTTGCGAAGGAAATTCCCCACTGGTCCTCGCAGGCGTTATTCATCGCGACAAAGCGGCTGGCGCTGTCTTTGACGAAAACTGGCACCGGAATCGCATCCAGCACCACCGACAGGTTTTCTGAATTGAGTTTCGTCGAATTCGGCATCGAATTGAGTTTCCCCCCTCCCTCGATAAACACCGCCTCCGCGGCGCAGTTCCCGGCCATTTCCTTTGTTTTAACCAGGACCGCATGAACATACCGCGCGCGGTGATTTCCGGACACTCTGCCTTTACAATTAATTGGCCACGGACACCGTGTGGCCTGCCGGGCGAGAATCCCTTAAAGCAAATCGGCTTGCCTTCCTCATGCAGCCGCTAACCGGCACAGGCTACCTTTGACCGACCTTTCTGATTTATCGACCAAACGGTTTTTAATCGTCGACGATATGCCTGAGATGATCGAGACCATTTCTCAGATGCTGCGGCATCACGGCGCAGTCCGGCTTTTCCGCGCCGCAGAGGCCGAGGCGGCCCTGGCGATTGTCCGCGCGGAAAAGGGCGTCGATTGCATCATATCGGACTTCAATATGAGTCCGGTCAGTGGGCTGCAGTTCCTGGGGGCCATTCGCACCGGCTTGTACGCCGAGGTGCCTCGCGATCAGAGATTTATTCTGCTCACCGGCCACGGGGAGAGGGACGTGGTCCTCGCGGCCCAAGCCCTCGACGTCAGCGGCTATATCGTCAAGCCGGTCTCATTGAAAACACTGGTCCAGGCGCTGCAGCGGGCATTTAGCCGCCCTCTCCCGCTTAAACCGGTGAATGCCTATAAGGCCGTGCCCCAGGTCCCTGTGCCCACCTGAGGGAACGAGCCCGGGCGTTGTCGCCGCAGAATGGGTTCGATTTTCGGCTACCAGCACTGACCTGACGGATTTTCTGTGCCGAAGCGGTCTCTGACTCCGCTAGTGTGAATTCGGCATCCTAGTCCCCCAGCCAACCATTGTGAGCGCCGCGCGCCCATAATAGTTGCCGTTGGACTTGATCCGGGGCCCCAGGGCGACAAACTCTGCCCTCGCCTTCCTGGCCTTGGCGTCACGGCGACCTAACACGGCGTAGCAGACTGGTGAATCCCTCATGCGCATAGCTGTCATCCTGCTGCCGCTCGCTCTCGCGGCTTGTGACGATCCCGGATCAGATCCCCGGCTTGCACTGTGCGTCTCAGCCGCGCGACAGGCCGCCACCAGCCGCGGCTCGGTGAAGATGGTTCACTTTGAGGCGACACCTAAAAACCTGAAGGAAGCGGCATCAGTCGGCGGTAAGGCTCTCATGGACATCGAAGCGGCGAATTCCTACGGCGGCAAGCGGGATGCGAGCGCGGTTTGCGAATTCGCGCCGCACCCCATGGCCGCTTACAAGGGCCGCTTCCTACTTACTTCGGCCGTGATTGGGACGATCCGCCTCACTGACCAACAGCTCGCGGACGCCAACGCCCTGGACGGCACGTCGCGCAGCGTGTTCGACGCCATGACCGCAGCCGAAATGCTGAGGGCTGAAAAAGCCGCGGCGCCCAAGTAGAGCTTGGCCGGCCGGGCGCCAATCCCTCGGCTTCCGCGGACACCGAGCACGTTTGGCCGTGAGGCTGAAATATCGGGCCGGAGCCATGAGAATCGCCTGGCGCTGTCATCCTCCCGCACCTGCGCCTTCACACCATTGCTTCCATAGCGCTGTGTATTCCTGCTCCACTGCGGCGACATAGGATGTGGTGTCGCCGATGACCGACGCGTTCAGCCGCGCGCGCAGGCCTCGGCGCAATTGGCCCAGTTCGTCCCGGTTGGCGGCCTTTCTTACGGCAATTTCGACATATTCGTCCGGCGTGGCGGAAATCCAATCGGTCATGCCCAATGCGGTCAGGATCGTCGCCGACAGCCGCCCGACAATCGTAGGCCATTTCAGCGTGACAACCGGCACGCCCATCATGAGACCTTCGAGCGTCGTTACGCCGCCGCCATGGGGAAAGGAATCGAGTGCGATATCGACCCTGTTGAACGCCATGAGGTGATCCTGCCGCGGCGTTCTGCCCACGGCGATGATTCGCTCCTGGTCAATCCCGGCGGCGGCAAAATTACCGAGCAAGCGCTGCCTGATCACCGCATTGTCCATCTCGGCCGACTTGATCAAGAACCTGCTCCCGGGCACCTCCCGCAACACGCGCGCCCAGACTGAAAAGGACTCATCCGAGACCTTGCACAGTCTGTTCAGCGACCCGAACTTCAGCGCGCGGTTCGTTGCCGCCGGCAAGGCGGCCACATACGGCAATGGCGTCGCCCAAAACGCGCAGATGCCGTTGGGAAGATATCGCACCCGCTCCGCGTAGAGACGCTTCTCATCCTCGGGAATCAGAAGCGGATCCGCGAAGATGACATCCATCGCCTGCATTCCGGCGCCGGTAAGATAGCCCCAGGCCGTGATCTGTATCGGTGCGGGCCTTTTCGCGAACACGCCCAGACGGTTGCCGACGGAATGGCCCGATAGGTCCACCAGGATATCGATCGCGTCCTCGCGGATCAGCGCCGCAACGGCATCGTCGGCGAGCCCTGCAACCGGACGCCAGTGCGTGACGGCAGCTTTGAAGATCGCCGTGACGGCATCGGCGGTGGTTGAATTGCTGTAGGCGAACACCTCAAATCCGCCGGCGTCGAAGGCCGTCGCATGGCCCCGAAAACCGTCGCCGCGGAGTGGGATTTGAAATCGGCGGACACATACCCGATGCGCAGGCGCCGGTCGGGATCCGGAGAATTCGGAAAAGCGGCACCGCCAAATACGCCCGGCGCAAAGCGCGCGGCCCACCGTTTGCGTTCGGCTTGCTGTGCGGCGGCGTCGGCGGAGGTGGTCAGATCCAAGGTGAAGATCAGGTTCTGATGCGCCTTGGAGTGGTTGGGATTATGAACTATGGCGTTGCGGAAGCAGGCCTCGGCTTCGGGCAACCGGCAGGTCTCGCGCAAGAGAACACCGAGGTTGTAATGGGCTTCGGCGTAAGCTGGATTGAGGAGCGCGGCTTGCCTGAAGGCGGCTTCGGCTTCAGCCAGCCGCGCCTGCTTCATGAGCGCCGTTCTAAGATTGTTATGGGCCTCGGCATAGCTGGGCTTAAGCGCCAGGGCGCGGTGGAAACTCGTCTCTGCCTCGGCGAACCGATCCAGACACTGGAGGACCGTACCCAGGTTGTTATGCGCTTCAGCATCGCCAGGAAAGAATGCGGCGGCACGCTGCATCGGAACCAGCGCCTCGCCGGACCGGCCTTGCTGCGCGAGCAGCGTCCCTAGGGCCAGCCAGCCCAATCCCGCATCCGGATGTGCGCAAGTCATCGCGACCGCGCGGTGCTCCGCTTCCGCTGAGCGCCCACCGTTGAATGCGTCGAGCAACGCGTTGATCTCTGCCGGCGCCGGGTCCATCTGCTTCCGCCACAAGATTAGGAGCCCTGTTGTAGCGCATGCCGCGTGGGATGTGAAAATCGGGACGCTGGGCCATACGGAAGGCTAGGACCGCAACATCGCCCTTCAATTGGCGGCTTTTACACAACCACCCGTTGACGTGCTCACCGCCGGGCATTTCTTCTTCACCAGCGAATAAATCCCGTACACGGCGACGGCCGTCCCGGCGAGGCCCAGCACCAGATCACCGACACCGCCCAACAGGTTGAGGCGTTGGCCATCGGGTCGTTGGGAGGAGCCTCCCGCCCACGCCACCTGCCCCGTCACGCGCAAAGCCTCGGGCGCTATGCCGTGGAAACTAAGATCCAGGAGCCGCGGCGTGTCGGCGATGAGCATTGGCGCGGTGCCGGAACTGCGCAACATCGGGGCCGTAACGGCGAGGCCATAGGCGACTCTCTCGGCTCCAGGGACAGCGTGAAACGGAAGTTTGAAGTACGCCACAGCGGCGGGAGGGCTGAACCGCTGCCAGGGTTGGCCCATGGCCGGGTCGAAGGCAAAAGCAGGCCCGCAAGCCCCAACGGTCATACTTGCGGCAACAGCGGCAGCAACAAAAGCACGCATTATCAACCCCCGACGTGTTGCCACGAATGCGCTATTTGCCCGCCACCTTCTCATATCCGCCGGCGTTGACGTGACCGAACAGGCCCGTCACCTTGCCGGCGCGGTCGACGGCGAAAATATACCTGTTGTTGACGCCGAAGCCGGCCTCCAGCTCCAGAGGCCGGTCCAGCGTGAAGGTGTCGCGCCCCGAAGGCCGGTACACGCCGCGCTCGCCGATGATCAAGCCGCCGTCGCCGCTGTCTGTGATCTTGAGGGGCGGCTGATTGAAATTGGCGTTGGGATTGGGGTTGCGGGCGATGTTCAGGTACTCACCGGTGTACTTGGCCAGATCGACCTTCATGGTGCGGTCGAAAGGCAACTTGCCCAGAAAGTGCTCCAGGATGAGCGCACGTGCACCGGAGTGGGACATCGCCGGCTCTACGGGACCGGAGGTTTTGGCGAGGCCGGCGCCTGTGGGGATCGTCGCGCGCTCGCCGGGTTTGCCGCCGCCGGCCATGGTGACGAAGATGCCGATCTTCTTGTTCATCAGCCAGAAGATCATGGAGTAGTGCTGCAGGCTGCCGTACTGCTCCATCACCGGCTCGCCGTTGTAGTCATAGGTGAAGTACTTCATGCCGAAGCCGCTGCCGCCGGGCTGGTTCTGCCGGTGCTGCGTGTGCACGAGCTTCCAGCTCTTGTCCGATAAGAGGGACTTGCCGAGAGGGCCGTTGCCTTCCTGAAGGTTGGCCATGAGCCACTTTGTGTAGTCGGCGGTGGTGGAGGTCGTGCTGCCCGCCGCGGCGATCAGGGGGCTCAGCGTCGGGTACGGGCGCATCACCGCGGGGCCGTTTTCGACGAATTGATACTGAACGATCATGTCGGCCGGAGGCTGGTCGCCCACGGTCAGGTCGGTGTGCGCCATGCCGAGCGGCTTATAGATGTTCTCGCGCAGATAGTCCGGCAGACCCTGGCCGCTGACATCCTCGATCATGAAACCGAGGATGCCGGTGCAGATGTTGCAGTAGACCGAGACCGTGTCGGCAGGGCGGGCGTAGCCCGGCAGCACCGCCTTGATGATATCGCCGGACATGGGCGTCTTGATCGTCTCAGGCGTGAAATCCACATTGCCGCCGTTGCCGGCAAAGCCGCCGCGGTGGGTCAGAAGATCCCAGATCGTGATCTGCTTGCCGGCGTTGGACGGCAGTTGGAACCGCTTCAGGTATTTGTTCACGGGATCGTCGAGGGAGGTGATCTTGCCGCGTTCGAGGAGTTGCGCGACCGAGACGCCGATGAACTGCTTGGTGGTTGACGCGGTGCGGGTCTTGGTGACGGCGGGATCGAAGGGTTTTTGCGTCGCCACGTCCTGATAGCCGTAGCCCTTGATGAACAGGACCTTGTCGGCGTCGGTGACCGTGAACCCGAGGCCCGAGACGCGATGATCGGCCACCACCTTGCCGAAGGTCGCATCGGCCCACTGGGCGATGGATTTGGCGGTAAAGATATCAGCGGGAGGCGCCTCGGCGGCGGCGGCCGGGAGTGTCAGCCAGGCCGCGACCAAAAGGCTGGTAAATCCACAAGCGAGCGTCTTGATGGGTGCAAACATTCTCTCATCCCCTCTAAAGGTCGGTGGTGGAAGTCGATTTCTGAGTGCCTGTCAGCTCTTCGGCGACAGCAGCCTTTGGCAACATATTCCTTCTAGCGGCAGGCAAATCGGCCGCCGCGCCACAGGCATTCTATCGCTCCGACGGGAAAATCCTAGTGCTGCAGCCCCTAAAGGGAGGCGATATCGGCCATGAGCTCGGCGCCGGCGATTTCTGTTATCAGCCCGCTTTTCACTGCATAGCCCCCGGCAATAATCCGGGTACGAGACTCTTCCGTCAATTCCGCGACCTGCTTGACGAAAGCAATCACCGCCTCGCTTTGCGCGGCCAGGGCAATTGAAATCAGAATGCGCCGCGGTTGCGTACGATCCAGGAGTGCCTTAACGCCCCGGCCGGTGGAGGGCATTTCGACAATCACGGCGGGGACGCCCTCGCTCATTAGCCTGAGGGCCAGGATGCTCAAGGCGATGGTGTGGGTGTTGCCATGGGCATTCATCAATAAGACTTCCGCCCGACCTTGGGGCGATGCTTGACTGTACGCGGCCAGTCCGCAGATTTCAGAGATTCGGGCCACCACACCTTCACAGAACGCGGTGAGTCTATCTATGCTCCTCCGCCACCGTAAACCTGCCGTGTTCCCAGTCCTCCCCTGCCTGATAGAGCATAGGCGCGATCGCCCCCAGCAGAATGTCGGTCGGGCACATCCCCGCTTCGACGCTCTCCGCGAGTGCGCTACGCCGAAACCGGAAATCCACCCGCCGGGTCTGGCGTGAAGTCCGTCATGGCGCCTCTTACTTTGGCGCCAGTATCGTGACGCTTTCCGCCACGGACTCCACCTTGGGGCGGGAATAGAAGATCGGGAAATACTTGCCCCGGCCCCAGAGTTCATAGAGATCGCGGTAGTGGGGATCGTTGATGTCGCCGGACTGGCCGGGGTTGTTGAGGCCCACGGAGTTGTCCCAGTTCTCGGTATCCATGACGATCTTGAAGGAGCCGCCGGAGGTCTGGTTGTCGGCGCCGCCGGTGGCGGTGATGGTGTAGCTGTCGCCGCCGCGCGGGAGATGGCCCACATCATATTTGGCCGCCAGCTCCGGCGTCACGGCCCCTGAGAACGGGCTGATGATGCGCGCATAATGGTAGGCGCCTAGGGTCCATTTTTCCATGTCGGAGCCGAGGCGTTTGTCCAACTCCGCGACGGCCTGGTCCAGGCTATGAGTGAGGATGGCGTTACGGCCCGCTATGGGATCTGCGCCGAAGCGGCCATCGGGCGCGTTCATCCAGCTCACGATGCGTTTCATGGGCGGCATGCCCACATGGGCCTTCTCCGCCTTCGGCACCACCGCGTCACGCACGTTGGCCACGAGGCGGCGCTGGAACATCTCGTAGATCCCGGCCTCCACGGCGTCGCGCTCAAGGCGGTAGTCCCACCGCAGCAGCCGGTCGGCGGCTTTGCGCGATACCGCGTTCGAAATCTCGATGTCGCGCAGCAGCGGCACCAGACTGCGGGCCGGGATCGAAAGCTCGTTGTTCTGCAATTGCACCATTTCGGCGACCGTGAACTTACGGCCGGAGCCCAGCACTTCCGCCACGCTCTGCGATCGGTAGGGGTCGGCCCATACATAAGGCACGGCATCGAGATGCTTGTAGCCGCGCGGGAGCTGGTATTCGTTGGAGGTGTTGTAGAAACCTTTCTCCGGATTCTCGACCCGCGGCAGGTCCTTGATCGGCAGATAGCCGTTCCATTCATAGCGGCCGTCGCCGGGCACCGGCACCAGGCCGCTCCAATTGGGCCGTTTGGGTGAAATGCCGACGGCCTGATAGCCGATGTTGTTGTTACGGTCGGCCCAGATCATGTTCTCGGCGGGGATACGGCTGTAGCTGCAAGCCTCGACGAATTCGGCCCAAGTGCTGGCTTGATCCATCCGCAGGCTCGCGAGATACGGCGCGGCGCCCGGCTCCAACCATGCCGCGCGTACCGCGTAGGCTTTGTGGTGGGCAGAATCTTCAAAAACCACTGGGCCGTGGCGGGTGAATTTCAGCGTCACCTTCTCCGGCGCCTGGCCCTTCACGGGGATGGCGTCCTCGATCTGCGTCATGGTGTCCCAGCCGCCGCGGTATTTGTATTGCAGCGGATTGGCCGGATTGATGTCGTAGACATAGAGATCGTCGCTGTCGGTGCCGAAGATGGTCAGGCCCCAGGCGCCGGCCTGGTTGTGGCCGATGGAGACGCCGGGCAGCACGGGCTCGCCGCCGCCGATGACGTCCCAGCCCGGCGCGCTGAGGTGCACCCAGTAGCGTAAGGACGGCGCCTGCTGCGCGCGGTGGGGATCATTCATGAGCATGGGGTAGCCGCTCATGGTCAGCTTGCCGCTCACCACCCAGTTGTTGCTGCCGATATCCTGGACGCGGGCGCTGAGGTCCAGGGGAGACGGCACATCGATGGCGCTCTCTAACTGAGCCACCGCTTTCGGGTTGCGGTATTCGGGTGCGAGCTGGTCGGCGGTGAATTTCAACTGGGTGCGGAAGGCGTGGAACACTTCCAGCACCGCCGGGGACAACAACGAAGTGTCGATGGCCGGATCGACGGTGAGGTCGGGATTTTCCGGCTGGAAGTAGTTCAGGTCCTTGACCGTGTCCGCACCTAAGGCCTTTACCGCCAAGGCCCGGTTGATTTCCGACTCAACATTGCCGAGCAGGCCGTTGAATCGCGAAATCACCACCGCCGGCGTCCAGTTGCCGGGCACGATTCCCAGCATCTTGAATTCGGGCGTGAGCAGTGCAGGGTTGCGCTGGGTTTCGGCGATGCGGGCGTTGATGCCGTCGACGAAGGACCCGATGATCGATGCGCCGCGGGGGTGATACCAGTTCAGTTCCTTGGTGAGGTCGCCCCGGAACATGAACAGCCGGTTGCCGAGGTCGCGCTTCAGCTCCTTCGGGCCTAGAATTTCGGCGACTGTCCCAGTCGCCTGGCGGCGCCACATCTCGAGCTGGAAGAGCCGGTCCCGGGCCACGTTGTAGCCCTGGGCAAAGAACAGGTCGTTCTCGCTCTTGGCATAAACGTGCGAGACGCCGAAGCGGTCCTTGATGATTTCCACCGGTTGGCGAAGGCCCGCCGCAGTGAGGGTTTCTGTGGGGGCGGCTTGTGCCGCTCCCGCCCATAGCCCGGCGAGTACGGCCGCATAGAGCCTTACCTGCCGGATATGAGTGTTCATGGCTTGCGGCCCCCCCCCCCCCACGTGGCTCCCGAAATAATCGTAGCCGACTCCGGGCGGCTAAACCACCGCAGCCGCCCGCCGCAACTTTGACCATGCCCCGCCGTTCAGAATTCTAGCGATTTACATACGGAGATGCAGTCGTGCAGTGGGAAGGCGGACGTAGCGGCGGCGGCGTTGAAGACCGCCGCGGCATGGGCGGCGGTATGATCGCCGGCGGCGGGATCGGAACA
The DNA here is from genome assembly GCA_947470105.1 of Fidelibacterota bacterium. Taxonomy (GTDB): domain Bacteria; phylum Pseudomonadota; class Alphaproteobacteria; order Rhodospirillales; family Rhodospirillaceae; genus SHVO01. The sequence continues at coordinate 3,859 of CANISR010000106.1, read as the reverse complement.
CTGGCTATTGCTCTGATTGGCTATTTCGTCTTCGGCATTGACCCCACCGCCACCACCCAGGTCCTGGACCAGGTGCAGCAGTCGGGGCCCCAACAAGCCGGCAAGACCGGCACACCGGAGGACAACGCGGGCCGGTTCGTCGACGTCATCGGCGCCAATATCAACGATGTCTGGGCCACACAGATGCGCGGCTACCAGCCGCCACGGGTGGTCCTGTACGAACGCGGCACACGTACGGGCTGCGGTTTCGGTCAGTCGGCCATGGGACCGTTTTATTGCTCTCTCGACACCACCGTCTATCTCGACCTCAGTTTCTGGCGGGAAATGGAAACCAAACTGGGGGCATCGAGCGCCGAATTCGCCCGCGCCTATGTGATCGCCCATGAATTCGGACATCATGTGCAGAAGCTGACCGGCATGTCCGACAAAGTGCAGGAAGCCCAGCAGAGCGCGCGAAATGAGACCAGCGCCAACCGGTATTCCGTCGCCCTCGAGCTGCAGGCCGATTGCTACGCCGGTGTATGGGCGGCCCATGCCGCTGCCGCGTCAAACGGACGGGTAACTCTGGATCCGGGTGATCTGGAGCAGGGCCTGGAGACCGCCAATGCCATCGGCGACGACACCCTGCAGCGCAAGACCAGCGGCCGGGTGACGCCCGAACGCTTCACGCACGGAACCTCGGCGCAGCGGATGCAATGGCTGAAGCGCGGGTTTCAATCCCGCGACCCGGCTCAGTGCGACACCTTCGCCAGCTTGAACTAGTTCAGATAGGCGCCGCTCTCGCCGGCGGCGGGATTGGCCGGTGGCGCGTTGACGGCACAGGCGCTGCCCATGTTGATCAATCCGCCGAGGGCATTGTTGACGATGAATACACCCAAGGTTTCCGTGGGCGGCTGATCGAAAATCTCGCTGACGATAATGTTGGCGTGAAGCTGGCTGCTATTTGTGGTCCAGCGGATGTCCTGCTGAATCTTGGTAAAAGCCAGGCTGATGGAGGCATTGGCGCCCACTGTATAAGAGGTGGAGCCCACCGGTGAGCCTGACCCCGACCGGATAACGCCCGTCGTGCTGTCGGCAGTCCCCGCGTCATAGACATGGACGCCGTACGTCACGGGCGCGTTCCAATAGTTATGGATCTCGATCTGGGTGGGATAGCCCGCCGCCAAGCGATCGGTGTGGACATTGGTCACGACCAGACTGGGGTAATACGCAGTAACCGCCTGGGTCAGCAGTGTGCCGCAGACGCTTAGATTTTCGAAAAGGGCCGAGGCGCCGTTATAGGCCACATGTTGATAGCCGGCGGTGCGATCGGGGTTCTGGATATAAAGCGCATACCCGTGATCGGCGGCGGTGGCGGCGCTTGCCAGCGTGAGGATAGTGCCGAAGGAAAACTGCGGTGAGGCCATCTTGGGAACGGTGATGGTGGCCGTGCCTAAAGTCGCGCCAGTCGTGGTTCCGACCACGTTGATCGTGAAGGTGCTGGGCGCGGTGACCCCGCCATAGAGTCGCAGAAACGATGTCGATCCATTGGAGCCGTCGTAGATTGGAGCAGCCACCGCATAGAGCGTGCCGTTCAAGGCGGCGCGGGCATCGAGGCCCCACAGCCCCATACCCAGACACATCATCCAAGCCAATACACGCATCTCACTCTCCCCGCGCAGCCGCGTCTCTATCGACGACATAGACTGTTGTTTTATTCCCTATGCCGTCGCCGCGCCCATCGTCACGAACAATGACCTGGTCGTCACGCAGCGCGCCGAGATCAAACTCATCCTCCCCGTGCAACGCCAGGGCGCCCTTGCCTTCCCAAATGAGGACATAGCCCGTGTCCGTGGTGCGCGCCCATTTCTTCACACGCGCGAGGTAAGGCTCCTGCCGCCAGACGCCGGGATGATCAGGGTCGGTGTAGATGATGATCACATCTGCGTCCGCAATATAGCCGAGGACCATATGCGACGTTGTGGGCTTCCACTCCTCGCCGAGTGCCGGGCTGAGCAGGAAGCTGCAATAGAATTCGGCGCACACTTCCGGCCGGCGGCCGTAGATGGTGCAGCCCCGGCCGGTGTCACAGAAGGTGCACTCCTGCCCGCGGGGCTTGGCGAGTTCCGGGATGCCGAGCACCTTGCAGCACAGCGTGCAGTTTTCGCAGGAGCGGCCCGGGACGACAGCGGCTGGCGTCATCCCGGGAGTATAGCGTCAGGTTCTTGTTAGATCGCCAGGCGGAAATTGAGACCCACTGAGGTATTTCGCTGGCCGGGCTGCAGGAGCACCGTGCTGACTTCCAGGCCGCCCGAGAAGCGGCCTGAAACCAGCGCCACCCCGCCGCCGACGTTGAGAGAATCACGGCCGGTGTTGTAGCCCAGCGGCGACAGCAAGCGGCTGTAAGTCGCGGTGGCGTAGGGACGGAAGCTGGGGCTGGAGAGTAAGGTCAGGATCGAGCCGGCCTTGAACCAGGTGTTCTTGCCGCGGGCTTGATCGAAAGAGATTCCGCGGCTGTCGGTATAGGCGTCGTCGCGCCATGTGCCGTAAGCGAGCCCTGTGAGCGCCGTGAACGCCGCCGCGTCGCCGAGGCGCCAGTTGCCGTTGACGGTGGCGGACCCCGACCATTCGGTGTGGCCGTATTCTGAGTTCACTTGGGCGCCGGCGAAGGTGCGGGCCAGGTCGACGCTGGTATCCGCGTAGGACCCCGAAGCCGACACCGACAGCACTGGGCCGAGGAGATAGGTCACATAGGCGCCGGCCGTCCAGCCACCCGACGACAAATTGCCCTGGAGGCTGGTGAGGTCGATGTCGCTTTTGAGATAGCCCACATAGCCGCCCACCAGAGCGTTGCTGCCGGCGTGGTCGACGCCGACGGTAGCGGCCATATCGTGCCCGCTTTTTTCGAAGCCCAAACGATCGTCGCCGATGAAACTGCCGCCGACATAGCCCCAGGAACCGAGGCCCGACGGCGCCGCGGCGCTGGTCCCGCTTTGCACGCCTACTTGCGTCTCGATTGCGAAAGCCGCGCCAATGCGGCGCTGAACCAGATCGTCGAACATGCGCAGGTTGGCCGTCGACTGCAGTGCCGAGGCTGCCGTTGTGCGCAGGGCCACGATCGGCTTCTCGATCCGCCGCAGCGTTTGAGCCCCCGCGGCGCCGGTCAGGAGCTGCGCGCAGGCGGGCGAGCCGGTGAGCTGGCCCTGGACCGCATCAAAGGTGCAGTTGATGGGTGTATTCGTCGTCCCTTGCTGGATCGATCCGCTAATGGTGCCGGTGGCGCCCTGGCCCCCATTGCTTTGCTGGTAGTTCGCCACCGCGCCGCCGGGGAGCGTGACGATCTCCGCACGCGCGGACGCTGCCGCCAGCATGAGCGTGGCCAGCCCCGTGAGGGTTGCGGCGCAAAGTGTCTTTTTCATCCAGGACCCCTGTGGTTGTGGAACAAACCCCGACTACACCGCGTTGGATGCGCCGTGATTTTGGCCATTGCTAACGGCCGGGTCGGAAAAAAGTTGTGGTCACTCCATCTCTCCGCACGTGGCTTTTGCCCTAATGAAGTCCCAGTTCGCGCAAATTTCGAACTTTATGTCCTCATAAGTTCGCTGTGGATCGCGGGTGACGATGGATTGCCCCGATACGGTTTCTAGGCTGCGGACCATCTCCTTCAGCGAGGTGATCCGGATGTGGGGCAGCGCAATCAAGCGCGCTCCAAAAGAACAACCCGGGAGAACGCCATGTTTAAGAAAATCATGATCACCACGGCGCTGGTTGCTTTGACCGCGCTTCCTGTTTCGGCTCAGGTCCTCGGCGGCGCCACCGGCGCGGTCGGTGGGGCAGCGGGCGGCGCCATCGGTGGCGGTGCGGCCGGCGCCGGTGCGGG
>CANISR010000105.1 GCA_947470105.1 Fidelibacterota bacterium | reverse complement strand
CCGCTTCCAGCCGTGGATCCACTCGCTGATCCCTTTCTGGACGTACTGGCTGTCGGTCATGACCACGACCTTGCAGCCGCGCGTGAGCGCACGCAGGCCCTCGATCACCGCCATCATTTCCATGCGGTTGTTGGTGGTGTGGCGCTCGCCGCCCATGACCTCGCGCTCATTGCCCTTGAAGCGCAGCAGCGCGGCCCAGCCGCCCGGCCCGGGATTTCCCAGGCAGGCGCCGTCGGTGAACATCTCGACCGTGTTTGGATCCACTTCAGGCATTTAAGCCGTAGTCAGCCATGACGGATACGCCGCGATGAAACATCAGTTTGTGCAGGTATTCGCGGGGGTCCTTGGGTTTCACCAAAGCGCCCGCGGGCGTGTTCACCCAGTCATACAGACGCGTCAGCATGAAGCGCATGGCGGAGCCGCGCGCGAACAGCGGCATCAGTTCTTTCTCGCGCTTGGACAGCGGCCGTACGCTTTCGTAGCTGGTGAACAGGCGATTGGCCTTGGTGATGTTGAAGGCGCCGTCGGGCTCGAAGCACCAGGCGTTGAGGCAGATGGCCACGTCATAAGCCAGGTAGTCGGTGCAGGCGAAATAGAAGTCGATGAGGCCTGAGCACTTGCGGTCGAGGAAGAACACATTGTCCGGGAACAGGTCGGCGTGGATCACACCTGATGGCAGGTCGGCGCTGGCTTGCTTCGGCCAGTCCTTTTCCAGTGCATCGAGCTCGCCGCGGATTTTCTCCACCAGGCCCGGCTCCATGTCCTCGGCCGATTGTCCGGTGCGTTCGAACAACGGCCGCCAGCCGGCCACCGAAAGATTGTTGGGCCGGCTCATGGCGAAGCTCTTGCCGGCTTCATGCATGAGGGCCATGGCGCGGCCCAGTTCCTGGCAATGCTCGGGCGCGATCTTGCGCGGCCACATACCTTGCAGGAAGGTGATGACGGCGGCGGGCCGGCCGCACAGGGTGCGCAGCGCCTTGCCGTCTTTACCTTTCAAGGGAATCGGGCACTGCACGCCGGCGGCGGCCAGGTGCTCCATGAGCCCGATGAAAAACGGCAGGTCGGCCGGGTCGACGCGCTTTTCATAGAGCGTCAGAATCAGGGGCCCGGTTGTGGTCTCCAACAGGTAATTGGAGTTCTCCACACCCTCGGCAATGCCCTTGCAGCCCACCACCCGCCCGAAGTCATAGGCGGCCGCGAAGGCCTGCAGGTCGTCGTCGGAGACTTCGGTATAAACCGCCATTGCTGCTATTTAAGGCCAGGTTTGGTGGGGGCGGGTTTGCCAGGGGTGCCCCCAGGCTATACACTGCCCCCACGTGATTTAGGCTTTTTTGATAGCAAATTCAGGATCATGGCGAAAGGTGGCCCGGTTCCGGCCACCGTAGCCTTCACCCCTCATCCGAGATATAAGCTGCCCCCATGTTTAACCGTTTGTCCTTCCGCGCGACCCCTTTGAAAAAAGCGGGCGTATTGGCGATTCCCGTCCTTGCCGCCCTTTCAGGCTGCGGCGCCGACAAGATCATCCCGCCGTGCCCGCCGGTGCGTATCGATAACGCCACCGCCGCCCTGGTGAAGTTCAAAGACGGCGCGGCCCAGGACATGAACAACATGGAATTCCGGGCCGAAGTGGTCGGCTACAAGGGCGAGTGCCTGTTCAAGGACGACCGGGTCGAGCTGTCCATGGACATCGACTTCGCCGTGGAAACCGGCCCTGCCGCCACGGGTGCTACGAAGGTTCCCTACTTCGTGGCCATCCCGCAGTTCTTTCCGCGCCCCGAGGGCAAGAACGTCCTCGAATTCACCGTGCCCGCCAAAGGCGGCTCGCAGCGCATCCGCGAATCCAACGTCCGCGCCGTGATCCCCTTGAAGAAAGACGAGCCCGCGGTGTCTTACGATATCTACATCGGCCTGCAGCTCACGCCCGCGCAGCTCGAGTACAATCGCGCGCACCCCGTTCGTTAAGCGCTCAAAAACTTATCCACAGAAATCTCAGGCCCCGCGTGCAGGATTCATCCTGCCGCCGTTGACCCCGTGCATCCGCGTGGGTCACACTTCACGCGACCTTGATACCCCCGTGGAAGAGCCCGGACCCACCTAGACTTTCGGGGCCGGCGCCGAAGGAGCAACCGCCCTCGGAACCTCTCAGGCAAACGGACCGCGGGGGATTGGTTCTCTGGAAAGCAGGCGGGCAATGTTTGTCCGCCTCACCGAAGATGTAAGCCGCCCGGCGCCGTCACGCCGCACCCGGTGAATCTTTCAGGTTTTCCGACAGAGGAGGGCCCCCGCGATGCCCGGACTCCGAGTCCGAGGATCGGCGGTGGCCACGCCCTTTTGCCGGAGCTTTCGTGACAATAGACCCCCACGTTAAAAATATAGGCATCAAGTCCACACCACTTCACGCCCTGCACGTCGCATTGGGCGCGAAGATGGTGCCGTTCGCGGGCTACGACATGCCGGTGAACTATCCCCTCGGTGTGCTCAAAGAGCACCTCTACACCCGCGCACAGGCCGGCCTGTTCGATGTCTCGCACATGGGGCAAGCGACGCTCACGGGGAACGATGTGGTCGCGGCGCTGGAGGCGCTGGTGCCCGGTGACCTGGCGGCGCTCACGCCCGGCCAGATCCGCTACAACCTGCTGCTCAACGACGATGGCGGAATCATCGACGACCTGATGGTCACCAAGGCCGACGCGCCGGACACCCTCTATCTGGTGGTCAATGCGGCCTGCAAGGACGGCGACTTCGCCTATATCGCCGGCAAGCTCGCGGGCAAAGCCACGCTCACGCGGCATGAGGATGCGAGCCTCCTGGCGTTGCAAGGCCCGGCCGCGGTGGATGTGCTGGCCACATTCATTCCCGCCGCCGCCACGATGGACTTCATGACCAGCCGCCTCGACACCTTTGAGGGTGTGCCTGTGCGGCTGTTCCGTTCGGGCTACACCGGCGAGGACGGTTACGAAATTTCGTTGCCCAACGTATCCGCCGAGAAAGTCGCCAAGGCATTGCTGGCGGCGCCCGGCGTGCAGCCCATCGGGTTGGGCGCCCGCGATTCCTTACGCCTCGAAGCCGGCCTGTGCCTTTACGGCTCCGACATCGACACCGCCACGTCGCCGGTGGAAGCAGGCTTGTCCTGGGTTATCGGAAAACGCCGGCGCGAGCAGGGCGGTTTCCCCGGTGCGGCGCGCATTCAGAAAGAACTCAAAGAAGGTGCGTCCAAAAAGCGTGTGGGCATCAAACCGCTCGGCAAGGCGCCCGCCCGTGCGCACACGGAAATCCAGGACGCTTCGGGCAAGCGCGTCGGCGAAATCACCTCCGGCGGTTTCGGCCCCAGCGCCAATGGGCCGGTCGCCATGGGCTATGTGGACGCGAGCCTGGCCAAGGTCGGCACGCCGCTCAATCTCATCGTTCGCGGAACCGCCTTGCCGGCGGAAGTCGCGCCACTGCCATTCGTGCCGCATCGCTACGTCAAGAAAGCTTAGGGGAGAAGTATCCATATGAGTATTCGCTACACCAAGGACCACGAGTGGGTGCTTCTCGACGGCAAGATCGCCACCGTCGGCATCACGCAATACGCCCAAGGCCAGCTGGGCGACATCGTCTTCGTCGAAGTGCCGGCGGCGGGGAAGGCGCTGACGGCGGGCGGCGAGGCGGCCGTGGTGGAATCGGTCAAGGCCGCGAGCGAGGTGTACGCACCGGTGGCCGGCACGGTGAAGGAAGGCAACGCTGCGCTGCCCGACGCGCCCGAGACCGTGAACCAGGACCCCCAAGGCAAAGGCTGGTTCTTCCGGATGGAAGTGGCCAACCCCGCCGATGTGGAAGCGCTCATGGATCAGACGGCGTACGACAAATACCTCCAGGAGTTGGCGGGCTAATCCTCCCCTGTCACCCTCGGACTTGATCCGAGGGTCCAGGGTCACGCGCGCCGACCGCCGTAGCAAACATCGCGTATGCCACCGCCCGCCTTCGTTACTGCTCTGGATCCTCGGGTCTAGCCCGAGGATGACTAAAATAGGGAACTGATCAGATGCGTTACCTTCCCCTCAGTGAAGCCAACCGCCGGGACATGCTCGGCGTCATCGGCGCCAAGTCGGTCGATGAGCTGTTCCGCGATCTTCCGGCGGCGGCGCTGGCCAAGGCGCGCATCGACCTGCCCAAGAGCGCCTCCGAGATCGAAGTGGAGCGGGCCCTCTCGGCCATGGCGGCCAAGAACCTGAACTGCGGGCAGGGGCCATCGTTCCTGGGCTGCGGCAATTATCGCCACCACACGCCGGCCTCGGCGGACTACATCATTCAGCGCGGCGAATTTCTCACAGCCTACACGCCCTACCAGCCGGAAATCAGCCAGGGCACCCTCCAGGCCATCTTCGAATTCCAGTCCCAGGTGGCGCTCATCACCGGCATGGAAGTGGCCAACGCCTCCATGTACGACGGCGCCACCGCCTGCGCCGAAGCCGTCACCATGGCCACTCGCGTGACCAAGCGAAACAAGGCGCTTCTGTCGGGCAGTCTGCACCCGCACTACCGCGACGTGACGCTCACCAATGCCAAATTCCTCGATCTCGATGTGGAAGCGCTGCCGCCCGATCCCATGGCGGTGGAGGATCTGCTCGGCCGGGTGGATGACACCTTGGCCTGCGTGGTGGTGCAGACCCCCGGCTTCTTCGGTCACCTCACCGATTACGCCGTGCTCGCCAAAACCTGCCATGCCGCCGGCTGCCTGCTGGTGGTCTGCGTTACCGAACCGGTGTCCCTGGGCCTCATCACGCCGCCCGGCCACATCGGCGCCGATATCGTGGTGGGCGAGGGGCAGTCCCTCGCCGGGCCAGCGTGCTTCGGCGGTCCCGGTGTGGGCCTGTTCGCCACCCGCGAGAAGTTCCTGCGCCAGATGCCGGGGCGCCTTGCCGGCGAAACCACCGACGAGGACGGTCGCCGCGGCTGGGTGCTTACGTTGTCAACGCGTGAACAACATATCCGCCGCGAGAAGGCGACCTCCAACATCTGCACCAACTCCGGACTCATCGCCCTCGCGTTCTCGGTGCATATGACGTTGCTGGGCGAAGCTGGATTCACGAACCTGGCGCAGCTCAACCACGCCACTGCCGTGAGCCTCGCGGAAAAGCTCGAGGCCATCAAAGGCGTGAAGGTATTGCCGCAGACGTTCTTCAACGAGTTCGCGCTGAAGCTGGGAAAACCCGCAGCCGGCGTGGCCGATAAACTGGCGGCCAAGGGCATCCTCGGCGGCGTGCCGGCCTCGCGCTTCTATCCGACGTTCCCTGAACTTACCGACGTGCTGCTGGTGGCCGCGACCGAGACCAATACGCCCGCGGACCTCGACGCCTTTGCCGCCGCGTTGAAGGAGGTGCTGTCATGACCAAACCCACCACCGCCAGCGGCAACCGGGGCCTGCAGCTCGAACAGGGGCTGATCTTTGAACAGGACACACCCGGCGCCACCGCCGTGGACCTGCCGGCACTTCCCCACACCCGCGATCGTTTGGGCGGCATGAAGAATACCAAACGCATCGGCCTGCCGGGCATGTCGGAGCCGGAGGTGGTGCGCCACTACACGCGGCTGTCGCAGAAGAACTACTCCATCGACAGCGGCTTCTATCCGCTGGGCTCCTGTACGATGAAACACAACCCGCGCCTCAACGAGAAGATGGCGCGCCTGCCGGGTTTTGCGGATGTGCATCCGTTCCAGCCCGTGTCCACCATCCAGGGGGCGTTGGAGCTGATCGACACCACAGCTCATTGGCTGAAGGCCCTCACCGGCATGCCCGCGGTCGCCATGTCACCTGCCGCCGGAGCTCACGGTGAGCTCTGCGGCCTCATGTGCATCAAGGCGGCGCATATCGCCAAGAATCAGGGCAACCGCACTATCGTGCTGGTGCCGGAATCCGCCCACGGCACCAACCCCGCCACAGCGGCGTTGTGCGGCTACAGCGTCGAATCCATCCCGGCGAACAGTGAAGGCCGGGTCGATCTTGCGGCCCTGAAGGCAGCTCTGGAGCGCAGCGGCAGCAATGTGGCGGCGGTGATGATCACCAATCCCAACACCTGCGGCCTGTTCGAGCGCGAGTGCATCCAGGTGGCGGACATGGTGCACGCTGCCGGCGCCTACTTCTACATGGACGGCGCCAACTTCAACGCCATTGTCGGCCGGCTCCGTATTGGGGATCTCGGCGTCGACGCCATGCATATCAACCTGCACAAGACCTTCTCCACGCCCCACGGCGGCGGCGGTCCCGGCGCAGGTCCCACGGTGCTGTCGGCCGCCCTCGCGGCTTTTGCGCCGGTGCCCTTCGTGGTGCATGACGCGCAGGGATACAGCGTCGAGGAGCAGGCCGGCTTCGGCGCGGCCAAGGACAGCTTCGGGCGCATGAAGGGCTACCACGGCCAATTCGGCGTGTTCGTACGCGCTCTCTCCTACATGCTGGCCATGGGGTCGGACGGTTTGAAGCAGGCGTCCGGTGACGCCGTGCTCAACGCCAACTACCTGATGGCGCGGTTGTCCACCGAACTCACGCCCGCGTTCCCCGGCCCGTGCATGCATGAATGCGTGTTCGACGACCGGTTCCTCAAAGGCACCGGCGTCACGACGCTCGATATCGCCAAGGCGCTGATCGACGAGGGGGTACACCCGCCAACCATGTACTTCCCCCTGGTGGTCCACGGCGCGCTGTTGATGGAACCCACGGAGACCGAGAGCAAGGCGACCCTCGACCAGTTCGTGGACTCGCTGCTGCACCTGGCGCGCAAAGCCAAGGCCGGCGGCGCCGAGGCCGAGTTCAAATCCGCCCCGCAGTTGTCGCCACGGCGGCGCCTGGATGAAACGAAAGCCGCCCGGAAACCGGTCCTGCGCTGGACGCCGCCAGCGGCTGGCGCCGCGAGTCAGGCGGCGGAGTAGTGGCTCTTCATTGTTAGTCACCCTCGGATCAAGCCCGAAGGTGACGTAAGCGGTAAAACCGGAGACCACAAAAAGTTCGGGGCCCTTTTGGGGCCCCGGGTCTTGCACATGGATTCCCCGGTCAAGCCGGGGATGACCCCTATGGGGTCAGTTCATTCTTCCCGCGACTTCGGCGATGGCTTTGTCGGCCAGGGCTTGTTTCTTGGCGGGGTTCAGGCTGTCCTTGATCAGCTTTTCGGCGGCCACCAGCGCCACGTCGATGGCGGTGTTGCGGACCTGGGCGATGGCTTGGGCTTCGGCCTGGCTGATGCGGTCCAGGGCTTGCTGCTTGCGGCGCTCCAGCGAGAACTCCAGGTCCTTCTCGGCTTCCGCCTTGAGGGCGGCGGCCGCTGTGCGGGCGGACGAGATGATCTTCTCGGCTTCCGCCATGGCTTCGCGCTGCTTGCGCTGGTACTCGGACAACAGCGCCTGGGCCTCTTCGCGCAGCTTGCGGGCTTCCCCGATCTGGGCGCGGATCTTGGCGGCGCGGCCATCCAGATTGGCCCCCACCGCCTTCATGACCGGGCGATAGAACATCGCGACGACGGCGAGGAAGACCAGCGCTACCCAAAACTCGGGATCGTGCAGCATATCCATCGTCCCCTACCGCGTTTCTTTGAGGGCCGCGGCGACGGCCTCGTCCACCGCACCGGCATCCGGGGTCACGGAGGCGAGCTTCGCCACCACGTCCCGGGCCGTATCGGCGGCCATGGCCTTCAGCCCGTCCATCGCCGCCTGCTTCGCCCCGTTGATGCGGGCCTCGGCGTCGGCGACCTGTTTGCCGATCTGGCTGGAGATGTCGGCGGTGCGCTTCTCGGTCACCGCCTTCACGTCCGCCAGCATCGCCCGCATGTGGTCCCCGGCCTGGGCCCGCGCATCCGCCATGGCTTTCTCGTAAGCCTGGGCGGCCGCATCGGTCTCGGCCTTGAGCTGCACAGCACGGTCGATGTCTTCCTGGATCACGCGCGCGCGTTGGTCCAGCACCTCGCCCACCCGCGGCACGGCGATTTTAGCCACCAGCCAGTAGAGGGCGATAAAGGACACCACCAGCCAGAACAGCTGGGGTGTGAAGGTGGTTGGATCAAACTGCGGCATTGCTTAAGCGCCTTCGCGTGTCTGAAAGATCACTTAACCGAACAGGATGATGAAGGCGATGACGAGCGCGAACAGCGAGGTCGCTTCGGACAGAGCGAAGCCGAGGAACGCGTAGGTGCGCAGCTCGTCCTTGAGGGCCGGATTGCGCGCGGCAGCGTTGAAGTAGTTGCCGAACACGATACCGACGCCGATACCGCCGCCGAGCACGCCGATAGCCGCGAGGCCCGCGCCGATCATTTTCGCTGCTGCGAGTTCCATGGTCTTAGTCCTTTCCGTGAGTTGATCTGAGAGTGCGTAAAAATAAGAGAGATTAGTGCAGGTGAATCGCGTCGTTCAGATAGAGGCAGGTGAGCAGGGTGAACACATAAGCCTGGATGAGCGCCACCAGCAGCTCAAGCAGGGTCACGCCGAACACCGACAGCAGCGGCACCCAGCCGAAGAAGATGCCCAGGGTCACGATGAAGCCCGCCAGAACCTTCAGCAGCACGTGGCCCGCCATCATGTTGGCGAACAACCGCAGCGACAGGGTCAGCGGCCGGATCAGGTAGGAGAACATTTCCAGCGGCACCAGGACGATGGCCATGACCAGCGGCGTGTTCGGCGGCACGAACAGCGTGAAGAAGTGCAGGCCGTGTTTCCAGAAGCCGATGATGGTGACGGAAACGAAGATGAACACCGCCATGGCCGCGGTGACGATGAGATGCGAGGTGAAGGTGAAGCCGTAGGGCATGAGCCCCAGGAAATTGCCGAACAGGATGAACAGGAACACGGTGAAGATGAAGGGGAAGTAGGGCATGCCCTCCTTGCCGACATTGCCCCGCACCATTTCGGAAACCGTTTCGTACAGGATCTCGGCGACCGACTGCCACCGGCCCGGCACCATCAGCCGGCGGCGCGTGGCGCCCCAGAACAGCGCGGCCGTCAGCATGACCGCGAAGGTCATGAACAGCGCGGAGTTGGTATAGGAGATGTCGATCCCGCCCACGTGAATGGGAATCAAGGGCTCGATCTTGAACTGCTCCATCGGGCCATGGGTGGCGCCCTCGGCGGCGTGTTCCATCTACGTCTTCTCGCCTTCTCGTTTTGTGGTCATCCTCGGGCCTGACCCGAGGATCCAGGGTGCGGAACTCCGAACCCCCGTTATCTAATCGTCATCCTCATCGCGAAATCCGGGGGCGGGTTTATTCGCCGCATCCTTCTCGCGTACTGCTCGTCCGTAGCCTACGGAGCGGTCGAGCCCTTTGAGTATCCTCAGCACATCCAACACGCCGGCGGTGAACCCGAGCACCACGAAGGCCAGCATGAAGACCGGTTTAGTCTCGAGCTTCGTGTCGATGAAGTAGCCCAGCGCCCCTCCGGCCAGCGTGGCGGCGATCAGCTCGATGCCGATCCTCATGCCGAGGCTGTAGCCTTTCGCGGAAGCCTGCGTGGCTGCTTGCGTTTGTTCCTTCTGCACCTCGTCCTGGTGGATCGCCGACAGGCGCGCCCCCAGTTTGTCCAATCTGCCCCGGTCGTCATGCTCAGACATGGCGGTCACTCCTACTTAAAGCGCCCAGCCAGGCCAAAACGGCCGCCCCGTAAGCTTCGCGGTGTATAGCGGGTTTCGGCGGGGTGTGGCCCCGCAAAAATCGCCGAAAAACCATGCAAAAACGGCCTTTTGCACCGCGAAAGCGGGCGGAAGATATGAGAGGGGGTGGGGGGTGTCAAGGTAGAAGCAGGGTTGGGTAAGCCATTGACGTAAAACAACAAATGACGCTGTACCCGGCGAGGGGAGCGCGGCGTCCCCGCTCGCCCCGGAAATGGGGCCCGAACCGGTTTCCGGGGCGCCCCCATCCCCGCCCCACCGCGGAAAGCGCGAGGGAGGGCGCGCGAGGGCAACCCCAGCGCGCGAAATGGCCATTTCCGGCCTTCGCTGTGCCTTTTTAGGGAGTCCGGGCGTTGGGGGCGGGGTATGAGGCCTTTCATGACAGCCATCCACCCCCTGGACAGCCTTGCCCCGGATCTCGCTCCAGGTCTCGCTCCGGATCTGGCCCCAGATGTGGCCCAAGATCTGGCCCAAGATCTCGCCGCCGTTGCCGGCATCGATGTGATCCCCCGGATCCTCAATGTGGTCTGCCGCACCACCGGCCTGGGGTTCGCCGCCGTGGCCCGCGTCACCCAGGACCGCTGGGTCGCCTGCGCGGTGCAGGACGAGATCAGCTTCGGCCTCCAACCGGGCGGCGAGCTGGAGGTGGCCTCCACCCTCTGCGCCGAAATCCGGGACAGCGGCAAGGCGGTGGTCATCGACTGCGTGGCCGAGGATCCCATTTTTCGCGACCACCACACCCCCGCGCGCTACGGCTTCCAGAGCTATATCTCGACGCCGATCTACAGGAACGGCGTCTTCTTCGGCACCTTGTGCGCCATCGACCCGCGCCCGGCGCGCGTAAAGACGCCCGAGGTCATCGCCACGTTTGAACTGTTTGCCGAGCTGATCGGCAAACACCTGGAGGCCCACGCGCGCCTGGCGTTGACCGAAGCCGAACTTTCCACCGCCCGCGACACCGCTGCCCAAAGGGAGCATTTCCTAGCCGCCCTCGGCCACGACATGCGCAATCCGCTGGCCGCCATCCAGGGCGGCACGTCGTTGATGCGCCGGAACCTGGCGCCGGAGCGCGCGAAGGTTGTTCTGGATGAAATGCAGCGCAGCGTGCTGCGCATCACCGGCATGATCGACAACGTGCTGGACTTCGCCCGGGCGCGATTGGGCGGCGGCATCGCGACGGACACCCAGGACGACGCCGACGTGCGCGCCGCCCTCGAACATGTGGTCGCAGAATTTCGCACGGCCCAGCCCACACGCGTGGTGGAGATGGAGTTCAAGCTCACCACCCCCGTGGCCTGCGACGCCCGCCGCCTGGCGCAGCTCGCCTCCAACCTGGTGGCCAACGCCCTGAGCCACGGCGCGCAGGATACGCCCGTGCGCATGGCGGCCCACACCAAGGACGGCGTGTTCGAACTGGCGGTGAGCAATGCGGGCAAGCCTATCGATCCCGCGATCATGGCGGGCCTGTTCCAACCCTTCGCCAAAGGGACCAGCGGCAAGCAGGGCAGCCTGGGCCTCGGCCTCTATATCGCCTCGGAAATCGCCCGCGCCCACAATGGTGCGCTCACGGTGACATCGGACGAGACGGAAACGCGGTTTACGTTCAGGATGCCGCTGTAAGACCCGCGATTTCCGGACGGCGACATGCTTCAGGCGCTCCAAGAGTTCAAGAACCTGGCTGTGGCTCTGGGCCCGCCCCCCAAAGGCGCCGACCCGCGCTATGTCTCCAAGCTTTTGGCGAACGCTCTCTACGCCGAGGCGCTGGACACCTTGCGGTTTCTGGATGAGTGCGCGGGCCTGTGGCCCTCGCTCGCGAAGAAGCTCGCGCAACAAACGAGTGAATCCCAATTCCGCCAGACCCTGGCCGAACTGCGCCTGCTGTCCCACTTCAAGCGGCACGGCGTTCACGCGGCCCCGGTCCCTGCAACGCGTTCAAAGCATCACGACATCGACGTGGTGACAGCAGGCATTCACGCCAAGATCGAAATCTATTCGCCGTCCGACGGCATCGACCTGCCGCTGTTCGACCAGCATCTCGCACCGCTCTTTAAGTTTCTCGACGGGCCCAGCGGATTTCATCTGGATCTGAAGCTGGAGTCACTGGGCGTTGGCACTGTGAAGTGTGCATCAAACGTCGGCACTGTGCGCCAGGTGGAGCGCTGGCTGGCGAACATTGGCGCTGAGGCCGCCGCCTGGATCAACGCCGCTCCCGCGGCCGGCGCCGCCAAATCCTGGGAAGGACCGAACAAGTCGGTACGCCTGACGGCAGAGCTTCACGCGCTTTCAGGGAATCGCGCCGATCGTGTGGTCAGGTGCAGGGCGGACACGCAATCAGGTCGGCCGTCATCTTGGGCCAAAAAGATTTTCGACAAGATGAGCGAACGGCAGTGTGGTGAGTGCGGCGCTGGTCAGGTGCGAGTGCTGATTGTCGATTTTTCCGGATTAGGTGCCGGGTCCAAGGACATTTTTGGAACCACGGGCGGGGCCACATCTCCGCGTATTGAGGGCGCTCTCGAAAGTGCTGCGGCAGATGCTGGCGAATCAATATCCTATGACGGCGTGGTGCCAGTTTGGGCAGGTGATCCAGTAATTTTCGCTGAGGTGATTGCGTTACATCCGAGGGCGGCCGCCGACCTCCAGGCGCTCGTGGGGGTGGCTGCGCTGGCGACGGTGCCAGGGGAGGCGCGTAGTGCCGGTGCAGTGCCGGAACCTAAAGGACGGCAACTAATCTCTGCAGATATTTAGTGAAAAAAAGGCCGGGACTTAATCCCGGCCTTTTTCCTTTTTCCACTCTTAACCCGCGGCAAACGGCGACCTTTTGGCGTCTCTGGGCCTCTCTTAAGCCACGTCCCGCATTTCTTCTGCCGACTTCAGATCCACGCTCACCAACCGTGAGACCCCGCGTTCCGCCATGGTGACGCCGAACAGGCGGTCCATGCGGGCCATGGTCATGCGGTGGTGGGTGACCACCAGCACGCGGGTTTCGGTGACGCGGATGATCTCGGCCAGCAGGGTGCAGAAGCGGTCCACATTCGCATCATCCAAAGGCGCGTCCACTTCGTCCAGCACGCAGATGGGGGCGGGGTTGGTCATGAACACCGCGAACAACAGCGCCAGCGCGGTGAGGGCCTGCTCGCCGCCCGACATGAGCGTGAGATTGCCGAGGCGCTTGCCGGGCGGGCTGGCCATGATTTCCAGGCCGGCTTCCAAGGGGTCTTCGGCTTCGGTCAGTTCCAGATGGGCGCGGCCGCCGCCGAACAGCTTGGTGAACAGATTGCGGAAATGGCCGTCCACTTCGCGGAAGGACTTGAGCAGGCGTTCGCGGCCTTCCTTGTTGAGCTTGGAGATGCCTTCGCGCAGGCGGGCGATGGCGGCGATGAGGTCGTCGCGCTCGG
>CANISR010000104.1 GCA_947470105.1 Fidelibacterota bacterium | reverse complement strand
TGGCGCGATAACCCTTCTCTCCGGCCAGAGTGTCGAAGGCGATGCCTTCCCGGGGGGCGCGGCGGTGGGCCTGGGAACTCACCATCACCACCCGCCCGCCCGGCCGCAATGACGGCAGCAGGCGGTTGATTAGGATGAAATGCGCGAGATGGTTGACCGCGAAGGGTTTGGCCACGCCGTGCACCAGTTGCAGATCCATCTCCCCCAGTATGCCGGCGTTGGCGATGATCACATCCAGGGGGCCGAGTGCTGCGACCTCGCGCGCGCAAGCCGCAACGGCAGCGAAATCCTCCTGGTTACAGCCGAGCGCGGTGATCCGGCCGGGAAATCCCGCGACGGCGCGGCGCGCTTTGTCCGCGGTGCGCCCCAACGCGATCACATGAGCGCCGCGCAACGCCAGCACCCGCACGGTCTCCAGGCCGATACCCGACGTGGAACCGGTCACGAGGATGGTCTTGCCCGTGAGATCCAGGCCTTGCGTGACTTCTTCCGCAGTGGACCGCGCACCGAACGGACTCCGCGGCGCTCGTGAGGTGATCATTAGTGTACGACCGGATTGCTGCTAGATCGCGCGCGTCGCCTGTTCCAGCCAGGCCTTGGTATCGCCGTCCACCTGCGGCGCCACCGCCGCCCGCACCTGGGCGTGGTAGCCATTGAGCCAGGTTTTTTCCGGCGCGGTCAGCAGACTTTCGTCCACCATGTCGAGGTCGATGGGGGCGAGCGTAAGCGTCTCGAACTCCAACAGCGGCTTTTCAGCGCCGGCGGGCGTCTCCGCGGCTTCGCGCACGGCCACCAGGTTCTCGATGCGGATGCCGTACTCGCCGGTCTTGTAGTAGCCGGGCTCATTGGAGATCACCATGCCGGGCTCCAGCGCCACGCCGGAGCCGGCCTTGCCGATGCGCTGGGGCCCTTCGTGTACACCTAGGAAGGTGCCGACGCCGTGACCGGTGCCGTGATCGTAGTCGAGACCTTCCTGCCAGAGTGCAAACCGTGCCAGGGCATCCAACTGTCCGCCGGTGGTGCCTTTGACGAACTTGGCGCTGGCCAGGGCGATATGGCCCTTGAGCACCAGCGTGAAGCGGCGCTTCTGTTCCGGCGACGCCGTGCCGATAGCGACGGAGCGGGTCACATCGGTGGTACCGTCCAGGTACTGGCCGCCGGAATCCACCAGCAGCACCATGTCAGCGTGAATCTTGGCCGCGGTCTTGGCCGAGGCGCGGTAGTGGACGATGGCGCCGTTGGCGCCGGCGCCGCAGATGGTGGCGAAGCTGGGCCCCCGGTAGGAATTGATCTCGCCCCTGAACCCTGCGAGCCGGTCGGCGGCGGTCACTTCGTTCAGCGTGCCCTTGGGACCTTCCTGGTCAATCCAGGCCAGGAACCGCGTCAATGCAGCGCCATCACGGATATGAGCCTCGCGCACGCCTTGCAGCTCCGCCGGATGTTTGCGGGCCTTGAGGGCGGTGGCGGGATCGGCGCCGGGTACGCCCTTGCGCCCGGCAGCGGCCACACGGTCCATGACCCAGCGCGACGCGGTGTCGCGGTCCAGGCCGATGGTGGCCACGCCCTGCGGCAACGTACTGAGCGCATCGGCGACGTCGTCGTAAGCCTTGAGGGTTACGTCCGCGCCAAGATGGGCACGCACGTCGTTGGTGAGCTTGGCCGGATCGACGAACAGGATGGCTTTGGCGTCGGCGAACAGAAGGGCGTAGCTGTACAGCAGCGGCGAGAACTCCACGTCGCCGCCCCTGAGGTTGAACAGCCAGGCGATGGAATCGAGTGCCGTAAACAGGAAGGCATCGGCGCCCTGGTCCGCTACCACCTTGGCCACCAGCGCGCGCTTTTCGGCGCTGGAGCGGCCGGCGAATTTCTCGGGGTAGACGATGGCCGGCGCCTGGGGCCGCGCGGGATGATCGCGCCAGACCTTGTCGATGAGATTGTCTTCGAGCGCAACCAACTGCGCGCCCTTCTTGGCGCAGGCCTCTTCGAGGCGGTGCAGACCGGCTGCGGTATGGAGCTTGGGATCGAAGCCCACTTTCATGCTGGCCGTGAGATTCTCGGCGAGCCAGGCGGACGCTGGCTCCTCGATCAGGTGGCGGTATTGGTAGAGCGTGCCGTCCACCTGGTCGCGCACCTGCAAGGTGTAGCGCCCGTCAATGAAGATGGCGGCCCTGTCGGCCATAGCCACGGCGATGCCCGCCGAGCCGGCGAAATCCGTGAGCCACTTGAGGCGCTCGGCGTAGGGCGCAATGAATTCGCCCTGATGCTCGTCTCCATGGGGGATGAGGTAAGCGTCGACGCCCGCCTGGGCCATGGCGGCGCGCAGATCGCCGAGACGGGTGGCGCTCTTGGGGTCTGTCTGAGCCTGAAGAACTGTGTCCATCGCTCAAACTTAATGGCCGGAAGCGCGGGTTTCAATCGCCCGCGGCGGGCCCTTTCCGAGCCAATATCAGCGTGCTCCAGGCTTTCAAGCGAATCCGTCCCTGCAGGTGCAGTCCTTGGGCGCGGTAGGCCCCAAGGACCATGGATTCGTGTTTGGTGAGCAGACCCGCGAGGATCAGATGCCCTCCGGGCGCCAGGCGGCCCGCGAGGTCACGCGACATCAGCACCAGGGGCCGGGCGAGGATGTTGGCGGTGATGATGTCGTAGGCGTGACCGATATCGCGCTGGCCGCAGCCCTCGCTGAGCACGGCCCGCACCAGGCCCGCCACGCCGTTGCGCTCGATATTGAGCCGCGTTACGCGCACCGCTTCGGGATCGATGTCGGCGGCCAGCACCGGCTTGGCCCAGGCCTTCGCGATGGCCATGGCGAGAATGCCGGTGCCGCAGCCCATGTCCAGCGCCGTGCGGCACGGGAGCGCGCGCTTACGCAGGCGATCGAGGGCCATCAGGCAGCCCCGGGTGCTCTCGTGTTCGCCGGAGCCGAAAGCGGTAGCGGCGTTGACCTGAAGACGGATCTTGCCCGGCGGGTACGGCCCCTTGATGTGGTCGCCGTGGATGAAGAAGCGGCCGGCCTGCAGCGGCGGGAAGCTCGCGATATTGGCGGTGAGCCAGTCGCTGGCCGGGATGGCGGTGAACGCCAGCGCGGGCTCGGGAATTCCCGCAGTGGCGGCGGCGAGCGCCACGCGCTCGGAAATCGCCGCCCGCGGCGGTGCTTCGGCGAACAGGCCCTCGACCGCCCATGCCTTGCCGTCCTCGGAATGCTCATAGATGCTGACGACGCCGGCGAGCCCGGTGAACGCCAGCTCAAAGGGCTCGGTCAGTTCGAACGGGACGATTACGCGGGCGCTCCAGCTACCGCCGACAGTCTGACTCACGCTTGCGCCCTTTTTTTCCGATGATTGGGCGCGGAGTTTAGCGCCAAGAATTCATTGTGTCGCCCTCGGGCTTGACCCGAGGGGCGTGGCCTATTTCGCCCGAATGCTTCCCGCGCCGCTGATGCTTGAGGTCACCTTGGGCTCGCCCTCATAGCGGATGGAGCCGACGCCGCTGATGTCGCCGCGCAGGCGTTCGCGGGCATTGACGTCGGCTTTGCCGGCGCCGGAGATCGAGACGTTGGCTTCCTTGGCGACCAGATGATCGAGGTCGGCGGACCCGGCGCCGCTGATGGACAGGGACAGCTTGTCGGCATGACCGTCGGCGCGGATTTTCGCTGCCCCCGACACGCTGAAATCCATCGTGTCGGATTCGATGCCTTTGGCCACCACTGAAGCCGCACCGGCGACCGAAATCTTATGCAGCTTGGGGATCGTGATATTGACGGTGATCTTGTCGCTGTCATCGTCGTCGGGCATGGCGAAGCGCCACAGCCAGCCATGCTTTTCCTTGCGATCCACCCATTTGACCTGCAGCGTGCCGTCTTCCACCGTGGTGGTGACCTGCTCAAGGGTGCGCTTGGAGCCCACGATGGCCAGCGACTGAGTCTCGCCGACGGTTACGTTCATACGGCCGATACCGTTGAAATCCACGGCGCTGAACGCCGGCACCGTGCGGGTCTCTTCCGCCGCCATGGCCGGGGCGCCGGCCACGACCGCGCCGCCCACCGACATGGCTACAATCCAGGTTTTCATATCGTTCATGCCTAGTCTTTCTCCACGCTGCCGGCGCCGGTGATATTGGAGGTGACCTTGGGATCGCCCGGATAACTTATCTTGCCGAAGCCGGCGATATTGGCGCGTAGGTTATCCTTGGGGTTCACACGGGCCTGGCCGGCGCCGGCGATGGATACCGTCGCATCGCTGACCATCAGGCTATGGAGGTCCGCATCACCGGCGCCGGAGATGGCCAAGGTGACCTGGTCAGCATGGCCGTCGGCCTTGATCTGGGCAGCGCCCGAGACCGCGAAGTGCATTGAGTCGCTCTCCACATTAGTGGCGGTCAATTTGGCCGCCCCAGAGACACCGATCCGGGTGATCTTGGCGACGTTGATCCGTATTTTCAGATCCTTGCCGTTGTCGTCATCGTCCGGCATCACGAACCGCCAAAGCCAACTGCGGTTTTCATATTTTTTGTGCACTTTGACTTGCAAGGTATCGCCGTGGACTTCGGTGGTGATCCGCGCCAGGAGCTTCCGGTCACCTTCCAGAGTCACCGATTGATCTTTGCCCGCGGCCACGTCCACCTGGCCGACACCGTTGAATTCCACCGCGCTGAACGGTGGCATTGCGCGCACGTCTTCCGTGGCCAGGGCAGGCGCGGCGACCAATAGGCCCACCAGGATTACCGTACATAGTGTGTGACTTCATCATGACCCGTTCCCTGTCCCCTTATGGGCATTATAGCCTGGCCCTGTAAAAGCACGTTCCGTGCCAGAGATTCTCTTTTTTATCCTATTGATAATATTGAATATTTACACGACGCGACCTGGGGCAGATCGCGGTTCCGGCAAACAGATATGAAAACCCGCGAACAGTTGCGGTTCGGCTCAGGCCGGTTGGACGAAGCTATCCAGCACCTTTTTGCGGCCCGATTTGTCGAAGGCGATCTCCAGTTTGGAGTCATCGACGGCTTCGACCCGGCCGTAGCCGAACTTGTCGTGGAACACCCGGTCGCCCACCTGGAAGCTGCTGGCGCTAGTACGCGGTTTGGACTCCCAGCTTTCCGCTTCGATCATCTTGGTAGGCCGGCGCACGCCGGACCCGGCGCGCGAAGGATCGCGAAAGCCGGGGAAATCAAAAGAGCCCGAACCGCCGCCGGCATTGCCGTAAAGCCCGGCCTCGGACTCCTGCTGTATGGCGTTCTTGGGCAGTTCGTCGATGAAGCGCGACGGGATGCTCGACTGCCACTGATTGTAGACGCGCCGGTTGGCGGCGAAGGACACAAACACCCGCGCCCGTGCGCGCGTGATGCCCACATACGCAAGGCGGCGTTCTTCCTCCAACGCCTTCTGGCCGTTCTCGTCGAGGGAGCGGCGATTAGGGAAGATGTCTTCTTCCCAGCCCGGCAGAAACACCGTGTCGAACTCCAGGCCCTTAGCGCTGTGCAGCGTCATGACCGTGACGGCGTCCTCGGCGTTGGCGGCGTCGTTCTCCATCACCAGGCTCACATGTTCGAGGAAACCCGACAGGGTGTCCCATTCCGCAAGGCCCGAGACGAACTCCCGCAGGTTGTCCAGGCGTCCCGGTGCTTCCGCGGTTTTGTCCTTCTGCCACATGTCGATGTAGCCGCACTCCTCCAGCACCATGCCGGCCAGGTCGCCGGGGCTGGTGGTCTCGCGTAAGGATTGCCAGCGGGCGAGGTCGGTGCAGAACCCGCGCAAAGCTGCGCGCGCCTGGGGCCTCAATTCGTCGGTCTCAATGATGCGTAAGGAGGCTTCCACCAGCGATACGCCGAGGGCGCGGCCCAACTGGTGGATTTTCTGGACGGTGGAGTCACCGAGCCCGCGCTTCGGCGTGTTGATGATGCGCTCGAACGCCAGGCCGTCCTCGGGCTGGTTGATCAGCCGCAGGTAGGCGATGGCGTCGCGGATTTCCATACGCTCGTAGAACCGTGGACCACCGACAACCCGGTAAGGAATTCCCGTGGTAATCAGGCGCTCTTCGAACTCCAGCATCTGGAAACCGGCGCGCACCAGGATGGCGATCTGGTTGAGGTCATGCTTACTGCGCTGCAGGGACTCGATCTCATCCACGATCCAGCGGGCCTCTTCCGGGCCATCCCACACCCCACGCACTCTTATGGGCGCGCCGGGATCGGTGTTGCCTTCATGCCCGGAACGCAGGGTCTTGCCGAGGCGGGCCTCGTTGTGGGCGATGAGATGGGACGCCGCGGCGAGAATGGTGGGCGTGGAGCGGTAGTTGCGCTCAAGCTTGATGATCGTCGCGTCGGGATAGTCCTTCTCGAACCGCAGGATGTTGCCCACTTCAGCGCCGCGCCAGGAATAGATCGACTGGTCGTCGTCGCCGACACAGCAGATGTTGCGGTTGGCCTGGGTGAGCAGCCGCAGCCACAGGTATTGGGCCACGTTGCTGTCCTGGTATTCGTCCACCAGCACATAGCGGAACTGGTTTTGGTATTCACCGAGGATATCGGGCCGGGCCTGGAACAGGGTCAGGCAATGCAACAGGAGGTCACCGAAGTCCGCGGCGTTCAGGGTGCGCAAGCGCTCCTGGTACGCCACGTACAGCGCCTGGGCACGGCCGCCGGCGTAGTCGACGCCGGTTTCACGTGAAACCTTTTCCGGCGTCAGGCCGCGGTCCTTCCAACGCTGGATCACACCCATCAACCCTTGGGCAGGCCATTTTTTGGGGTCGATGTCGTCGACTTCCATGACTTGCTTGAGCAACCGCAACTGATCGTCAGAATCGAGGATTGTGAAATTGGACTTGAGACCGATGACCTCGCCGTGGCGGCGCAGAATGCGCACGCTGAGCGCATGGAAGGTGCCCAGCCACACCGCCTCTGCCACCGGGCCAACCAGCGCCAGCACGCGTTCGCGCATTTCCCGCGCCGCACGGTTGGTGAAGGTGACCGCCAGGATCTGCCAGGGTTTCGCCAAGCGCTGCGACAGGATGTAGGACACCCGCGTGACCAGCACCCTGGTCTTGCCGGTGCCGGCGCCCGACAGCACCAGCACGGGCCCCTCGGTGGCCTCTACCGCCGCGCGCTGTTCTGGGTTGAGCTTATCGAGCCACGCCGGCGGCGGCGCGGGCGCGGCGGGGACAAACCCCCGCGCAGCTACGGGCTCGCCATCAGGCTCATCTATGAGTTCGAATGGGTCCGACATTACCTTGGCATTACGCCTTCGGCCGCAGGCCGAGTATGTGGCAGATCGCGTAGGTCAGGTCGGCGCGGTTCAGGGTGTAGAAGTGGAAATCGGTGACACCGTCCTTCTGCAACGCGCGCACCTGGTCGGCGGTGACCGTCGCGGCCACCAGCTTGCGGGTGTCCGGGTCATCTTCCAGACCGGCGAACAAATCATGCAGGTCTTTGGGCACGCTGGCGCCGCAGCGGGCGGAGATCTTCACGGTCTGGGTGAAGTTCGAGACCGGGAGCAGGCCCGGCACGATGGGTACTTTGATCCCGGCCGCGGTCGCCTTGTCGCGGAAGCGGCGGTAGACGTCAGTGCCGAAGAAGAAATTGGTAATGGCGCGGGTGGCGCCCGCGTCGATCTTGCGCTTGAGATTGTCGAGATCGTCGGCGGCGCTTTTGGCTTCGGGATGGACCTCGGGATAGGCGGCGACGCTGATCTCGAAATCGCCGACCTTTTTCAGGCCCGTCACCAAGTCCGTGGCGTAGTCGTAGCCGCCGGGATGGGGTGAATATTTGGTTTCGCCCTCCGGCGGGTCGCCGCGCAAAGCGACGATATGCTTGATGCCGCTTTGCCAGTAGCGCCGCGCCACCTCGTCCACTTCCGCCCGCGTAGCCGCGACGCAGGTCAAATGGGCCGCCGCTTGCACGCCCTTTTCCCGCTGAATGCGGTCTACCACCTCGTGGGTGCGTTCGCGGGTGGAGCCGCCGGCCCCATAGGTCACCGACATGAAACGCGGCTGCAGGGGCGCCAGACGCTCGATAGCGGCCCACAATTGCTCCGCCATCTTGTCGGTCTTGGGCGGAAAGAACTCAAAGGACACTTGAATGGGCGAAGCCACGGCTTATTTCCTGAGTTGGCGGCTAGACATAGGCGCAGGCGTTAACGCCCGCCATCCCCTGATTTTTCAGAGGTGTTTTCCAGAGGTGCTTCTACCCCAAGGCCCGCCGGTACGAGGCCTTTTTTTTCGGGTCTCGGTATGTTACTCCGGTGGCCCTGCCGGGGGGCAATAAATCGCTACAAAGATTGAACTTTCACCTCTTCACCAGAGTGTATCCCGCCCCGTGACCCAGCCCTTCTTCTCACGTTTCCCGGCGCTCCTACGCCGCCTCGTCCTCGTGGTGATGGCGGCCGGCGCACTAACCGCCTGCGCCTCACGGCCGCCCGCCGGCGACGCCGCGGCCCTCGCCGCCTACCAGGAAAATAACGACCGTCTGGAGCCCTTCAACCGCTCCATGCTCAAGGCCGACGACGGCCTCAAGAAGGTGCTCGTGCGCCCGATCCTCAAGGGCTACCGCGCGGTGGTGCCGGAGGCAGGCCGCAAGAGCGTGGTCAACTTCATGCACAACCTGCACTCGCCGATCACCTTTGTGCACGACGTCCTGCAGGGTAAACCGAATCGCGCCGGCCAGACTCTCGGCCGCCTTGTCCTGAACAGCACCGTAGGTTTTTTCGGCTTCTTCGACGTGGCCGAGAAGATGGGCCTTCCCTACCACTCTGAGGATTTCGGCCAGACCCTGGCCACCTGGGGCGTGGGCGAAGGGTCGTATATTTACGTACCGTTGTTCGGGCCCAGCACCATCCGCGACGGCCTCGGCCTTGCTGTCGACACATTCCTGGTAGATCCATTGGCCTGGTACGACCGCGGCCGGCACAGCGAAAGCTGGATCGCCTGGGCCGATCTGGGCGTGCTCTACGTTTCCACCATGGACGACAATATCGACGCCCTGGATGAGTTGCAGAAATCTTCCATCGACTACTACTCCGCGTTGCGTTCCGCTTACCGCCAAGTGCGCGAGAGCGAGATCCGCAACGGCGCGCCCCCGCCCCTAGAGGACTTTGATGCTCCACCGTAGACAGTTCATCCTTGGAACCTTCGCCGTCGCTCTCGCGCCCTATGTGGCGTTTGCGCAGGACGCGGAGGATCCCGGCAAGTTCGTCGCCGACTTCGCCCAGCACGGCATTGTCGATATTCTCGCGGCCAATATCTCCACCGCGGAAAAAGCGCAGCGCTTCCGCGCCATGTTCAAGCGCGACTTCGACATCCCCGCCATCGGCCGCTTCGTGCTGGGCCGTTTCGCGCGCGGCGTCGCCCCCGCCGACCAGACGGCGTTCGACACCCTGTTCGAGGACGTGATCGTCTACACCTGGACACGGCGGTTTTCCGAATACAACGGCCAGACCCTGAAGGTCGCGTCGAGCACGGCCGACGGCACGGACGGCGCGCTGGTCAAGTCCACCGTGGTCGGCAAGGGCGGCGATTCATTCGCTGTCGACTTCCGCCTGCGTAAGCGCCCCGATGGGTTCAAAGTGGTGGATGTGATCGTCGGCGGCGTGAGCATGGCGCTCACATACCGCCAGGAATACAACAACATCATCGGCCAGAACGGCGGCGTGCCGGGCCTCATCGCCCAACTCCGCCAGCAGGTGGATACGCTGAAGAGCCAGCAGGCTAGCTAGGCGTAATCCTCGATATACGCCTTGATGATGTCTTCCAGGGACGTGTCCTTCGGAAGACCAAGCACTTCGGCCCGCGACGCATCGAGGGTCGTGGGCCAGCCGGCGATTACCGACATGACGAAGGCATCGGGCTTCACATCGATGCGGCCCAGCTTGCGGGCGCCGGCGACGTTTTTCAGGCTCTCGATCAACTGCGCCACCGTGATTGGCAGGTTGGGCAGGTTGACCGCACGGTCGTCCCCGAGTTTCGCGCCGTCGGCTTCAAACAGCGCTTCCAGGTCCGACACAATGGTCCGGTAGCCGGCGGACGGCATCCGCGTCTCCAACGGCACAGGTAACGCATAGTCGACGCCGTTTAGGGGTTCGCGGACCACGGCGCTGATGAAGCTCGACGCCGCCTTGTTGGGCTTGCCCGGACGCACGATTACTGCCGGCAGGCGCGCGGTGCGGCCATCGATGAACCCTTTACGGGTGTAGTCGTTCACCAGGAGCTCGCCCACGGCTTTGGTCATGCCGTAGGTGGTCTGCGGGGTCTGCTTGGTCTGGTCGGAGACAACCTTGGGCATGGCGGCGCCGCCGTAAGCCGCGACCGAACTCGAAAACAGATAGCGCGGACGGGAGCCCAGACGGCGCACCGCTTCGAGCAGCAGCAGATGCCCGCGCAGATTTACGTTCAGCGCCAGGTCGAAGTCCTGCTCCCCCTGCCCGCTGACCACGGACGCGAGGTGGTAGACCCCGATGTTGGGTGTGTCGATCAAGGCGTCGATGGCCTTGGCGTCGGCAATCTCGCCGGCGACGATCTTGACGCGGTCGTCGAGGCCTTCGGGGCGGGCACTGGGCACCACCACGTCGAACAGCACCATCTCGTCGATGGCTTCCTTCTTGCCCGAAGGCGCCGTCGCCGTGCCGTGGGCCAGCAACTGGCGCGCCAGCCGTAAGCCCAGGAAACCAGTGCCGCCGGTGATGACGACTTTCATGGGGTGTCTCCGGGCTACCGGCTGATGGGTTTGAAGTGGATGCGGTGCGGCTCCACCGAGTCCGCGCCGAGGCGGCGTTTCTTGTCTTCTTCGTAATCCTGGAAGTTGCCCTCGAACCATTCCACATGGCTCTCGCCCTCGAAGGCCATGATATGTGTGGCGATGCGATCCAGGAACCAGCGATCGTGGGAGATGACCACGGCGCAGCCGGCGAATTCCAGCAGCGCCAGTTCCAGGGCACGCAGGGTATCGACGTCCAGGTCGTTGGTCGGTTCGTCGAGCAGGATGACGTTGGCGCCCTGCTTGAGCATCTTGGCGAGATGCACGCGGTTGCGTTCACCGCCCGAGAGTTGCCCGACCTTCTTCTGCTGGTCGGAACCTTTAAAGTTGAACCGACCGACATAGGCGCGGCTCGACACCGGGTGTTTGCCCAGCAGGATCTCGTCGTTGCCGCCGGAGATTTCCTGCCACACCGTATTGTCGGCCTTGAGTGAATCGCGCGACTGATCGACGTAGCCGAGTTTCACCGTCTCGCCGAGCGTGATGGTGCCTGCGTCGGGCTTGTCCTGGCCGGTGATCATGCGGAACAGCGTGGTCTTGCCGGCGCCGTTGGGACCGATGACGCCGACGATACCGCCGGGCGGCAGGCTGAATTCCAGATTCTCGATCAGCATCCGGTCGCCATAACTTTTCGTCAGGTTCTTGGCGTCGATGACCTTGCCGCCGAGGCGGTTGGATTCCGGAATGACGATCTGCAGGGCGTCCGGCGCCTTATCCTGGGCCTGGGCCACCAGATCTTCGAAGGCCGCGATACGCGCCTTGCTCTTGGTGCGGCGCGCCGACGGGCTCTGGCGGATCCACTCCAGTTCGCGGTCGATGGTGCCCTGGCGGCCCGCCTCATCGCGTTCTTCCTGGATCAGGCGCTTTTTCTTCTGCTCCAGCCAAGAGGTGTAGTTGCCCTCGTAGGGGATGCCCTGGCCGCGGTCGAGTTCGAGAATCCAGCCGGTGACGTTGTCGAGGAAGTAACGGTCGTGGGTGACGGCCACCACGGTGCCTTCGTAGGTTTCCAGGAACCGTTCCAGCCAGGCCACGGATTCCGCGTCCAAATGGTTGGTGGGTTCGTCCAGCAGCAGCATGTCGGGTTTGGACAGCAGCAGGCGGCACAGGGCCACGCGGCGGCGTTCGCCCCCGGAGAGTTTGGTTACCTCGGAGTCGGGCGGCGGGCAGCGCAGCGCGTCCATGGCGATCTCACAGGTGCGCTGCAGGTCCCAGCCCTGCACGGCGTCGATCTTCTCCTGGAGTTCGCCCTGCTCGGCGATGGCGGCGCTCATTTCGTCGTCGGACAGCTCTTCGGCGAATTTCGCGCTCACCGCCTCGAACCGGTCGAGCAGCGCCTTAACGTCCGCGACCCCGTCCATGACATTGCCGAGCACGGTCTTGGTGGGATCCAGTTCGGGTTCCTGGGAGAGGAAGCCGACTTTCACGCCATCGGCCGCCCAGGCTTCGCCGGTGTAATCCTTGTCCTGGCCGGCCAGGATACGCAGCAGGGTGGATTTGCCCGAGCCATTGGCCCCAAGGACCCCGATCTTGGCGCCCGGCAAAAAGGATAGCCAGATATTCTTTAGGACTTCCTTGCCGCCCGGGTAGATCCGGCCGAGGCCCTTCATCACGTAAATATATTGATAGCTTGCCATGTTTTTTGATCTTTGAGTGAGAGCCGCGACGGGGGCGTCAGGGGGAAATCGCAGGGAAAGCGGCTTTTACCCGATGCCGCTCATCAGGACAATGGCAGGGCCAGGGCGCCCACCGGGTGTTACGGCGCACAGGGCGCCCACCGGGTGTTACGGCGCACAGGGCTCCGCTTTGGGGATAACAGGCAGCCGCCGGCCACCCACCAGCACCTCCCGCCAGGCCGGGATCGCCATTTCAAAGTGCCCCTCCTCGATGCCTTCCCGCGCCTCCTCGCACCCGGGGAAGCCCAGGACCTCCCCCACGTCGCGCCAGGACCCGGCGACCTCGCCGAAGATCGTGGCGGGTCCGGAGCCTTTGCCCATTACGGCGACTTCATTGGCGCCGTCGCCGTTGACGTCCAGCAGCACAGCCGTACATGGACCATCGCGCACACACTGCGACAGGGCCCGCGCCTCCCCCACGTTCGTCCAATTCTGGTTCAGGAAGCTGTCCGGAAGCGTCGCCCCGGGCGGGCTGACTTTTAGGTTGGCGGCGAGGGCCGCGGCGTCCAGCCCCTCCACCGGGGTCTGCTTGTACTTCGCCGCCAGGACCCGGCCCGCCTCGACTTTGACGGGCCCCGCGGCCTGCGCTGCAAGGGCGCGCACGGCCTCGTAGCCGTAGCG
>CANISR010000103.1 GCA_947470105.1 Fidelibacterota bacterium | reverse complement strand
CCGCTGGATCAGGACTCCAGCGTCGCCGACTACGGCACGGTGGTGCACAAGGCGCTGCAAACCTTTGTCGCCAAGTATCCGTCCGGCGCGCTGCCCCCAGACAGTTATGCGGAGCTCTGCGCCATGGGCCGTACGCTGTTTGCAAACGCAGCCTTGCGCCCCTCCATCATGGCGTTCTGGTGGCCGCGCTTTGAGCGCATCGCCGCCTGGTTCCTGGAACAGGAAACCCGCCTGCGTCCGACGCTCACGCAGTCTTATGTCGAGCAACGGGGCGAGCTGCATCTGCAGACGGCAGGGGCACCGTTCATCCTGATTGCCCAGGCAGACCGCATCGACCTTACGGCCGATGGCGCCTTGCGGATTCTCGATTACAAAACCGGCGCGCCGCCAAAGGCCAGCGAGGTGCTCAAGGGCTTCGCGCCGCAATTGCCGCTGGAAGCGGTTATCGCCGCCGCCGGCGGTTTCGCCAACGTGCCGCGCAAGACCGTCGGCGAGTTGGCGTTCTGGCGTCTGCATGGACGCGACGACGGCGGTGATATCTCGGTGGTCAAAGGCGACCTAGCAGAGATCGCCCAGACCGCCCGCGAAGGACTATTGGGCTTGATCGCGGCCTTCGACGATCCCGCCACCGGCTACGAAGCGCGGCCCAATCCCGAGATGGCGCCGGTCTATAGCGACTATCTGCACCTCGCCCGGGTCAAGGAATGGGCCGGCGACGCGGAGGACGCATGACCGCCGTTTCGCAAAACCCGGTCGCCATCGCCGAACGCGAGCAGGGCAAGGCCGCGCACCCCGCCGCCAGCGTCTGGGTGAGCGCCTCGGCGGGCTCGGGCAAGACCAAGGTGCTCACCGACCGCGTGCTGGCCCTGCTGCTGGCGGGCGCCGCACCCGAACGCATTTTGTGCCTGACCTTCACCAAGGCGGCGGCGGCGGAGATGAGCAACCGCATCGCCGAGCGCCTGGCCCAATGGGCCACCAAGGACGATAGCGCGCTGATCGACGACATCGCGCGCTTCGTCACTCCGGACGCGGCTGCACTCAAGAGCGCGCGCCGGTTATTCGCCCGCGTGCTGGATGCCCCCGGCGGGCTGCATATCCTGACCATCCACGCCTTCTGCCAATCAGTGCTGCGGCGCTTTCCGCTGGAAGCCCGGGTGTCGCCGCACTTCACGGTGATGGACGAACGCGACAGCGCCGAAGCCCTGATGGTCGCCCAGGAAGCCACCATTGCCGCCGCGCAGGGAGCGGACACCGCGCTCGCGGACGCGCTCGGCGTCATCACCGGCCGTGTGCATGAGCAGAATTTCACCGATATCCTGGCGGGTCTGATCGCAGCGCGCGGCAAGCTCACCAAAGCCATAGAACGCCACGGCAGCGTCGACGGCGTCATGGCGGCGACCCGGCGCGCGCTGGGACTGTCGCCCCGAGAAAGCGAAAGCGCCGTGATCGCGACGGCCTGCGCCGAAGACGCGTTTGACCGTCAAAGTCTGCGCCGTGCTGTCGGCGCTTTGAGCCAAGGGTCCGAGACCGACCAGGAGCGCGCGCTGAACCTCGGCGCCTGGCTCACGGCGCCGGACCGAACGATCGGCTTCGCGGATTACTGCGCCATTTTCCTCACCCAGCAAGATGTCCCGCGGCAAAGACTGGCGACGCAAAAAGCCGCCAAGGCCGACCCCAACGTCATTGTCACCATGCTCGCGGAAGCCGAGCGGCTTGCGGCGGTGAAGCAGAAACTCAAGGCCGCCCGGGTGCTGGCGAACACTGAGGCCCTGGTGCGTCTCGGAGCGCATATGCTCGGGCTCTACAGCGCCGACAAGGCGCGCCGCGGGTTGATGGATTACGACGACCTCATCGACCGCACCCGGCGCCTGCTGGAGCAGCCCGGCAGCGCCGCCTGGGTGTTGTTCAAGCTCGACGGCGGCATTGACCATGTGTTGATCGACGAGGCCCAGGACACCAACCCGGAGCAGTGGTCCATCGTTCGCGCCCTCACCGCCGAATTCTTCGCCGGCGCCGGCCGGCATGAAGACCGCAGCCCGAACATGCGCACGGTGTTCGCCGTGGGCGACCCCAAGCAGTCGATCTACGGCTTCCAGGGCGCGGACCCGGCGCAATTTGATGTGGTGCGGGGACTGCTGCAAGAACGGGCCGAGGGCGTAGGCCAGCAATGGCGCTCCATCAGCCTCAACGTCTCCTTCCGCTCTACCGCCGCCGTTCTGCATGCGGTCGACGAGGTCTTCCGCCAGCCCGGGGCCCGCGATGGTTTAGGCGACGAGGACATCGTCCACCTGCCGGCCCGCGAAGGGCACGGCGGCCTGGTGGAGATCTGGCCGCCGGTGGAACCCGCGACACTGGACGATACGCCGAGTTGGAAGCCGCCGGTGGAGCGCAAAGAGGCGGACTCGCCGTCGCACCGCCTTGCCGCTCTCATCGCGCGGCGCGTCGCTTATATGATTCAAACCCGCGAGATGCTGGAAGCCAAAGGCCGCCCCATCCGCCCCGGCGACATTATGGTGCTGGTGCGCCGGCGCACGGGTTTCGTGAAAGAGCTGGTGCGCCAGCTCAAAGCGCTGAACGTGCCGGTCGCCGGCGTCGACCGCATGCAGCTCACGGAGCAGCTCGCCGTCATGGATTTGATGGCCCTCGGGCAATTCCTGTTGCTGCCCGAGGACGACCTGACTCTCGCCACGGTGCTCAAAGGCACATTGGTCGGACTGACCGAGGAGGAGCTGTTCACCCTGGCCTATGACCGCGGGCCCAAGCGGCTGTGGGACGTGTTGGTGAGTCACGCCGGGTCCGAATCCCGCTTCGGCGCTGCACATGGATTCCTCGACGGCCTGCTCGCAAAGACCGACTATCTGCAGCCGGCCGAACTCTATGGTCACATCCTGGTGGCCTTGGACGGACGCAAGAAGCTGATCGCCCGCCTCGGCGCCGAAGCCGAAGATCCCATCGACGAGTTCGTCAGTCTCGCCATTACGTATCAGCGGCACCACGCGCCGTCGCTACAGGGCTTCTTGCAATGGATGGTGGCCGGCAAGACCGAGATCAAACGCGACCTGGACCAGAGCGGCACCGACGCGGTGCGAGTGATCACCGCCCACGGCGCTAAGGGCCTGCAGGCGCCCATCGTGTTCCTGCCGGACACCTGCCAGGCCCCGACGCTGCAAGACCGGCTGTTTTGGACCCGGTCCGAGGATTCTCTGCTGCTGTGGGCGCCTGCGGTGGGCGACCAGGATCCCATGACCCAACAGTTGCGTGAGCTGGCCTTGACTGCCCAAGAGCAGGAGTATCGGCGCCTGCTCTATGTGGCCATGACGCGCGCCGAGGATCGGCTTTATGTCTGCGGCTGGCACACCCGCCGCCCGCAGACCGACGGCACCTGGTACCGCCTGATGAAGGAGGGCCTGTCCGCCTCGCCGCGGCTGCAGCCGGTGGCGGATCCGTTCTTTGCCACCGATCCCCTGTTTTCCGCGCCCGAAATCCTGCGCCTCGTGTCGCCGCAAACCGCGCTCGTGAAGACCGAACATGCGCCCGCGGCCTTACTGGTCCCCCAGCCCCTCAAAGCCTGGGCGCTGACGCCACCCAACGACGAACCGATTCCGCCGCAGCCGCTGGCGCCATCCACCGCCGGCCGCAGCGACCCGCCGGCGGCCTCACCGTTGCGCGACGACGGCGTCCGGCGCTTCCAGCGCGGCATTGTCATCCATCGTTTACTGCAGAGCCTGCCGGAGATCGCGCCTGCGCGTCGCCAAGCCGCGGCCGAGGCCTTGGCGGCGCGTCCCGCCTGGGGCCTGGACGATGCCGCCCGGGTCGAGGTGGTGCGCGAGACTTTGGCGGTGATCGAGGATCCCCGGTTCGCAACCCTGTTCGCGCCGGGCTCCAAAGCCGAAGTGCCGCTGACCGGCATGGTCCGCGGCCACGTGATCTCCGCCCAGGTGGACCGGCTGGCGGTAGCCGAGACCGAAGTGATCATTGTCGACTACAAGACCAACCGCCCGCCCGCCCACCGGTCCGAGGACGTGGATCCGGCCTATGTCTTTCAGATGGCGGTCTACCGCGCCGCCCTGGCGCAAATTTATCCCACCCGCAGCGTCCGCTGCGTCTTGCTGTGGACCGACGGCCCGTTCATCCTGGAGCTCGTTCCCGCGCAGCTCGATGCTGCCCTCGCGTCACTCGAGAAGTCCTCACCTTGAGAAATCAGCCCGGCATGACCATCGCCTCGGTCGTCTTTGATATCGGCAACGTCCTGATTCCGTGGGACCGCCGCAATCTGTACCGCAAGCTGATTCCTGATGCGGCTGAGATGGAGACGTTTCTGAGTGAAATCTGCACGACCGCCTGGCATGAAACCCAGGATTCGGGGGAGAGCTGCGCGGCCGCCACCACGACGCTCAAGGCGCGCTTTCCCAAACACCACGCCCTCATCGAGGCCTTTTACGATCGCTTCGGCGAAATGCTGGGCGATCAGGTGCCGGGCATGGAGCAGATCGTCATGGGGCTGAAGGCACGCAATGTTCCGGTGTATGGCCTCACCAACTGGCCGGCGGAAATGTTCAAACATGCCGAGGCCCACAACATTATCAGTCATCTCGACGGCATCGTGGTGTCGGGGCGCGAGAAGGTGAAAAAACCCGACCGGCGCCTGTTCCAGGTGCTGTTCGAGCGTTATGAGATCGAGCCCGGGCGCGCGCTGTTCATCGACGACGTGGCGGACAATGTGGCGACCGGTATCGCGCTCGGCATGCACGGCCATCTGTTCCACGACGCCGAACGCCTGCGCACGGTGCTCAAAGGCTACCATCTCCTGGCATGACGATGACCGGACAGCCAGAGACCGACGATGCCAGCCTGCAAGGCGTGATGCTGCGTGGAGCCTGGTATTACGCAGCACCTGCCGCTGAGATCGCGCGCGGCCGCATGATGCATAGGACTCTGCTCGGCGAGCCGGTGCTACTGGGCCGCGATGCTGAAGGCAAAGTATTCGGCCTGCGCGACACTTGCCCGCACCGGGGAACGCTCCTGTCGCGGGGCGACTTCGACGGCCGAGAGGTGGAGTGCCCTTATCACGGCTGGCGCTTCGCCACCGACGGGCGCTGCACCAGCATTCCGTCCCAATGCGCCGACCAGAAGCCGCAGGCGGGCGACATCCGCGCCGCGACCTATCCGGTGGCCGAGGCCCACGGCAACATCTGGGTTTACGTTGGTGCGGTCGGCGCCTATCTTCCACCGCTGCCGGTACTGCCGGATGCGGGTGCCACGCCCCAGCTTCATCTGTGCCAGCGGTTCCCGTGCAATATCGATCTTGCCGTCATCGGCCTGATGGATCCGGCCCACGGCGCCTTTGTGCACAAGTCGGCCCTCTGGCGCACACGGCAAAGCATCCATGAAAAGCAAAAGAGCTTCTCGCCCGTGCCCGGCGCCCTGGGCTGGCGCATGGATCGGCACCCGGCATCGAGCAACAGCCGCGCTTACCGGATTTTCCTCGGCGGCCGGCCGGAAACCGAGATCACCTACACCCTGCCCTCGGTGCGCGTGGAGCATGCCACTACCGGGCGTTACCACTACACCGGCCTTACCGCTTGTACGCCTGTCACGGCCGACATCACCGACGTGCATCACGTGATGTATTGGAACGTGCCCGGGACCACGCTGCTGCGACCCCTGGTGCGGCGTGTGGCGGAACGCTTCCTGGACCAGGACCGGCAAGCGGTGCTGGCCATGCAGGAGGGCCTCGCTTTCGCGCCGCCCACCATGCTGGTGCGCGACGCCGACACCCAGACCCGCTGGTACTATCGCCTCAAACGCGAATGGCTGGCGGCCCAGGCCGCCGGTCGCCCGCCGGAGAATTCCCTGACTCCGGTTGTGTTGAAATGGCGGAGCTAGCTTCTCTAGCTGCGCGCAGCTTTGTGGATAAGTTTTCTTCAGATACCCGCATAAATGCACGGCTTTTGGCGTTGCCTTGACGGTCGCCGGGGCGCTCCCTAGATTTGCTCATCCGGCACACTTCGCAGTGCCAAGAAAGGAATCAATCAATGAAACAGGTTTCGGACCAGTCCTTCGAAGAGGACGTCCTTAAGGCCAGCGGCCCGGTTCTGGTGGACTTCTGGGCGGAGTGGTGCGGCCCGTGCAAGCAGATCGCACCGTCCCTGGAACGCTTGTCGGCGGAATTCGGCGCCCAGGTGACTTTCACCAAGATCAATATCGACGACAACCCCCAGACCCCCACCCAGTTCGGCGTACGCGGCATTCCGACACTGATGATCTTCAAGGACGGCCAGGTGGCCGCCACCAAGGTCGGGCCCCTGCCGGAAAGCAAACTGAAGGAGTGGGTGCAGCAGTCGATCTAACTGCCGGCTCCTAACCTGAGTTTAAAAGCCCCGTCCGGATACAGAGCCTTTTCCGGAAAAGTGGTGGCCGGTTTTTCATAGAAAATCCGACCAAACAGAATCTAAAGCAAAACCGCGATTCAGCTTGAATCGCGGTTTTGTTTTAGACGGGGCTTTTGCTTTCTCCGGGATGGGCTATACCTGCGAGAACAGGTGGGGCGACAGGCGATGACGAGCGATACCGGCGGCTATATTTCCGACGTCTCCTATGTGGCGGAGTTCTACGGCGATCACGCCCCCGCGCATATCAACCTGGTGGCAGCCTCCAACGGCTACGCGCCCCGTCCCCTGAATAAGCCGTTTACCTGGTGCGACTACGGCTGCGGCAACGGCGTCACCGCCGTGGTGCTGGCCGGCTGCTTCCCGGAGGCGCAGTTCTACGGCGTGGATTTCATGCCGGTGCACATCCGCACCGCCGAGACTTTGGCCTTACGTGCCGGCCTCTCCAACACTACCTTTCTGCAGAAGAGCTTCGCGGGGCTGGCGCCAGAGGATATTCCACCGCTCGATTTCGCGGTGATGCATGGGGTGCTGAGCTGGATCGACGAGCCCACGCGCTCGGCCCTGCTTGATGACGCCGCCAGGCGCCTGAAGCCTGGTGGATTGCTGCTCACCGGCACCAACGCCATGCCCGGCTGGGCCGCCAAGCTGCCCATGCGCAACATGGTGTATTCCCTGTCGCAGCTCGGCGTGAACTCCATGGAGCGCGCCCGCATCGGCCTCGACTGGCTCAAGAAGATCAAGAAGGCCCAGGTCAAATACTTCCGCGACAACCCGGCCCTCGCGGAAGCGGTCGAAGAGTTGGAGCGCCTCGATCCGCGCTACATGGCCCACGAATATTTCAACGAGCATCTGCGCGCCTTCTATTTCGCCGAGATGAAAGCCTTCATGGAAGGCCGTGGTCTGAAGTTCGCCGGCTCGGCGCGGCTGTTCCTCAACATGGTCGACCTGGCCGTGCCGCGGGAGCTCCAGGACGAGTTCCGCGCCGCCAAGAGCCGCGCCGAGCTGGAAGCCAAGCGCGACTTCATCCGCAACGAAACCTTCCGCCGCGATGTTTGGATCAAAGGCGATAGCCTTCCCACCGAAGAAGCCTGGATGGCCGTCAACCAGGAGCTGGTGTTCGGAACCTTGGAGCCCCTCGCCCAGATCGACCGCAAGGTGGCCTTCGGCGACATTCAGGTGAGCTACGAGAACGGGCCCCTGGCGGCCATGCTCAAGATGGTCGCCTATCGCGGCAATAAACTCTCGACCATCGCCAGGACGCCTGAGTTTGCGGCCTTGCCGCCGGGTACGGACATGGAAGCCGCACGCCTGCTGGCCGCCGGCGGCCAGGTCATGGCGTTCCCCGCCGAAACCAAGGCCGTGAAGGTCAAGCGTGACTCCAAGCTGACCATGCCTGCGGTCAATCGCTCGCTGATCAAGGAAATCGCGCTGCGCGTGCCGCGCATTGCGCTGGCCGCGGTCAACGCCGGCACCGGGGTCGAGATGCCTAACAGCGATGCCATTTTGCTGCTGGCGCGCTGCGAACACGGCCGCGACGGCGCCATCAAGGCCGCCCTTGCGGTCATGACCGGCGAAGGCGGCAGCCTCATGGTCGGCGGCAAGGAGCTGAAGCCGGCCGAGATGGAAAAGCTGCTGGCGGGCCGCCTTGCCCACCTCGAATCTGGCATCCTCGATAAGTTCGCCGAGATCGGTGTCGTGTCCCTGGAGAGCTGATGTCGTCTGTTCTTTTCACGCCCCTCTCTCTGGGGCCGTTCGGCCTGGTCAACCGCATCGCTATCGCGCCCATGTGCCAGTATTCGGCGGATGACGGCTGCGCATCCCTCT
Source organism: Fidelibacterota bacterium (assembly GCA_947470105.1). Taxonomy (GTDB): domain Bacteria; phylum Pseudomonadota; class Alphaproteobacteria; order Rhodospirillales; family Rhodospirillaceae; genus SHVO01. Next base: position 4,854 of record CANISR010000103.1, on the reverse strand, counting down.
GGCACCTGCAGCAGGTCATGCAATACGCCATGTCCGGCGCTGGCCTCATCATCCTGGAAGCCACGGCCGTCGAACGGCATGGACGCATCAGTCATGGGTGCCTCGGCCTCTACAGCGATGCCAACGAACAGGCGCTGGCGCGTACGCTGGCCGCAGCGCGCGCGGTGGCGGTGCCCGGAACGCGCTTCGGCATCCAGCTCGCCCATGCCGGACGCAAGGCTTCGACCCAGCGTCCGTGGCAGGGCGGCAAATGGCTTCAACCCCACGAAGATCCCTGGCCCATTTCGGCGCCCTCCGCGGTGCCGTTCGCGCCGGGGTATCAAACGCCGGAGGCCTTGGACGACGCCGGTCTCGCGCGGGTGAAAGCTGCGTTCCTGCAAGCCGCCACGCGCGCCGTGCGGCTGGGCTTCGACGTTATCGAGCTGCATTCCGCCCACGGCTATCTGCTGGACAGCTTCCTGTCGCCTCATGCCAATCAGCGCACCGACTGCTATGGCGGCGACCGCGACGGCCGCACCCGTTTTCCGCTGGAGCTCGCCGCCGCCATGCGGGCCGAGATCCCTGCGTCCATGGCGTTGGGCGCCCGCATCACGGGCACCGACTGGTCCGAAAACGGCTGGTCCCAGGACGATGCCGGTGAGTATGCCAAGGGCCTGAAAGCCGCCGGGGCGGCTTATGTCTGCGTGTCCAGCGGCGGCTCCATCCCCGGCGTGAGCATTCCGTCGGGACCGGGATACCAGGTCCACCTGGCGGCCCACGTAAAGCGTGCGAGCGGCATGACCACCCGCGCCGTGGGCCACATCGTCACCGCCGAACAGGCCAATGAGATCATCGCCAAAGGCGATGCCGATATGGTCGCTCTGGCCCGGGCTATTCTCGACAATCCGCGCTGGGTCTGGCACGCCGCCGACCGGTTGGGCGCCAAGATCGAATACCCGCCGCAATATGCCCGCGTGGCGCCATCACTCTGGAGGGCCGCGCACCTCGCCCGGCCGGAAGACTTTAAGGCTTAGGCCCGCTTTGATTTAGGGTTGCGCGCCTTCGGTATCGATGTCCCGGTTGGTGTAATCGGGCATGAACATCACCGCGATGAAGCTGACCACGCAACACAGCGCCATGTAGATGGCGATAGACGTGCCGCTTTTGTAGGTAGCCAGCAGATAGGTCGCGATCAAGGGCGCGGGACCGCCGGCAAACACGGACGCCAACTGATAGCCGATGGACGCACCGGAGTAGCGCAGGTCCGGCGGGAAACTCTCGGCGATCAATGCGGCCTGCGGACCATAAACCGGGTCATGGGCGGGCAGTGAGAACATGATTGCCAGGAAGGCTATGGACGCGACGCCGCTGTCGAGACCGGCGAAGTAAATGAAGCTGTAGGACGCGCCCAGCACCATGCCGAGCAGATATACGCGCTTGCGGCCGAAGCGGTCCGAGAGATGGCCGAAGGTGGGCAGTGAGATGAACGACACCAGCGCCGTGCACAGCACCGCCGTCAGCAGGAAGTTGCGCGTCATGCCCTGGGCGATGCCGTAGGAGAACACGAAGGCGGTGTAGATATAGAACGGCGCCTGCTGGCCGGTGCGCGCCAGCGCCGAGAGCAATATCGCCTTGGGGTGCTTCTTGATCACGTCCAGCACCGGCTGGCGCGAGATCTTGTTCTCGGTCTGCAGGCGGCGGAAGGTCGGCGTCTCAAGCACGCCGAGGCGGATATAAAGACCCACCACCACCAGCACAGCGCTGAGCAGGAACGGCACGCGCCAGCCCCAGCTCATGAAGCTGTCGTTATCCATGCCGCTGAAGGCGAGCACGGCGAGGTTGGCCAGGAACACGCCCATGGGCACGCCGAACTGCGGCCAGGAGGTGATGAAACCGCGGTGCTTGTTGGTCTTCGCCCATTCCATAGACAACAGGACCGAGCCGCCCCACTCGCCGCCGACGCCGATGCCCTGGATAAAGCGCAGGATGGTGAGGATCACCGCACCCCAGACGCCGATGGCCTCGTAGCTCGGCACCAGGCCCACGAAAAATGTGGCGACGCCCATGAGCAGCAGCGTGGACACCAGCGTGGCCTTGCGGCCGATGCGGTCGCCGTAGTGGCCGAAGATCGCAGCGCCGATGGGACGCGCGACAAAGCCGACGGCATAGACGCTGAAGGCCAGGAGCGTGCCGGCCAGGGGCTCGGAGTTGGGGAAGTAGAGTTTTACAAAGACCAGGCTGGTCAGGGTCGAATAGAGGAAGAAGTCGTACCATTCGATGGCGGTGCCCACCGTGCTGGCGATGACCGCCCGCCGGAGTTGGCGTTTCTGATCGGCATCGGAAATCGCACCGGCGTCTGCACTGACCACTGTCGAACCCCTTTCCTTGCCCCAATCAGGCTATTAGTAAGCTACTTAGCCAGCGTTTCCAGGGTAATTCCTTCCGGTCCCCATGAAGATCGCGGACATATCGGCGTTCTACAGCGAGCAGGGCGGCGGCGTGCGCACTTATGTGCAGCAGAAGCTCAAGGCCAGCGCGCGCCTTGGGCATACGACGGTGATCATCGCTCCCGGCCGCGAGAACCGCGAAGAGCCCTACCCCGGCGGCAAGATCGTCTGGGTGAAGGCCCCGGTGCTGCCGGTGGACAAGCGCTATCACATGTTTCTGTCCTCCACCGAAGTGACGCGGATATTGGACCGCGAGCAGCCGGACGTGGTGGAGGGCTCCACACCCTGGTACGCGGGGTGGATGGCGGGCCATTGGCGCGGGGCCGCCGTGAAGTCCCTGGTCATGCATGCGGACCCGGTGGCGGTATACGCGCACACGCTGTTGGGCGCCCGCCTCGGAACCCAGCGCGTCGACCGCCTGTTCAGATGGTTCTGGCGCTACCTGCGGCGCCTCAATGCGCCGTTCGACTGCACCGTGGTGGCCGGAGAGTGGCTAGCCCGGCGGTTCATCAGCTTCGGTCTCAAGAATGTGGTCACGGTGCCCTTCGGCATCGACCGGACGTTTTTCCACGATGGCCTGCGTGACACGGCATTGCGGGCGCGGATGCTGGCGGCCTGTGGATTGCCCGAAACTGCCACGCTGCTGCTCACCATCGGCCGCCACCATCCGGAGAAGCGCCTGCCGGTACTGATCTCAGCCGTGGGCAAGGTGAACGCCGTTCGCCCCCACAGCGTGGGGCTCTATCTCGTGGGCGACGGCCTTTCCCGCGCCCAGATCGACCGCGCCGCGGCGCAGGTGCCTCATGTACATGTGGCGGGTCAGGTTTCCGACCGTGCCGAAGTCACGCGCATGATGGCGAGCGCGGACGCGCTCATCCATGGATCGGGCTGCGAGACGTTTGGGTTGGCGGTGGCGGAGGCGCTGTGTTGCGGGGCGCCGATCATCGTGCCCGACACCGGCGGCGCCTTTGACTTCGCGCATCCGGACTATGCCGAAGTCTATCCGCTGGGCGACGCCGAAGGTGCTGCGCGCGCGATCGGGCGTTTTCTAACCCGCGACCGTGAAGCTTGCGCCCGCGCGGCTATTGCGGGAGCGGCGGAACGGATTGGGACGGCGGACGCGCACTTTGACCGGCTGTTTGCCCTTTACGAGTCGCTAGTCCGACAGCGAGCACAACGCCGTACATGAAGGCGTGCGTGGCGAGCGATAAGGCGCCCGCCGCCAGGAACATGGAGGCCACTTGCGCTTGGGGCGCGGCCACCGCCGTCGCCAGCGCCACGCCCAGCCACATCATCATCACGTCACGGTTGGGCAGGAAAGGAATGCGCGTCAGGAGAAGCTGCGCGGCCAGGAACATCAGCCATTCGCCGATGGGCACCTGGGGCAGCGCCGCCGACCATTGCGCCACTTGCAGTGCGAAGATGGTCAGGAGCCGGGTCACATGCAGCCCGCCCACCACGGCCGCATCCCGCCGCGACAGGGAAAAGATCCGCCGCCGGAACACGAACAGCATGGTCATGAGCAGCAACGCCAGCACCGCGCACAACAGCAAGGGCACCAGGGGGTGACTGCCCGGGGCCTCCAGCAGCGCCACATGACCACCGAGAATCACCACCGGCAGCATCAGCAGCGTGAGCGAGTTGGACGCGAGCCCTGAAAGCAGGTTCACGTCCTTGATGGTGGACAGAATCCCGCGCGCGGTGCCGGGCACGGCGTCTTTGGCCCAGAGATAGAGATAGGCCTCGCCCGAATAGTCGAACATCAGTTCGTTATAGACGCGCTTCCTGATGAACACCGGCAGTGCGCGCCAGCGAATGGGCCACAGCGCCCGGTAGATCAGCATCTCCGCGACCGGCAGCATCCAATAGGCGACGGCAAAGAACACGTAAAACATGGGCGCCCGCGGCAGCGCCGCCCAGGTAGCGGCCCAGCCGATTTCATTGAGCCGGACGTACATGAACGCCACCACTGCAACGGCAATGACGATGCGGACGACGGCGAGAATGATACGGGTGATGTGAGGCGGCGGCGCCAGGGCCTTGAGCCGCGCGAGCCAGGGGGGCAGGTCCGCGTCGTCCGCCGGAAGGGTTTCGGACTCAGACGGCAACGGCGAGATCAATGGGCTGGATGGCCGACGGCGGCGAAAGGCCCAGAACCTCGCGGTAGTTCGTCAGGACGTCATCGAGGATGCGGTCCCAGTTGTAGATCAGGCTGCGGCTGCGGCTCGCCGCACCGAGGCCGCGGCGCAAGCCGGCGTCGGCGATGAGGCGCTGCAGGCAATCGGCATACTCCGCGACGTTGTGGCTTTCGCACAGGAAGCCGGTGGTGCCGTGCGACACCAGGGACATGCTGCCGGTAGCGCGGGCGCAGATCGCAGGCAGGCCCGACGCCATGGCTTCCAAGGTCACGTTGCCGAAGGTCTCGGTG
>CANISR010000102.1 GCA_947470105.1 Fidelibacterota bacterium | reverse complement strand
CGGGTGGATTTCAGCGAAGGCAAGGAACCCGTGCCGGTTCCCGCCGTAATCGACGAATGCCGCCTGAAGCGAGGGCTCAACCCTGACCACTTTGGCCAGGTAGATGTTGCCCTTGATCTGTTTTTTAGTTGAGGTCTCTACATCGAATTCTTCAAGGCGCGTTCCGTCCAGTACCACGACCCGGGTCTCTTCCGGGTGGGTGGCGTCGATCAGCATTCTCTTGACCATCGCGAGGCATACTCCGTGACGCTGCGGTTCTCGCGCGGCCCGTGACCCACGATTGGGGTGAAAGGGCGCGCGTCCGCGGCGGGTTGGTGAAAATCGAAAGTCCCGGGTGCGGCTCGGCGTCCGCCATCACAAAAGCAGCAACGATTACATCCGCACGTTGCGCGGACTGCTGTTGTGGATAAGTGAGGGAGTGGGCGTGTCGCACGAATGCCCCCGGGGATGAAACTCTGGGACAAGTATGGCCAGGGCGGCCGCTGCTTGAGCCCGGTGGAAGTGGGCCGCCTCCGCACGGGAAATTCGCCGGCCAGAACCGCGGACGAGTCGCCGAAAAATGACGGTAACTCAAGCGGCTGGCGGCCTGCACCGTATCAGGAACGACCACAAGCACAGCCACCATAGACGTCTGCCGGTGGCGGTGACAACCGCAAATGCCATGGGCGCCAGGACCCTGTCGGAGGCGCAACTTGTTAAGATTCTTGCCGTCTGTGCACAACTTTTGTATGTTGTTGAAGCTCAATGGGTTAGAGTAAGACTCTTCAGGTTTTACGCGAGAGTCTGGCCGATTGCCCCGGGAAATTGACCGGCGCTCCGGCCCGCGGCCAGGGGACTAGGGTATTGGATTTAAAGGGTAATTTCCCCTGGGTCAGCCGCCGGGGTGTGGTTGGCGGGCTGGCGGGGGCTTCGGGCTCCCTGCTGATGCCCCGCCGCGCGTTCGCCACCGGCATCGCCTCCGCCATGCGACTCTCGAGCACCGGCAGCCGCACGCGCTTTGTACTCGAGCTCTCGGAAAGCGTCGATTTCAGCATTTTCCGCCTGGCTGACCCTTACCGCGTGGTGGTCGACCTCCCCGAACTGGACTGGACGGTGGGCAACGGCGGCGGCCCCATGCCAGCCCCCACCGGCCTGATCAAAGCCGTGCGTTGGGGTCTGTTCCAGGCCGGGGATACCCGCGTGGTCATCGATCTGGGCGACGCCGCCGAAGTCAAAGGCGCCTTTGTATTGCCTGCCACCGGCGGTACGCCGCATCGCTTCGTCATCGACCTGGAACGCACCACCAAGGACAAGTTCATGGCCCAGGTCGGGCCCCAATACCGTATCGGCAAGCAAACGCCGTCGGCCCAGGTCGCCCAGACCAAGCCTGAGGCGAAGGCCGAAGACAGAAAATCCGACAAAAGCCCGCTCAACACCAAGAAAGTCGTGATGCTCGATCCCGGCCACGGCGGGGTCGACCCCGGTGCCATCGGGTCCAGCGGAATTTATGAGAAGATCATCACCCTGGCGGCCGCACGCCAGCTCAAGGCGCGGCTTGAAGAGACCGGCCGCTATAAAGTGGTCCTCACCCGTGAACGCGATGTGTCGGTGGGCCTGACCGAACGGCGCGAACTCGCCCACGACGCCGGGGCGGACATCTTTGTCTCCCTGCACGCGGATTCCATCGCCAACCGCACCGTACGCGGCCTCTCGGTCTACACATTGTCTGAAAAGGCCTCGGACGCTGAAGCGGCGGCCCTCGCAGACCAGGAAAACGACGCGGACCGGATCATTGGCGTCGATCTGTCCAGGGAGACTCAAGAGGTGCGCCACATCCTGGTGGATCTGGCGCAGCGGGAAAGCATGAATCTCGCCACCCGGGTCGCCACGCGGCTCATCGGCCAGCTGAAGCGCGAGACCGTCCTCCTGCGCAACGGCCACCGCTTCGCCCGCTTCGTTGTGCTGAAGTCCCCCGACATTCCCTCGGTTCTGATCGAGATGGGCTACCTGTCCAATAAGGAGGACGAGACCGCCCTCAAGACCGAGGGCTACAGGTCCAAGCTTATGGCCGCCGTGGTGCGGGGCCTCGATGAACATTTCGGGGCAATCCAGAGCGCCCGGCGATCCTAAAAAGGGAACGACCTGGTGCGGCTCCCCGTTGTCTTTCCACGCGTTTTCCGCCGCTCGTGACCTGAAAGCCACGGCCGGGTTCCTACTTTTGCCGCATTTTCGGGGACAAATGGCCGCTCCACACCCCGGTCATTGTTAAATCCCCTCTTGAGGCCGGTTGAGGTGTGTTAGAGAGCGCGCCCATGGTCGATAAAGCACCCGCAAATATGCCCGAAACCCCCACGCCGCGCCGCGGCGTGAAAGCGCCAAAACTCGCCCCGAAGAAACTCGCGGGGTTCATCGAGGGCCGCTTGGGCGTATCCCAGAACCTGGCGCGCTGGCTGGCCATCGGTTTCGCTGCCGTGATGATCGGCGTGTTCGTGGCCGGCGCCGGCGCAATCTTCATCTTCTGGAACTTCAGCCGCGGCCTGCCGGACTACCACCAGCTTGCCACCTACGATCCGCCGGTCATGACCCGCGTCTATGCCGGCGACGGGCGCCTGATCCAGGAATACGCCATCGAAGGGCGCACCTTCGTGCCGATCACCGCGATCCCCAAGCGCATCAGCGAAGCGTTCATCGCTTCGGAAGACCAGCGTTTCTACAGTCACCCCGGCGTCGATGTGATCGGTCTGACTCGTGCGGTGCTGGAAGCCGTGGGCGAGAAGCTCTCGGGCAGCGACAAGCGCCTCAAGGGTGCGTCCACGATCACCCAGCAGGTGGCGCAGAACTTCCTCCTCGGAGGCACGCGCGAGTACAGCGTCACCCGCAAGATCCGCGAAGCCATCCTGTCCTTGCGTATCGAACGCGCCTTCACCAAGGATCACATCCTCGAACTGTACCTGAACCAGCAGTACCTGGGCTTCGGCGCCTATGGCGTGGCCGCAGCGTCCATGAACTACTTCAACAAGTCGCTGGATGAGCTGTCCGTCTCCGAGGCTGCGTTCCTCGCCGGCCTTGCCAAGGCGCCCAACAACTACAACCCCGTGCGCCGCCCCAAAGAGGCCGCCGAGCGCCGCGACTACGTGGTCGGCCGCATGTACGACGAAGGCTATATCACTGCAGCCGAAGCGAAGATCGCGCGCGCAGAGCCGCTGAAAGTGCGCGAGCGCGGCGAGACCGAGGTGGTTGCCGATGCCGACTACTTTGCAGAATACATCCGCCGCGATCTGGCCAAGGATCACGGCGAGGGCGCCCTCTATAAGGGCGGGCTGGCGGTGCGCACGACCCTCAATCCCGACTACCAAAAGTTCGCCAACAAGGCGCTGCGCGACGGCCTGATCACCTACGACCGCCGTCATGGCTGGCGCGGCCCTCTGTCCAAGCTCAACGCCGGCAACGATCTCGAGGCGCGCTTCAATCAGTTGCCGCCTGTGCCGGGACTGCTGGATGAGTGGCAGGTGGCGCTGGTGGAAGTGGTGTCGCCCGAGAAAGCCGTCATCATGGTCAAAGGCGGCGTCACCGGCACCATTCCCATGTCTGAACTGCGCTGGGCCCATAGCGTGCTGCCCGAACAGCATGTGGGGCCGCCGCCAAAGGATGCGACCGCGGTCCTCAAACCGGGTGACGTGATTGCGGTGGAGCTGCTTAAGGCCAACAGCGAAGGCGTGGCCTATCCGGATCACACGTATGGACTACGCCAGATCCCTAATATCGAAGGCGGCATGGCCGTTCTCGATCCGCATACCGGCCGCGTGCTGGCGCTGGCGGGCGGCTTCTCCTATGCTCGCTCGCAGTTCAACCGTGGCAATCAGGCTTTGCGGCAACCGGGCTCGGCCTTCAAGCCCTTCGTCTATCTCACGGCGATGGAGGAGGGCTATACACCCTCGACTCTGGTGCTCGACGCGCCCTTCGTCATGGATCAGGGGCCGGGATTGCCGAAGTGGAAGCCAGGCAACTACACCGGCGAATATCTCGGCCGCGCCACATTGCGTGTGGGCCTCGAGAAATCGCAAAACCTCATGACCGTGCGTCTTGCCCAGGCCGTGGGGATGGACAAGGTCGCGGTCGTGGCGCAGAAATTCGGCGTCTACGACAAACTGCCGACCAATCTCGCCAATGCGCTGGGCGCCGAAGTCACAACTGCGCTGCGGTTGACCACCGCTTATGGCGAACTCGTGAACGGCGGCAAAAAAATCATCCCGCAGTTCGTTGATCGCATTCAGGACCGCACCGGCAAGACCATCTTCCGGTCCGATCAGCGCGCCTGCGAGCAATGCACGACCGCCGCGTGGGACGGCAAAGGCCCCCCGGCGCTGCCGGATACCCGCGAGCAGCTCGCCGACCCCGCCAGTGTTTACCAGGTCGTGCACATGATGGAGGGTGTGGTCGAACGCGGCACCGGCACAGCCGCGCGCGCCGTGGGCAAGCCGCTGGCCGGCAAGAGTGGCACCTCCAACGACGCCTTGGATGTGTGGTTTCTGGGCTTCTCGCCCGACTTGGTGGCCGGCGTCTACCTCGGTTTCGACGAGCCGCGCACGCTCGGCCCGAAGGACACCGGTGGCGCGGTGGCGGCGCCGATCTTCCGTGACTTCATGATGGGCGCGCTCAAGGACAAGCCGGCGACCCCGTTCCGCGTGCCGCCGGGTATCAGCCTGGTGCGCGTCAACCGCGAAACCGGCCGCCCAGCCGAAGCCGGCGACAAGCAGGTGATCCTCGAAGCCTTCAAGACCGGAACCTCGCCCATGAGCCAAGCGTCCATCGACGGACAATCGGAGGCGTTGGACGATGAAACCCCGGCCGGCGCCCAGGCCCGCCCCACCGCCGGCGGGCTGTACTAGAGCCCGGGGCTGCGGAGAGTCGAAGCGGCGCTACTACTTCCGCTTCGCTTTCTTCTTAGCGACCTTCTTCACCGCCTTCTTCGCGGGCTTTTTTACCGCGGCCTTTTTCTTTGCCGGCGCCTTTTTTGCCGCAGTTTTCCGTGTCGATGCTTTACCAGCCGGACGCTTCATGGCTTCCGTGATCTGGTGCAGGCCGATGAGGTTCGCCTCGGTGTCGATGAAGGCCGCGATCCAGCCCATGTTGGTGCCGATCTCGGTCTTGGGCATGGCGATGCGCCCACCGGCCGCGGCGATCTTCTTGAGGGTGTCGTCAATCTCGTTCACCAGGATGTAATTGGTGAACGGCTGGCCGACGCCCTTACGCTTCATCATGCCGCCGTTGATGCCGTTGCCGTCCTTGTCCTTGGTCTCGACAAGGTAATATTCCATTTTCCACGGATCGGTGATCTTCCAGCCGAATATCGAGGTGTAGAACGCGCGCGCACGCGCGAGGTCGTCGGCGGGGAGTTCGAAATGGATGACCGGGTCGGACATATTTTCTCTCGGGCTGGTTTCTTGGGGGGAGGGGAACCTAGAGCCTTTTCGCCGGCCGGGAAAGCAGCATCGGCCCACCTTGTTTTTCAGGGCTATTTTCCGTAAAACCGCGCGAGGAGCGCGGACATTCGCGCAACTGTCTCGAGGGTTTCCCATGCGCGCCGATATCGAAGCCAAGGTCAACGACATCAAGCGGTCCCTCGATTTGCTCCGGAGGCATCTTTGACTGGGATCGTGCCCTCCTGCGCCTGGATGAATTGAACGCCAAGGCCGAAGACCCCAATCTCTGGAACAAACCGTCCGAAGCGCAAAAATTGATGCGTGAGAGGACACAGATCGAAAGCGCCGTCTCCGCCACCCGCAAGATGGAGCGCGAACTCGACGACGTCGTCACCCTGTCGGACATGGCCGACGAAGAAGGCGACGAGAAGGCCGTCGCCGAAGTTCGCATGCTGATCGCCGATCTCCTGGCGCGCGCCAAGCAGGTAGAGCTCGAAAGCCTGTTGTCGGGCGAAGCCGACGGGAATGACTGCTATCTCGAAATTCATGCCGGCCAGGGCGGCACGGAGGCCCAGGACTGGGCGGAGATGCTGGCGCGCATGTATACGCGCTGGGCGGAAAAGAAGGGCTACAAGGTCGAATACCTGGAAGAAAGCGCCGGCGAGGGCGTCGGCATCAAATCGGTCACCTTCCGTATCGGCGGCGTCAACGCTTACGGCTGGCTCAAGACCGAAAGCGGCGTGCACCGCCTCGTGCGCATATCACCCTTCGACTCAAATGCGCGCCGCCATACCTCGTTCGCTTCGGTGTGGGTCTACCCGGTGGTGGACGATTCGATTGTGATCGAAATCAACGAAGGCGAATGCCGCATCGATACGTATCGCGCGTCCGGCGCCGGCGGCCAGCACGTCAACAAGACCGATAGCGCGGTGCGCATCACCCATCTGCCCACAAACATCGTTGTGCAGTGCCAGAACGAGCGCTCCCAGCACCAGAACCGGGCCAAGGCCTGGGAAATGTTGCGCGCACGCCTGTATGAGGCGGAGCTGGAGCGGCGCGAAGCTAAGGTTGCCCAGCAGGAAGCCGTCAAGACCGACATCGGCTGGGGCCACCAGATCCGTTCCTATGTCCTGCAGCCTTATCAGTTGGTGAAGGACCTGCGCACGGAGCTGGAGACCTCGGACACGCAAGGCGTACTCGATGGCGACCTGGACAAATTTATGGCCGCGTCCCTGGCGTCCCGAATTAAGACCGGCGACGAGCTGCTCAATTAATTTCTTCGCGTAAAGGGATATACGTAGAATCCCGAATCAGGGGATTCCCTGACTCGCGTGATCAGGGCCGGCGGGCATAAGTTCCCGGCATGTCCTTCGCGAATGCCTTCAAGGCGACATCGATCCCCGAGCTCTCCGAGCGCCTGGAGCAGCGCCGTAACTTGCTGCGCCTGGTGCACAACCGGGCCGTCGTTGCCGCGTTACGAGAGGACATAAGGATCCTGGAATCCCACATCGCCGCCAAGCTGGAAGCGGCCCAGCCTGTAGTGAGCTTCGCCGCCTACAAGCGATTACGCCGCGCACGGTAGCCTCTAGCGGCTGCGAGCTTCGATTGTCACATGCGAAAGCGTAGCGAACCGCCCAAAACGGCAGCGGTAGTATTCCGCTGCCCGCGGCCTGTCGCTGACCACCGACACAATGGCTCCTAAATGACCGGGCCCCAACCGCCAGAGATGCAGGTCGGTGACATGATCGCCCTGGCCCTCAACGTCTGCCCGCAATTCCGCGGCCAGATCCTGATCGGCGGTCATATCCAGCAGGATGCGGCCCGAGTCCCTGATCAGGCCATACGACCAATTGCCGATCACCACGGCGCCGACGATCCCCATGACGGGGTCCATGAACATCCAACCGAGGTACTTGGCCGTCAACAACCCGGCGATAGCCAGCACGGAAACCCCGGCATCCGCCAACACGTGCACAAAAGCCGCGCGGAAGTTGTTGTCGCGGTGGTGGGCGTGGGTATCACCATGGTCGCGGTCATGATTGTGTTCGGCGAAGGCGGTGGTGAGGTCGTGACTATGATCGTCATGAGGCAGGCGCACGCGCACTGTAAATTCGTGGGGCTCGGCCACGGCCTGTTCTGACTCCAAGAATCCGTCATATTGCCGCAAGGCAAACCGCTCGCGCACACCTTCGGGGCGCTCCAATTCCAGGACCACATCTTCGCCGCCCGGCACCGGGCGGAAGCCTCCGGCGTCCTGGAACCGCAATCGGAAGCACGGCGGAACGCCGTCCTCGAAAATCTCCAACAACAGTACACCATGGCCGGTATCCAGGCGGCGAACCGCCGTGTGGTGATGGGCATGATCGTGACTGTGGTCGTGCCCGTGATGGTGGTCCTCGCCACTCAGCATCCAGGCGCTGACGAGATTGACCAGTAAGCCAATCACGGCCACCGTGGTTGCTTCATTGAGGCCGATGGCGACCGGATTGAAGAAGCGAGCGACCGACTCATAGCCGATGCCTACGGTGGCGGCGGCCAGTACGATCGCGCTGGCGAAGCTGGCGAGATCGCCCAGCTTACCGGTGCCGAAGGCAAAGCGTGAGTCGTTGGCGTGGCTCCGGGCATAGCGGTAGGCCAGTGCGGCGATGGCCAGCGCAGCCACATGGGTCGCCATATGGATACCGTCGGCGAGCAGGGCGAGGGATCCGAACACCACGCCACCGATGATCTCCGCGACCATCATCGCCAGCGACAGCCAGATCACCATCCAGATCTTGCGTTCCTTGCCTTCATGGCCGGCGCCGAGGAAAACATGGCTATGTCCGATAGGAGTGCTCATGGCCATTACCGGAGATAGCTGTTGATGACGTCGATGAGTTCTTCCGAGCCCGCGTCCCGATCGGACGCCTGCTTCGGTGCCGCGACATGGTGGCGGATGTGGTCTTCCATCACCTTGGCCATGAGGCCGTTGACCGCGCCGCGCACCGCAGCCAGCCGCTGCAGCATGTCGCCGCAGCCGATATCGTCGGCGAGCGCGCGCTCCACCGCTTCCACCTGGCCGCGAATTCGCTTCACGCGGTTGAGCAGCTTGGTCTTCTCGCGGACGGTATGGGCCATGGCGGACTCCTATAGGATACCCCCTATAGGTATATAGCTGGTGGTGAACTGTCCAGTGTCCGGCGTGCGGAAAGCCTAGGAAAGCCAGGGTTTCAAGTAGCTTTCGCCCATGCCGGCCTGGGCGCGGGCGGGGAGGTTGAAGGGCGGCTTGAGATCTCCCCGGAAGCGCTCGGCCAGCAGCGCGGCATAGCGGGCCTCCGGCGCATGGCCGGCTTTGGAGCAGCAGTACTCGAACCACTGCACACCCACGGCCAGATGCTTGATTTCGTCGACGTAAATCTGCTGCAAGATGGCGGCGGTATCCGGGTCGCCGGCGGCCCGGCAGCGCTCCACTGCCGCCGGCGTGGTGTCGATGCCGCGGGCCTCGAGGGTCATGGGGATGATGGCGAGGCGGGCCGCGAGGTCGTCCGCGGTTACCTGGGCGGCGTCCCACAAACTGTCGTGCGCCGGCAGGTCGCCGTAAGCAGCACCCCAATCCACAAGCCGGTCGGCCAGGGCGGTAAAGTGCTCTGCTTCCTCCACCGCAACCCCGACCCAATCGTTGTAGTAGGACCGCGGCAGACCGAGATGCGCGAAGCGTACGACGATGTCCCACGCCAAATCGACCGCGTTGAGTTCGATGTGGGCGAGGGCGTGGATGAAGGCGATGCGGCCTTTCGGTCCCATGGAGCGCTTCGGCATGTCGCCCGGACGAAGCAGTTCGGGCCGCGCGGGCCGGGCCGGGCGTGCGGGTGCTACAGCGGTCCCGACTTCGACACCGTTATGCCAGACATCGGCGAGGGCGTAAGTGGCGGCAACTTTTTCGCCGGGCGCGGCGGTGAGGAGAATATCCACCGCGCCCTGGGCCAGGGTCGTTCTTGTCACAGGCCGCGCAGCGCCTGTTTCACTTCATCGGCATGGCCGGCGACGCTGACCTTGCGCCATTCGGCACGGACCACGCCGCCTTTGTCGATGATGAAGGTGGAGCGTTCGACGCCCAAGAACTTGCGCCCGTACATGCTCTTTTCCTTCCACACGCCGTACGCCTCGCAGACGCCGCTATCGTCGGAGGCGAGCGGGAAGTTGAGGCCGTACTTGGCCTTGAACTTGGCGTGGCTTTTGACTGAGTCCTTCGACACGCCGATGACCACCGCACACTTCAGGGCAGACATGCGGTCACGGAAATCGCAAGCCTCGACCGTACACCCAGGGGTGTCGTCCTTGGGATAGAAGTAGAGCACCGCCGGCTTGCCGCGCAGGTCCTTGAGAGAGAGCGTGCGGCCGTCGTCCAGGGGCATGGTGAACGCAGGTGCAGCCTTGCCCACGAGCGACATGCTGGGCTTCGACGTTGGCTTGGGCGCCGCCTTCTTCGCAGGCTTCTTCACCGGCACTTTTTTTGCGGCAGGCTTCTTACTCTTGGCGGCGGCTTTCTTGACGGCAGTCTTTTTGGCTTTTGCGGCCATGGTCTTTCCCCTCGTTTCGGTATCAGCGGATGACGGCATCCGGCGGCAATGTGGTCCGCGCATTTACCGCGGGTGCGGCGATGATCGTGTCGAACAGCGCCGACACGGACCGCGCGGTTTCCGCCATCAGGTGCTCCAGGGCGCCATCATCGGCTACGCCGGCGGCGCGGGCCAGTTTTTGTTTGAGGCCCAGGGGCAGTTCCTCGGGCGCGACGTCGCCCTCGGTCGTCAGGCGGATCATGAATTGTAGCCGCGACCACAGGGCAATGGCCTTTTCCAGCTCTTCTCCATCTGCCGGCGAGAGCGCGCCTTTGCCGCTCAGTTGGGCGATCAGGCCGCGTGGGTGGGTATCGTCCGTAGCCACGGCATGTTTGAGGGCCAGGTATTGCAGGATGAACTCCGCGTCGATCAAGCCGCCCGCCTGGCGCTTGATGTCCCACAGGCCCTTGTCGCCATGCTCCTTGCGCATGAGCGCCCGCATGTCGGCCACCGCGCAGACCAGAATCGCCGGATCGCGGGCGCGGGCCAGGGCGGCGGCCTTGGCCGCGGCAACCTCTGCTGTCAGGTGCGCAGAACCGTGCACGACGCGGGACCGCACCAGGGCCAGATGCTCCCAGGTCCAGGCATCTTCGGTCTGATATTTGGCGAAGGCTTCGAGGCTGGTGGCCAGCGGGCCCTTGTCGCCGTTGGGGCGCAGGCGCAGATCGACCGTATACAGGCGGCCTTCGCCGGTGAGCGCCGTGAAGGCGGTAATCACACGCTGACTGAGGCGGATGTAGTAGGGCGCCGCGGGAAATGATTTGGCGCCGCCGGCGGACATGGCATCCGGTCCAGCGTCGTAGATCAGCACGAGGTCCAGATCCGAAGACGGCGTCAGTTCGCGGCTGGCCAGCTTACCGTAAGCCAGGACCGCGAGCTCGCCTCCGCCGAGGCGCCCGTGCTGGCGCGTGAATTCCTCATGCACCCGCGGCACCAGGATGCGGATGGCGGTTTCGGCCACGGTCGTCAATTGCTCCGCCGCGATCACGGGGTCCACCAAGCCGCGTAGCGCGTGCACGCCGATACGGAATTGCTGGTCATGGGTCCAGCGGCGCAGGCGATCCAGGGCGCCTTCGAACGAGTCCGCATCCTGCAGCGCGACGTCCAAGTCCCGCTCCAACGAAGCAGCGTCGGCGATGGGGTTGAAGAACTGCGGCTCCAGCACGTAGTCGAGCAGCGCCGGCGTGCGCGTGACGTGCTCGGCGAGGCGGGGCGCATCGCCCATGATCTCTGCCACCAGGTCGAGCAGGTCGGGATTGGCATAGAACACAGACAGGATCGGCACGCCCGCGGGGAGAGCGGCAAGACATTTGTCGAAGCGCAGGAACGCCGCATCCGGCTGCGTGGTGTGGGCAAACGCCGACAGCAAGGCCGGCATGACTTCCGTAAGCAGTTGCCGGGCGCGATTGGAGCGCGTCGAGCGATAGCGGCCGTGGTGCCAGGCGCGTACGGTCTGGGCGATGGTCGCGGGCTCGGCATAGCCGATTCGCTTTAAGGTGGCGATGGTGTCGGGATCGTCCTCGGTCCCTGTGAAGACCAGATTGCCGCCCTCATGGGTCTGACCGGAGATGGCCAATGACGGTGCATCCTCGAACAGGCCGGCGTAATGGGTCTCGACGATGCGCAAAATGCGTTCGACGGAGTCAGCAAAGACCTGAGCGTCGGCCTCGCCGCAGAACGCCGCCAGCCTCGCGAGCCCGGCGTCGTCGACGGGCATGGTCTGGGTCTGTTCGTCGGCGATCATCTGCAGCCGGTGTTCCAGGCTGCGCAGGCGGCGATAGCAATCCTTGAGATCGTCGCGCACCACCGCGTCGACGAACCCGATTTTGGCCAGGACATCGAGGGTGCTCAGGGTCTGGGACAGGCGGGCGTCGGGGAAGCGGCCGCCCCAGATCAATTGCTGGATCTGGGCGAAAAATTCGATCTCCCGGATGCCGCCGCGCCCGAGCTTGATGTTGTGACCCAGCACCTGCACATGGCCGCCGCCCTTGAGCGCGTAGATCTGGCGCTTGATGGAGTGGATATCCTGGATGGCATAAAAATCGAGCGATTTGCGCCAGATGAAAGGCTGCAGGTCGCGCAGGAAGGATTTCGCGGCCTCCATATCGCCCGCGACCGCGCGCGCCTTGATGAACGCAGCGCGCTCCCAGTTCTGGCCGTAGCTTTCGTAGTAGACCTGGGCGGCCGCCCGCGACACGGCGATGGAAGTGGAGCCCGGATCGGGACGCAGCCGCAGGTCGGTGCGGAAGACGTAACCGTCTTTGCGCTCCTGCAGCACCTGCACCAGGTCCTTGGTCAGCGTCACCGCGAACTCCTGCGGTGATTTGGATCCGCTGTAGGGCAGCACGGTTTCGTCGAAGAACACGAACAGGTCTATGTCGGATGAGTAGTTCAGTTCCCGTCCGCCGAGCTTACCGAGTCCGATAACGGCGTAGCCCGAAGCGCGCTCGGGATCGGATGGATCCTGGATCGCGATCTGGCCGCGTTCGGCGGCGCGCAGCAGCAGTGCACGCAGGCCGCAGCGGACGCAGGCGTCGGCGAAGTCCGACAGCGCCGCCGTGACCTGCTCCACGGTCCACAGGCCGGCGAGATCGGCGAGTGCGATGGCCAGGGCGACCTCGGCCTTGGCCCGGCGCAGGCGCTGCATGACCCCGCCTACATTTGCGTCAGGTGTCGAGAGGGTGCCTGTTGCACGGGCAAGAACATGGCCGGCGCCGTGGCGTACTGTCTCCATGACCACGCCGGGATGCGCCAGGGCGAGATCGCTTAAAAAGGGACTCGCGCTGAAGATTCCAGTGAGAACCGGCCCCCACATCGGGTCTTGCAAGACCTGTGTAACGAAATCGCTTACGTCGTCTTCCGTTGTACGTGTAAGCGCCGCCCAGTCATCGCTCAGGCTGCGGACACGGGCAGGATCGAAGGCGACAGGCTTGCCGCCACAGAGGGCCGGGACGATGGAGGACACGCAGCGACTCGCAGGTTTATGTGTTGTTTCGGGTCACAGTGGGTTATAGAGGACGGGTGGTCAAGGCGGGGCCGCGAACACACAAAAAGTGCCTGCATCCAAACCCTTGGCGGGGAGCGCATTTTGTCCCAAGGGGCGGTCAGATACCTGCTGCGCATTGTGGAAGCAATCGTCCTGCTGAGCCTGGTGGGCGCGGCGGTACTCGCGTGGCGTTTGAGCCAGGGCCCGATCACCGTCGACGCCCTCGCACCCTATG
>CANISR010000101.1 GCA_947470105.1 Fidelibacterota bacterium | reverse complement strand
TGATCACATAGTGGAACATGCCGGAAGTGGGCGTGATGCGGGCGCTGGCTTCGATGGCGGCCACGGTCAGGATGAGCTTGCTGTTGGCGGGGATGCTGGCGACCGTATAGGTGCCGAGCTTCGCGCCGTTGCGGGCGTCGTAGATGCCGAGCGCCAGGCCGGTGGCGGCGCTGGCGCCGGTGTTGTTGATGGCCACCGAGCTGGGGTAACCGTAATCCAGCACCGACGAGTGGACGCTGGCCACCTGGCTGGTGTTCGCCGTGATGCCGGTGTCGCAGGTGGACAGGTTGGTCAGGGTGCCGTCGCTGGGCTTCCACAATACATGTTGGGTGGTGCTGTTCATGGTGGTGCGCACGGACACCGCATAGTACTGCGGCTTGGCGGCGGGATTGGTCAAAGCACTTTCGATGGTGGAGATGCCGAACTGGCTGGCGGTGCCCGCCGGCACCGACGGGCTGGTCCATTGGCCCACCTGCGTGCCGGTGGTGTAATCCCACAGCGTCACAGTGGCGGTGCCGGCGCTGTCGCCGGTGTTGGCGAGGCGGATGAAGGATTGCGAACTGGCCTGGGCGCTGGAGAACACCGGGCCGAAGCGCAAGGTGGGAATGAAGGTAGCGGTGACGGCGCGGCTGGTGCTCATGGCGACCGAACATGTGGTCGAGCCGGTGCAAGCGCCGCTCCAGGCGCTGAAGCTCCAGCCGGCGGGGGCGCTGGCGGTCAGGGTCACTTGCTGGGCGCCGCTGATGCTCGCCGCGCAGGTGACGCCGCAATCGATACCGCCGGTGGAACTGGTGACCGTGCCGGTGCCGCTCACCAGCACCGACAGGACCGGCGTCGTCGGCGCGCTGAGCAGCCCGTGGAACTGGGCTACATAGGGCGCGATCTCGCGCACGCGGCGGGATACGTCGGCGGCGTCGGGCTGGCTGGCGGTGATGCCGATGGGCCGGCCGTTATAGGTGAGGCTGGGGTTGCTGAAATACTGCAGCCGGAGGCAGTCGACGTTGTTGGCCTCGCACTTGTCGTCATAGGCCATGGTGTCGCGGAACTTGCCCGTCAGATCGACGTAGCCGGCGGCGTAAAACGTTGGCCCGGGTAAGGGGTTGGTCAGCACATAGCGGTCGTGGCTGCCGCCGAGGTTGTGGCCGGTCTCGTGGGTAAAAGTGTCTTCGACAATGCCGAGACAGCCGCCGTTGACGCTGACCACATTGATGCCGTCCTCGGTATAGAGACGTAACGCCGACGAGGGGACCGTATCGAGGTCGTCGTTGAGGGCGCCGCGGCCGCAGGAGGAGGTGTCCGAATAGCCGCTGAGGATAGAGACGATATCGGCGCTGGCGGCATAGCGCACATTCTGGATGCGGGCAAAATCGCCGGTATTGGCACGGGCGGCGTCCAGCATCTGCTGGCTGGTGACGGTGGCAGACTCCGTATAGTTCACCTGATCGATGCCGGCGAGGACCGCTTCAACCGGGATCTGCGAGTTGGCGAGGGTGGTGTTGAGGTCGGCCATCATGAGCGCGACGTAGGACCGCAACACCGCCAGCGACGGGAGCAGCGACAAGGCCTTCGGCGTGTAGACCACGAGGATGCGAATCTGGGTGCTCGCGGCGCTGGGCTTTTCAATAGGACTTTGCGACTGCGGGGCGTCGTCGCGGCGCGGCGGGCGGAAGGTGTCGTCGGGACGCGGAGTGGTGCTCTTCTTGAATTCGATGATGCGGTGGGCGCCGTCGGGCAGGGGCTGCACGGTGATGCGCCGGCCGCCGGTGGCGATCTGCGCGGTAAGGCCGCCATCGTTGATGACCAGGGTCGCTGTGCCGCCGCCGGCAATGGCCGCGCGCACCACTTGCGGGCCCAGGGGGCTGCGGATGGTCTCGAGCTTGGTGATGTCGAGCTTGAGATCGTCGAACAGGTTGAGTGTGCCGGCGCGATCTGAACCGCGGGCGCCGAGCAGTGCCTGGAGGCGGGACGGATTCAGCGCCACGCCCCGGCTGCGCAGAACGGCGGGATCGGCTGCGGCGGGGCTTTCAACGGCTGTAGAGGGCAGGGGGTCGAACAGGCCTGCTGAAGGCTCATCCGCCGCGCGCGCAGGAGAAAGGAGAGCGGACGCCAAAATCAAGGCCGCCGCAATGCGTCGCACCGGATACATAATATAAGTCCCCACTTAAACCGCCCCCGGAATGCCCCACCGGCGCGATTCTACCTAGGACAATAGCGCGGTTGAGGTATCTTTTGACGCCTCAGACCGCAAAAATTGTATCCGTCCGGAGCTTTCCTCGCCCATGGCCCTGAAACCCAAAGCCCTGTTCAAAAAGGCCGCGTACGCCCATGAGAGCGGCAAATGGGCGGAAGCGGAGCGCCTTTACAAGGATACGTTGAAGGCTGACCCGCAACACGCTGACGCATTGCATATGCTGGGCTACTTGGCCTACCAGAACGGCCGCAACGACATCGCCGTCGACCTGGCAAACCGAGCCATAAACATCGACCCGCGCCGGCCGTCCTATCACAACACCCTGGGCGGCGCTCTGCTGGCCCAGGGCCAGGTGGACGACGCCGTCATGGTCTACCGCCGCGCTTTCGTCATGGCGCCGGGGTCCATCGAAGTCGCCAATAATCTGGGCAACGCCCTGCAGGTGAAGGGGCAACTCAACGAAGCCGGGCAGATTTATCAGGTGGTCGCCAACGCCGCGCCCACCAACGGCGATGTGCTCTATAACCTCGGCTACAACATGATGCTGCAGGGCGACACCGACGGTGCCCTGGCGCAATTCGAGCGCGCCGCCGCCGTGAAACCCAAGGACGCCCTGATCCTGAACACCATGGCTGCGCTGCTGCACCGCCTCGGCCGCATCGATGAGGCGGTGGCCACCTATCAGCGCGCCATCGAACGTTCGCCGGAGACGGCGACCTTGCACAAAAATCTCGGCGTCACCTTCCATACGGCGGGCCGCTGGCCGGAGGCGGAAGCGGCCTATGCCGCGGCCCTGGCCCTGGATCCCAAGGACGCGGACGCCCAGGACAGTTTGGGCTATGCGCTGCAGATGCAGGGACGCAACGACGAGGCCGCCGCCGCTTACGACCGCGCGCTGGCGATTGATCCGACCCATGCAAAGGCCCGCGCCAACCGCGACACGCTCGCGGGTCAGGCCTGATCCGCTTATAGTCTCGTGATATTTCAGGGGAGAGTGCGATGAAAACCTATCTGCGTTTGCTGGCGGTCGCCGCCATGGGCTTCGCGCTGCCGGCGGTTGCCGCTGATGCGCCAAAAATGCCTGCTTCAAATACAAGCGGCCCTCAGTTCAAGGTCGACCACACCTTCCCCAAGCTGCCTCTACCCAACAAATGGGCCCTGGGCGAGCTGGGCGGCATGTTCATCGACGCCAAAGATCATATCTGGATCTACAACCGCCCCAGCACCCTGTTCCCGTGGGAGAAGGCCGCCGCCATGACGCCGCCCACGGCGGAATGCTGCATCCCGGCGCCGCCGGTGATCGAGTTCTCGCCCGAGGGCGACGTGCTGCGCAGTTGGGGTGGGCCGGGCCAAGGCTATGAGTGGCCGACGACCGAACACGGCATCCTCGGCGACAGCAAAGGCAACATCTGGGTGGCCGGGTCCAGCACCCGCGAGAGCAAGGCCGGCCCCGCCGACGGCCAGCTCCTGAAGTTCACCGCCGACGGCAAGTTCATCATGCAGATCGGCCATGCAGGCCCGAGCAAAGGTTCCACCGACCAGACCCAGCTTTCGGGGGCGGCCGGTATGGCGCTGGATGAAGCCGCCAATGAGATCTACGTGGCCGACGGTTACGGCAATCACCGCGTCGCCGTGTTCGATATGAACACCGGCAAGTTCAAACGCCAGTGGGGCGCCTACGGCAAGACGCCGACCGACGCGCCCGTGGGCCAGTACGACCCGAACGTCGAGAAGCCGGCGCAGTTCCGCAATGTCCACTGCGTGCAATTGTCCAAGGACGGCATGGTCTATGTCTGCGACCGCGACAACGACCGCATGCAGGTGTTCAGGAAGGACGGCACCTTCGTCGCCGAATACTTCTACGGCCGCGCCACCCACCCGCCCGGCACCGTGGGCCACATCGCCTTCTGGCCCGATAAGACCCAGAGCCTGCTGGCGGTGTCCGATCTCGGCAACTTCCAGATCCGCATCGTCCGGCGCGACAACGGCGAGGTCTTAAGCACCTTCGGCCACTTCGGACACTACTCGGGCGAGCTGAACCGCCTGCACCAGATTGCCTTTGATTCGAAGGGCAACATCTACACCGCGGAAGCCGCCGGCAAACGCGTACAGAAGTTCGCGCTGGTGGGCGGGGCGAAGCCGTAAATGAAGCGGGCGCTGCTCGGCTTTTTGCTGCTGCTGGCGCCGACGGCGCAAGCCCAACAATTGCCGGACGCAACCGCTGACGTATCAGTGGCTGCGCCCGCTTTTGCCAAAGGCGCCGGCCCGCGCGTAGCTGTCGACGGGGGGCACCACAACTTCCATAAAGTTGACGGCAACTTCAAACCGTTCGCGGACCTGCTGCGCAACGATGGTTTCCAGGTTGCGGGCTCCGACGCGGCCTTCACCAAGGACGCACTTGCCGGCGTCAAAATTCTGGTGATCGCCAACGCCCTCAACGCGGCCAACGACCCTAAGTGGGAACTCCCCACGCCCTCCGCCTTTACCGCTGCGGAGATCGTGGCGGTCAAAGCCTGGGTGCAGGACGGCGGGTCGCTGCTGCTGATCGCCGATCACATGCCATTCGCGGGCGCGGCCCAGGATTTCGCAAAAGCATTTGGGTTCAATTTCGTCAACGGCTTCGCGTTCCGTATGCCGGGGCCCCGCGCCGGTGATTCATTCACCCGCGACGCCGGAACGCTCAAGGATGATCCCGTCACCGCCGGGATCGATGGGCTGATCTCGTTCACGGGTTCAGCGTTCACGCCGCCCAAGGGCGCCCGCACTCTGTTCGCCTTCGGCAAAGGTTATGCGGTGCTGATGCCAAAGGTGGCCTGGACGTTTTCGCCCAGTACGCCACAGCAGGACGCGGAGGGGCTGGCCCAGGGCGCGGCCATGACTGTGGGCAAAGGCCGGATCGCCGTGTTCGGCGAGGCCGGCATGTTCACCGCTCAGGACAGCAGCGGCCAGAAGTTCGGCTTCAATGCCCCGGATGCGCCTCAGAACAAGGCGTTCATCCTCAACGTGGCGCACTGGCTCGCCGGCAAAATCAAGTAGCCGCGGCCCGTGCCCGCACTTCAGCCGTAAGGCGTGCCGGCGAGAGATCGCCAGCCTTCACACCGGCGTCAATCATGTCGGCGGGGATGGGCTGGTCCAGCACCAGTGCGGCCGTGAAGCGCGCGAGCGCCGGACAGGTCTGGATGCCGTAGCCGCCTTGCGCCGCCAGCCAGAAAAATCCCGGCGCGCCGGCCGCAAATCCCGCCACCGGCGTGCGGTCGGCGACAAAGCTGCGCAGGCCCGCCCAGCGATGCTTGATGCGCGAGATGGTGAGCGTCGTGGCAGCCTCGACCCTGTCCACGGCCATGGCGATGTCGAGTTCCTCCGGCTGCACGTCGCAGGGCGGCACCGGGGTTTCATCGGCAGGCGAAATCAGGATCTGGCCACTGGCTTCGGCTTTGAAATAGAACTGCTCTTCCATATCGATCACCAAGGGCCAGCGGCTGGCGTCCATACCTGTGGGCGGATCGATCAGCAGCGCGGTGCGGCGCATGGGCGTGAGGCCGATAGGATCGACCCCGGCAAGGTCCGCGACCGCATCGGCCCAGGCGCCGGCGGCGTTGACGACGATAGGGGCGGTGAAGGTCTCGGCGCCGGCGGTCAATTGCCATGATCCCCGCAGACGGGCGAGGCCGTTGACCCTGTGGTCGTTCAGCAGCACGCCCGCGGAGGACTTGAGCAGCCGCAAGTATCCTTGGTGAATGCCGTGCACATCCATATCCGCCGCGTCGGGCTCGAGCAGCGCGGCAGATACATGTTCGCGCCGGAGCACAGGGCAGATGCGAAGCGCTTCGTCCGGTGTCAGCGGCCTGGTGGCGGCTGCAATATCGGGCAGAGCGGCAAAGCGTTGGAGCGCCTGCGCCTGCGCAGCGGTGGCGATGAACATGGACCCGCGCGGCTTGAGGAATGGGCCGTCAAAGCCGGCGGGTGGTTCGATAAAGAACGCCCGGCTGGCGCGGGACAGCGCACGCACAGGCCCGGAGCCATAGATTTCTGAGAACAGAGCGGCGGACCGGCCGGTGGAGTGATAGCCCGGCTGGGCCTCGCCCTCGAGCACCAGCACCTTGCGCCCGGCCGCCGCGATCTCGGCAGCGGTGGAGGCGCCGGCGATGCCGGCGCCGATGACGATGACGTCGAATGCGCTCACGAGATCAGGCCCCGCTGGTGTTTCGCCATCAGGCTAATGCATCGGGCCGGTTTGCAGAATATGAAAATCAGCGGCGGCGGGGGCGGGCGGGGGATTCCGGCGCTGCGCCGGGCGGTCCATCTTCGCTCTCGGTGCAGATGGACAGCACACGGCAGCGGCCGGGGGCGGCGGCGATATAGGCGTGCCCCATGCCGCTGTCGAAATAGATCGAATCTCCGGTCTTGAGGCGCAACGGGGCATAGAGAGTGGTGTAGAGATCGACTTCGCCTTCGACCACATAGGCGTATTCCTCGCCCGGGTGGCGGATAAATTCGCCGAAGTCCTCGATCTTGCGGATCTGCAATTCGGCGATGATCGGCATGAAGCGTTTGTTGAGCAGATCGGCGGCAGCGTAGAGGTGCACGTAGTTGGGGGTCTGGATCAGATTGCTGGTGCCCGCGGGCGTAATACTGCGCCGGCCGTTGAGCGCCATGCGCGGGCGCGTCTCCTGCTCCGGCTGCGCGCCGCCGGTCCCGAACAGGGCGGAGATGTCGATCTTCAGGCCCTGGCTGATGCGCACCAGCTTGTCGTAGCTCAAAGACATCTTGCCGTTCTCGACCTTGGATAGGGTCGAGACTTGGAGGCCGGTGCGTTTGCTCACCTCCACCAAAGTCCAGCCGTGCTGACGCCGGTAAGCGCGCAAGACCGCGCCCGGATTTGTGGTGGTGCCGCCTGAGGCCGATTTGCGCGCGCGCATGAGCGTCCCTCCCGGATGCGGTGTCTTACGGCGACGCGGGCCCGGGGTCAATTTCCGCCCGGGACCGTTTGCTATATTGGAAAACGCGAGAAGCCTCGAACCGCGCGGCCGTGCAGTATTCTCTAAGGTGCTGAGGTCCGACAGCGCGGGCGGGGGCGCGGTAGTTTCCGCCGCGCGCAGCACGGCCGCGCTCACACTGAGGCCGCGGAATTTCTCTTAAGGCTCAAGACGCTTTCCCTCATGCAAGACAGCGGCCCGCGCGAAGTGCTGCCCGGGGGCAGCGAGGGGTAGATTGGATGTTAGGTAAAAATCCTGCGGCGGAATCCCTGGGTTATTGACCCACGTTCACGACGCTGCGGCATGAGGCCAAGTCTACGAACGCGGTCCCCCCGCATATAGAAAAGCAGCCTACCCGGAAATGACCGCGGTCAACGTCGACGCACCTGTGATGCGGTAGAAAAGGCTCACGTTTGATCTTAACGCCCTTACGATCGCCAACCAGAACAACAGCTTCCTGACCATGTCCGGCACTGGCTTGCTGCATTTGACCGGCTTCGACAATACCCCCGGCAACTGGGTTTTCTCGGGCCAAAGCAGCAACGGCGCCTCCCCGCGCTCCACCTTCTCGTGGTCCGCAGGCAGCACGGCAGACCTGGTCCAGCCCTCGGGCGTTCCCGAGCCTGCGAGCATGGCTTTGACCGGCCTTGGACTGCTGGCGATGGGCTTCTATCGGCGTCGTAAGGCGGTCTAAACCCGCCCGCTAGGTCTTGCTTCACAACCCCTCCGCAGGTGCGGAGGGGTTGTTTGCATCTCTAACGCCCCGTTTCGCAACTGCCGAGGCTATTTGCCCGCGGTACGCTCACTGGCCAGGCGCGTGTCGAGGCCGGAGCTCGCAGCTTCGGCGTAGCGGCGGCAGGCATTCACATCCACGAACGATTTCGCGGCGACGCGCGGCCACAGGCCGCTGGCGTCGGGGTGCGGTGTCAGCAGGATATCGCACGGCAGCGACGCCACGGTGGCGATGGACCGGCGGAAACCCGCGACGCGGCTTTCATCCGCGCTGAATTTGAAGCCCGGCGAGGATATGGCGGTGAGGCTGTCGGCGTAGACCATGTGACGGCAGACCGCACCTTCGCAGGCGTCCCAGGTCCAGGTGGTGCCGCCCGGCGTGTGGCCGGGCGTAAAATGCGCCGTGAGCTTGTTTGCGCCCAACATGACCGCGTCGCCATCCTTGATCGGCAAGGCCCGCGGTATGGGTGGGAACCGGTCGGCGGTGGTGGCTTGCGGGTCGTCGGGCGTCGGCGCGCCGCCGATCATTTCGGCGATGCTGGGGAGGCTGGCCCTCACCACGGCGCCGGTGGCCTGCTGAAGCTCGGCGATGCCGCCGGCGTGATCATAGTGTGCATGGGTGTTGAGGATGATCTTCACGTCCTCCAGATGAAACCCAAGGGCTGCAATGTTGTCCGCGATCAGGGCTGCGGACTGCGGCAATGCACCGTCGATCAGGATGTGGCCGGTGTCAGAAGTGATGAGGATGGCGGCGAGGCCGTGAGGTCCGACGTAATAGGTGTTGCCGAACACCCGGAACGGCATCTGCGGCGCGTTCCACTCCGCGCAAGCCGCGCAAGGTTCGGCGCCCGCGGCGAAAGGAGTCGCCGGGAGTGCGAACAGAGCGAGAAGAATAAATAAGCGGATCATCGTGAACCTTGCGGAATGTCGGGGCTCGGTAGCATAGCTGCCGTCCGCACAGGCGAGTAGCCGCGGCGGGCTATTGCGGATGCAGGGTCATGCTGCGCTGCGGCATTAGTGGCGAAAATTCAAACCGATAGCGGCTGTGTAATCGTAGGTGTGGTGCTAGGATAGTTTTAAGTCGAAAGGGAGGGTTCGCGTACGCGCGGGCTTTTTCGATGTCATTCAGCGCTGTGTCGGCCCCGGGGCCGGCCACGCCAACAGGGGGAATAAGCATGTCGGCAAAAATGCGAGCCATGACGACGGTGAGTGCTGCGGCGATCTTTGCCATGACCGCGCCTCACGAAGGCTACGCGCAAACGCCGACGCAAACCGCGCAGACGCCCAACGTCGAGGAAATCGTCGTCACCGGCACGCGCATCATCCGTGACGGCTACGAGGCGCCGACGCCCCTGTCGGTGCTGGGCTCGACAGAAATCGAGTCCGCGGCGCCCGCGAATATCGCCGACTTCGTCAATCAATTGCCGTCCCTCGCGGGCTCCAGCACGCCGCGCAGCACCACCGCCGGCGTCAGCGCAGGCCAGACCGGCATCAACGCCCTGGCCCTACGGGGTCTCGGCGCCAACCGCACCCTCATCCTGCTCGACGGCCAGCGCGTGGCGGCGTCGACACTCACCGGCCTCGTGGACATCAACGGCTTCCCCCAGGCGCTGATCTCCCGCGTCGATGTGGTCACCGGCGGCGCCTCGGCGGCCTGGGGCTCCGACGCCATTTCGGGCGTCATCAACTTCGTGCTCGATAAAAAGTTCACCGGTATCAAGGGCGAACTGCAGGGCGGCGTCACCACCTACGGCGACGATCGCAGCTACAAGATGGCGCTGACGGCGGGCACCGGCTTTGCCTCCGACCGCGGCCATTTCCTGGTGAGCGCCGAGAACTCCTACGTGGACGGAATCCGCGGCCTGCCGCGGCCCTGGTACACGGGCGTGAAGACCCTGATCAATCCGGCCTATGGAACCGGCCCGGGGCAGAGCACATCGGTGCCGCAGTTGCTCATCCGTCAGAAAACCGGCTTCAGCAACGCCACGCCGGGCTACATCGTTTCGGCGGGGCCGTTGAAGGGCGTGTACTTCGGCCCCGGCGGCGTGCCGGCCCAGTTTAACTACGGCTCCCTGGTCAACGATCCCTTCGTTACCGGCGGTGACTGGCAGTACTCCGACTTCGGCAAGACCGGCGATCTGGACATGCGCATCGTCCACCGCAGCATCTTCAGTCGCGTGAGCTACCAGATCACCGATGATGTGGAGGTGTTCTTCCAGGGGTCCTTCGGCGTCGCTCACACCAGCGAGCTGGCGACCAACCAGTTCAATCTCGGCAATATCACAATCCAGCGCGACAACGCCTTCCTGCCGGCCAGTATCGTGGCGCAGATGACGGCGGCCGGGGTCACCAACCTGCGCGGCGGATCGCTGAACGAGGACCTGGGCTCCATCCCCGCCAGCAGCCGGCGGGCCATGTACCGTTATGTGGTGGGCGCCAGCGGCCGGTTCGACGCATTCGATTCAAACTGGACCTGGGACGTCTACGCCCAGAAAAGCCGCAGCGATGTTCATAACGACACGCTCATCTCCAACACGCCCAACTACAACCGCGCCATCGACGCGGTGCGCGCGGCCAATGGGACCATCGTCTGCCGCTCCACCCTCACCAATCCCACCGATGGCTGTGTGCCCTATAACATCCTGGGCGTCGGGGTGAACAGCCAGGCGGCCAAGAACTACGTGCTGGGCACCGCATTCCTCAAGGTGCACCTGGGTGAGCAGGTCATGGCCGGGTCCATCCACGGCACGCCGTTCTCCACCTGGGCCGGTCCGGTATCGGTGGCCGCCGGTGTCGAACACCGCCGTGAGAAAGTGGGCGGCAGCAACGACGGTCCGTCCAACACCAACTCATGGTTCGCGGGCAACTATCACGCCAGCTTCGGGTCCTATCACGTCACCGAAGGCTTCGCCGAAGCCGTCGTGCCCTTGGCCAAAGATACAGTGTGGGCGAAAGCCTTCGACCTCAACGCCGCCATTCGCGGCACCGACTACTCGACGTCGGGTTTCGTCACCACGTGGAAAATCGGCGCGACGTATTCGCTGATCGACGACATCACCATCCGCGGCACCCGTTCGCGTGATATCCGGGCGCCTAACCTGGCCGAGAACTTCCAAGCGGGGCAGGCGGGCACCGGCACCATCGCCGATCCGTTCCGCAACAACACCCAGTCCACCTACATCACGCTCACGTCGGGCAATCCCAACCTGGTGCCGGAAAAGGCCGATTCCACCGGCGTCGGCGTCATCGTCCAACCGCGCTTCTTCCCGGGCTTCAGCGCCTCGGTGGACTACTACAATATCGATATCGCCCAGGCGATTTTCTCCGTGGCGGGCGCGACCATCGTCAACAACTGCTTCGCCGGTAACACTGTCCTCTGCGGGCAGATCATCCGCGATTCCACCGGCGCCATCTCGCGCATCCTGGTGCAGCCGGTGAACCTGCTGTCGCAAACTGCGCGCGGGGTCGACTTCGAGGCCAGCTACCGCACGCCGCTGTCCGCCATCAATAACGACTGGGACGGCGATATCTCCCTGCGGTTCCTCGCCACCCACTATCTCAAGAACTTCTCCAGCAACGGCGTCAACGTGCCGACGGATTCCGCCGGCCAGAACACCGTGGGCGGGCCACCGCGCTGGCGCTACCTCGCCACCGCTGCCTACAACGAGGGGCCGGTGCGCGTCTCGTTCACCGCGCGGGCCATCAGCGCCGGTGTATACAACACCTCGTATGTGGAGTGCTCGTCCGGTTGCCCGGTGTCGAACACCGACCACTTCACCATCGACAACAATCAGGTGGAGGGCGCGTTCTACATGGACGCGGCCTTCAACTATAAGGTCACGGATAACGTCGAGACGTTCCTGACTATCGAGAACCTCATGAACAAGAACCCGCCGCCGGTGCCGCCCGGCACCGGCATCGGCGCCGCGCCTATCGGCGTCAACACCACCCTGTACGATGTGCTCGGACGCACATTCCGCGGCGGGGTGCGGTTCAAGATGTAGGCGGATGAAATACGCAGCAAAAAGGGCCCCGGTTGGGGCCCTTTTTTGTTTGAATCCGGCAGCGGCCGCCAATGGCGAATCATTCGCATTTCATGTAATCTGATGCCTGCGCATCCCGTATCAATGGCCGATACCTCATGACTTCGACGCCCGCCTCCGACGACAGCGATCAAGACATCGCCGATCAGGCTTTGGACTGGATCGGCGTCCTGTCGGCGGGGGACGTGACCGACGCCGACATCGCGCTGTTGACGAAGTGGCTGGCGCAAAGCGAACGCCATGCCCGCGCCTTTGCGCATGAACGCGCCACCTGGGAGGCCATTGAGGGGAATGTATCGCTGCGGACTTGAGCTTACCGTCTAGCTGGCTCTGACGAAGCGCTGCTCCATCACCTTCTTGCCCCACTGGTTTCCAGGCCGCTCCTCGGCGAGCGCGAAGCCGTTGTCTTCATAAAGACGCCGCGCGGCGTCGAGGCCGCGGAAGGTCCAGAGATGGGTGGCGGCAAAGCCGCGTTCGTCGCAGAACGCCAGGGCGGCGGACAGCAGTTGGCGGCCGACGCCGGTCCCCCGCACGCCGTCGTCAACGATGAATCAGCGCAGGTGGGCGATGATCTGCCCGACGTCTTCGCCGTCGATGGCGATGGTGCCGACGATGCGTTCCCCCTGGACGGCGCGCCAGAAGCGGTTGCTGGGGTTCTCCATGCGCGGGCCGAATTCCCCAAGGCCGGCGGCGACCACGGACTCGAAAGCGCGCCCGAATTTATGGGTGCTGGCGTAGAAGCCCGCCCGCTTGCCCGCCCGCTGCGCCATCGGCGCCAACGGCCTCGCGCTGGGCGCCCTAGTCGAGGTGGAGTGCTGGGCGCATATGGCGGGGAAGAAATAGCCCGCGCCCCAGAGCATCGCGGCGAAAAGCGGACTTCCGGTTTTCGGCAAAACCGATGCGACCCCAATAGATAGAGAGAGCAGTCAGCGCGATTCCGATATCGCGCTGACTGTTCTAGTCGATCATCGCCCAAGCGCCGTCCGGCTGGCGGCAGGCGCGGCCGGCCGCTTCCTGGGGGCGCCCGTCGATGTAGATTTTCTGGGTATACCTGGCGCAGCGGAAACCATCCGGGTCGTCGTAATAGTCGTCCACGCGCAGTTCGCCGCGGCGATTGCCGCGGGGATTGTTCCATTGGTAGGTAGCGTTGTGGCGCCCGGCATTGAAGCCGTCGGAATAGGTGCGGTACGCGTAGCTGCGGTCTTCGCAATCGAGATTGCTGCTGAGTGCCGCGCCGATGGCGCCGCCGGCGATCACTCTCGCGAACGTGGCGCCCGCGGCGTTTTGCCGCCCGCCCGCGGCGTTGCCCAGCAATCCGCCCAGCAGCGCGCCGATCATCACCCCCGCGGGATCGGGCTTATTCTGACATTCGCCGTAGT
>CANISR010000100.1 GCA_947470105.1 Fidelibacterota bacterium | reverse complement strand
GTGGTTACGTTGACCGCGCGAGCTTCCAATACATTTCCGGTCAGAGGGCCGCGCACCGTCACCGTGTCGCCCGCCGTCAGCGGAGCCGCGACCACGAGGCTGCCGATCTCCGAGGCGCCGGCGTTGGTGCGCGCCGTACCCGACACGAACACTTCGCGGCCGCGCTCCGGCAGCTTAACGATGGAACTGCCGGCAATGCTGTCGTCGGCGCGGCGCAGGCCCGAGACCACGACCCAGTCGCCTGGGCTGACGGTGCGGATATCGGCGCTGCCGCCGAAGCCGGTCGCCAAAACGCTCTGGCCGGCCACCGTGAGACGCGAGCGGTCCGCCGCAACCTCACTGACCGGGCCAGCCACAGCGATAGCAACATTGACGCGGGCCGCGGTAAGGCCGGGGCCGTCGGCGTAGGCTTCCACCGCCACCAGTTGACCGAGGCGGATGTCGCCTTGCGACGCCGGCAGACCTTCGATGGTGACCGCGGTGCCGGCCGCCATCTCCACTTCTAAACCGTTGACGCAGATGGAGCCGAAGCCCGTGACCACACCGATGATGCCGGTGCCGCCGAGGCCGCGTTCTTCAGGGCGGGCGTCCCGCTGGGCAACGACACCGGTGCCGCCGATGCCGCGCTGGTCGGTGGTAAGCGCCACCAGGCGTTCGAGCGCATTGGATATGGAGGCCGGTCCGCCCGCCGGCGCGAAGCGGCAGACGCCCGCGGGCGCTGCCGCCATGGCTGTGCCCGAGAGCGCCAGGAACACCAGACCAGCTGCGGCGGTGAGCCGTTGCGCCATGGCTCAGGCCTTTTCCGGCTTCTGCGGCGGCTTGTCGGCAGCACCTTCGTCGGCGCCGTCATAATAATAGATGCCCAACGCCATGCGGCGGTCGGCGCCGGCCTTGCCCGCGTCCTCGTCGGCACGCTTGAGCGCGTCCTTGTTGAGGGCAACGAGGGCGGTCATGCCGTATTCCCGGGCCTTCTTGCGCAAGTAGGCGACGCTCTCCGGCGACAGGCGGTCGTAGTAAACCGCGCGCTCGAAGAATGGTTCCTGTTCGCCGAGCAGATTGCTGACGCTGGTGGCGATATGGTCGGCCACATTGCGGCCCAGGTAGTAGGCTTTTTCGTCGAAGCCTTCCTCGGGCACGAAGGCGTCGCTCTTGAGGCGGATGATGTCGCCTTTCTCCACGGTGACGATACCGAGGCGCACCCACTCGTCGAGGATCACCTTGGGCCGCACGTCCGTGGACACCATGCGTACCAGGTCTTCGAAGGACCGTTCCTTGGGATCAGTGGAGGTGCGCGCCAAGGGGCGGGCGCCGCCGCGTTTGGCGCGAAACTGGGGATCGCCGAGCCAGATGCCGATGAGGCGCGGGCCCAGGGACGTGGCCTGCGGCGTCACCACTTCCGGCGGCGGCTCGCTCTTGATGCGGTTGATGTCTTTGCGCTGCAGGCCGGTGGTGATGGACAGGCGGCTGACGGTGGCGTCGGCCGCCAGAGACTCCTCGGCGGTGGTCACATAGAGCCGCTTTAGCAGGTTCATCAGGTAGGGAAAGGTAACGCCGCGGGCGATCAGCAAGCGGATCAGGGGACGCAAGAGACGCGTCAGCGCGCGCACCAGCGCGGGCGAAGGACCGAAAGCGGTTTTAGCCATGGAAGGATTATAGCCAAGGCCGCTCCGTGGGTAAAGGACCCACGCTAATCCGCGGCCACCACCGGCGGCTTTGCGCGGCCGGGGCGACGCGTGAACCAGATTAGGCCGATTCCCACGACAGACAGCCAACCCGAAACCCAGAACAGATCGGTGCTGGCCTTGAGGTAAGCCTGCATCAGCAGGTTGTGAGTCATGAGGGCATACGCCTGCAGGTCCGAAAAGCCGAGGTGATTCAGGCGCTCCATGGCCGCGCGGAACACCGGGCTGTAGGTGGTGGCGGTATCGGCCAGGCGGCTCTGGTGCAGGGCTTCGCGCCGGTCCCACATGGTGGTGGTGATCGATGCGGCGAAGCTGCCGGCGGTGATGCGCATGAAATTTGATATTCCGGAGGCTGCCGGAATGCGCGCCGGCGGAATACCATCCAGCGACAAGGTGATCATGGTGACGAAGAAGGTCGCCATGGCGATGCCTTGCACCAGCATGGGCATGACGAAATCCCAGAACGTCGCGTCGTTGGTGAAATTGGCGCGCATGAAATAGGACACGGCGAAGGCGACGAAGGCGACTGTGGCGATTCGGCGTGGGTCGATTTTGCCGAGGAGCTTGGCCGTCAGCGGCGTCAGGAACACCGCGACGACGCCGCTGGGCGCCGCGACCAGGCCGGCCCAGGTGGCGGTGTAGCCCAGGTTCACCTGCAGCCAGAGGGGCAGCAGCAGGATGTTGGCGAAGAACACGGCATAGCCGATGCACAGCGTCAGCGTGCCGAGCGCGAAGTTGCGATTCTTGAACAGGGTCAGGTCGACGATGGGGTGGGTTTCCGTCAGCTCCCAGATCAGCCAGGCGGCGCAGCCCACGGCGGCGACGATCGCCAGAATGACGATATGGGTGGAGGCAAACCAGTCCGCATCCTTGCCGAGGTCGAGCATGATCTGCAGGGCGCCGACCCAGACCACCAGGAGGCCGAGACCGATGCTGTCGATGGGGACTTTACGTGTGGGTGTCTCGCGCTTGCCGAGATTGGTCCAGCACAAAGCCGCCGCCAGCAGACCCACCGGCACGTTGATCAGGAAAATCCAGCCCCAGGAAATATTGTCGGAGATGATGCCGCCGAGGATGGGCCCCAGGATCGGCGCGATCAGGGTGGTGATCGACCAGATGCCCAGGGCGGTGGCGCGCTTCTCCGGCGGGAAAATCGAAATCAGCAGCGCCTGGGACCCGGGAATCATGGGCCCCGAGACCGCGCCCTGGAAAATGCGGAACACGATCAGCGCCGGCAAGCTCCAGGCGAGGCCGCAGAGCAGCGAGGCGACGGTGAACAGCAGCACGGAACAGACAAAGGTGCGCACCACGCCGAACCGCACCATCAGCCACCCGGTCAGCGGCACGGCAATACCATTGGCCACCGCGAAGGAGGTGATGACCCAGGTGCCCTGGTCGGTGCTGGCCCCCAGATTGCCGGCGATGGTCGGCAGCGACACGTTGGCGATGGTGGTATCCAGCACCTGCATGAAGGTGCCGAGTGCCAGCGCAATGGCCGTCACCGCGAGCTGTGCGCCCGCGAGCGGTTTGGGTTGGGCAGGGGCCGCGGGTGCGTTCACTCGGATTTGTCCGCGCCGTTGGCGGCCAGGATGTGGGCGATGATGGCTTCGGTGGCAGGGCCGCCGTCGCTGCCGGCGTCACCGCGCACCGAGTTGGCCGCGGTGGGCGCACCCAGCGGTGCGCCGGTCGCGTTGCGGATGTCGGCCTTCACGCTCACCGACAGGCCGAGGCGCAAGGGGTGTTCGCGCAGCTCCTGGGCCTCCAGCATGATGCGCACGGGTACGCGCTGGACGATCTTGATCCAGTTGCCCGAGGCGTTCTGGGGCGGGAGCAGGGCGAAGGCGCTGCCGCTGCCGGCGGCGAAGCCCGCAACCTTGCCTTTGTAAACCACATCGCCGCCGTAGACGTCGGCTTTGACCTCGACCGGCTGGCCGATGCGCATATGTTCGAGCTGGCCTTCCTTGAAATTGGCGTCGACCCACACCGCGTCGACCGGCACCACGGCCATGAGCGGGGTGCCGACGGCGACTTGCTGGCCGATCTGCGCGGTGCGCTGGGCGATGACGCCGGCCACGGGCGCGGCGAGCTGCATGTGGGCGAGATATATGGCGGCAGAACGCAGTTGGGCCACCGACGCGAGGACCTCGGGGTTGGTCGCGATGGAGGTGCCTTCCACAGATGCGCTCGCTTGCGCCAGCCCGCTGTCGAGCACGCGCAAGGACGCCTCGGCGGAGACGACGGCGTCGCGGGCGTGGATAAGCTCTTCCTGGGACACCCCGTCGCCAGCCTCTGTGCGCCGGCGCAGATCGTTCTGCGCCTGGGCAAGACGAATGCGCGCCGCGCCGATCTGGGCTTCGATTTCCCCCACCTGAGAGAACTTGGCGCGCACACCTCGCACCGTTCTGCCGAGGTCGGCTTCGGCGGCCTGCATGTTGACCTTGGCTTTGACCGGATCCATGTCAATCAGCACCTGACCACGACTCACGCTTTGCGTACTGTCGGCGTGGATCGCGAGGATGGTGCCGTTTTCCCGCGCGGTGATGGCAACCACGTCGCCGGCCACATAGGCGTCGTCGGTGGTGGCGAAGTTGCGCGCCTCCAAGAACCAGTAGGCGCCGTAAGCCGCTCCGGCGAGCACGACGACGGCGCCGAGGACGGATAGCCCGCGTTTGCGGGCGCTATTCCGATCTGCTTGTGCATCACTCATGAGTTTTTTCCTTAACAAATCCGCCGCCCAGCGCCATGACCAAGGTCACGCGGGCGGCGATGATATCGGTGGAGAGGGCAGCGTCCTGGCGGCGGGCCTGAAGCACGATGTCCTGGGCGTTGAGCGCTGTGAGCTGCGGCGACAGGCCGCTTTTGTAGCGCTGCTCGGCGAGGCGGTAGCTTTCATCGGCGGCGCTGCGCATATGGGCGAGTTCGCCGGCCTGATCGTGAAGGCTGCGCAGGTCCGTGATCGCGTCGGCGGCTTCTCGGATGGCTGAGGTTACCGCCGCGTTGTAGTCGGCCACGGCCTGGTCCACACGGGCCGTGGCGCCGGCATATTCTGCGCGCAAGGCGCCGGCGTCGAAGATCGGGAGGTGAATCGCCGGGCCAACGCCGTACTGGGCCGCCGATGACGTGAACAAGGGGCCGAGGCCGATGGCGGCCCAACCGGCGCTGCCAAGGAGATTGACGTCGGGATAGAACGCGAGGCGGGCGCGTTCTCGGCCGGCGGTGGCCGCATCCACCCGGGCAAGCGCCGCCGCGATATCGGCGCGCCGCGCCAGGAGGTCCGCCGGCAAGGTTTCTGGCAAGGCCAACGCGTCGGTGTTCAACTTAGGGCGCGTGATGGTGTAGGCGTCGGCGCCGCGTCCCATGAGGGCGGCGATCTGATGAACCGCGATATCCGTGAGCGCCTTGGCGCGCACCAGGTCCACCTTGGCGCCCGCTGCCCGGGCTTCGGCGATCTTTGAGGCCGCGGAGGTTTCAAGGCCGGTGCGCACGCGCGTCGCGGTCAGGGTAGAAATCCCCTCACGCTGGTGGACAGCGTCCTGGGCCACGTCCGCCAACACATAGGCCCGCGCCAGCGCCACATAGGCCTGTGTGACCGCGCCGGCGAGCGCCAGGCGCGCCGCGGTGGCGTCGAGCGCGATAGCTTCGGCAGAGGCTCTGGATTTGGCGATGGCGGCATCCTGCTTGCCGAACAGATCGAGCGACCAGGCCAGGTTGGCCTGCACGGTGCCGATCCATTGGGTGGAACCGCCGGTGGGCGGCGGGATGATGTAGTTGGCGCTGAACCGCGTGCGCTGGTCCTGGGCGTCGAAGGTGAGCTGTGGGTAGGTGCCGGCGCGGCTGCCGGAGATTTCCGCCTGGGCCGCACGCAGACGGGCGAGGGCCGCCGCCAGTGTCGGGCTACCGCTGAGCGCCTGATCAACCAGGCGGTCGAGTTGTGGATCGCCGAAGGCCGTCCACCACTTTTCGCCGATGACAGGCGCGGCGGTTGCGCCGAGGCCAAGGCTGCCGGGCTGTACGGCAAGAACCTGGGGCTCGGTCGGGGGCGTATAAACACAAGCCGCGAGGAGGCTCCCCATCAGGGTTGCCGTGATGGCGCGCTTTATCATGACGTGGCCTTCTTTCTGCGCGCCTTCGGCACGACTTTTTTGCGCGCCTTCGGCATGACATCTTTTTTAGCGGGCTTTATTGGCGCCAGCGGCTCTACATCCAGGCGCTGGTCGAGGCGGGTCAGCAGTTTGATCAAGCCTGCCGCCTCGGCGTGGGAAAAATCACCCAGCACGCGGTTCCAGAAATCGACGATGCGCGGACTCAGCGCTTTCGCCATGGCCTTGCCTGCGGGCAGCAGTTTCAGATGCACCACGCGCCGGTCGGCGGTGGAGCGGGTGCGCGCCACCAGGCCGCGCTTCTCCAATTGGTCCACCAGGCGGGTCACGGCGCCGGTGTCGTGGTTCATGTGGCGGGCGATGTCGGCGCAGGTGTCGGCGTCCTTGTCGCGCAGGGACATGAGCACCACCCACTGCGAGAAGGTGAGTTCGGCGTCCGCGAACAAGGCTTCAGCCCGCGGCATCAACTTGTTATGGCACCGCCGCACCAGATAGCCGATGGATCTGCAGCCGTTGAAATTCTCGGCGTCGTAGAAGGGTTTGGGCATGGGGCGACCCCCGAATCGCTGCCCAGACAGTGATTGGGCCGGCAGGAATCGTCAAGGGTGCGGGGGATGTGGACCTTCAATCCCTAGTTGGCGGTAACCTTTCGGCCACTATCCGCTGGGCTTGGCTGTTTACGCAGGAAGGCCAACACGGCGGCTTCTTCCTTACGCAAGGACATTTCCGCCCGCGCAGGCTTCTTCAGCTTGAGTTCGCCCGCGGTATAGGCGTCGACTACGGCGGGGTGCACATAACATTTGCGGCAAATAGCCACGGTGTTGCCGAGTTGACCGGCCACGTCCTCGATCACCGCACGGATATTGCGCTTGGCTTCGGCCTCGCTTTCCGGGGCCTCGAAATTCGCCAAGGCAAGAGCTGCCAGCACCGTGCCGGCCCAGGTGCGGAAATCCTTGGCGGTGATATCGGCGCCGGCGATGTCGCGCAGGTATGCGTTCACGTCGCCGGATTCGATCTTGCGCCTGCGGCCGTCGGAATCGCGATACTGAAACAGATGCTGCCCGGGGATGTCCCGGCAGTCCTTCACGATCCGCGCGACGCGCGCGTTCTGCACCTTGAGCCGCCACACCTTGCCGCTCTTGCCTTTGAAGTGGAACTGCAGCTCCGACCCGGAGATGCCCACGTGCGGATCGCGCAAGGTGGTGAGGCCGTAGCTGTGGTTGGCGCGGGCATAGTCGGCGTTGCCGACGCGGATGAGTGTGGTTTCCAAAAGCGTGACGATGGTCGCCAGTACTTTTTCCCGCGGTAGGCCTTTGCGGGCCATATGGGCGCGCACGGTGCGCCGGATGGACGGTAGCGCCGCGCCGAAGGCCGCAAGATGCGCGTACTTGTGGCTCTCGCGATGGGCGCGGAAGGTGGGGTGATAACGGTATTGCTTGCGTCCACGGGCGTCGCGGCCCGTGGCCTGGAGGTGACTGTTGGCCTTGGGGCTGATCCAGACGTCGGTCCAGGCCGGCGGGATCACCAGGGACCGGATGCGGGCGAGGGTCGCATTATCGGTGACGGTCTTGCCGGTCGCGGTCTTATAGGCGAACCCCGCGCCGGCGCGTTTGCGCTGAATTCCGGCGACGGTGTCGGCAATATGGATGAGGGGTTTGGGGCTCACGCCGTACACCGGCGACGGCGCACTATAACTCTTATCTCTTGCTCGCCCTTTTCTTGGCTGCCTTTTTCTTGGCCTTTTTCTTCGCGGTCTTCTTGCGCGGCACCTTCTTACCCTTGGCGCGGGCTTCTGAGAGGCCAATGGCGATGGCCTGCTTACGGCTCTTGACCGTGCCGCCCTTGCCGCCGGGGCCGCTTTTCAGCGTACCCTTGTTGCGCCGCTTCATGGCGCTTTCCACGTCCTTGCCGGCGCTCTCGGAATACTTGGCCATATTCACATCCACCTTGGTGAAACCCTGTCGTCGATTGCGAACGGCGGGGTTGCGGGCTTTGTTCCGAAAAAGGCGATTTTCCCCGTGTTTTGCGGGAGTTATGGGGCTATTTATGCCCCTCGCTGTGGCGCGGGAATCCTCTTAGAATGCCGCCGCTTCACCGGACTGGGGGTCCACATGCCGTCCACCGCAGGAAAATGGGTCGTCTTCGGCTTCGCAGGCTTGGCGCTGTGCGCCGGCCTCGCCGCTTGCGACAAGAAACAGCAGGCTGTGGCCCCCGTGGCGGCCACACTCAATGCTGCCGATGTTGAAAAGTGGTCCGATGAAACCTTCGGCAGGATCCTTGCGGAACACCGCGTGTCGGCCCTGGCGATCACCGTCACCGAAGGCGACAAGGTTGTATTCACCAAGGGCTATGGCTACGCCGACTGGGCCAACAAAACCCCGGTCAACACTGAGACCACCCAGTTCCGCATCGCGTCGCTGACCAAGACCTTTGTCGGTACGGCGGTGGCGCAGCTTCTGGAAGCGGGCAAGATCGCTTCCCTCGACGATCCCGTGAACAAGTACCTCAAGCGGTTCCAGCTCAAGAACAATACCGGCAAGGACGTCACCATCTGGAACCTGCTGACCCACCGGGGTGGCTTGGCCATGGTCGGCGTCACGGTCGCCAATGAAGACGGTCCGGACCGCCCAACCCATTTGCTGGCCGGCGATTACATCGCCGCGCGCATGTCTGAAGTGGTGCGCGAGCCCGGCACCTTGTCGCACTACTGCAATCCTTGCACCGCGACCCTCGGCTTTATGATCGAGGACATCACCGGCCAGACGCTCCAGGACTATATGAAGGAGCATGTCTACACGCCCCTCGGCATGACTCACACCGAGATCACCAACGCCGCCCATCCGGGGCCGGATGTGGTGACCCAGTATGCGTTTGTGCCGGATGCGCCGCCGGTGGCCCTGCCCTACCCGGTGATCACCCCGGCGTTCTCCTATGCCGGCGATACCAATTCCACCGCCGTGGATATGAGCAAGTGGCTGATTGCCCACACCATGGGCGCCAGTGGTCCCGGCGCCAAGATTCTGTCGGCCAAGGGCTTTGACCTTATGCATACCCGCAAAGCCGGCAATGTGCCGGAGGAAAGCGGCTTCGGCATGCAGTTCTTCATCTACGACTACAACGGCGAGAAGGTCATGGAGCACTACGGTTCGCTCGCCTTCCGCTCCATGGAATTCTTCATGATGAACCGCAAGGTCGGCGTCTTCGTCACCTTCGGCGGCGGCGGTCCCCCGCCGGCGAACATGACGGCCGCTGTGGCGGCGAACCTGCCCGCCGAACCCGGCCCGGTGGAACCGGCCATGTCTCACAGTGGCGTGCGGGCCCTGGTGCTCGAGCATTTTCTTGGCAAGCTGCCGCTCAAGCCCGACTTGAAACTCGAAGCCGCCAAATACGTCGGCACCTATCACAGCATTCCCGCCAATCCCAACGACAAGCCCGGCGGGCAGCCCATGACGGTGGTGGATAGCGGCGACGGCGGCCTGGTGATCGCCGGCGTCGGCGTTTATCGTCCGTCGGGCCCCGACGAGTTCACCCTGGACGGCCCGTTGCCCTTGCAGGCGGGCTTCCGCGACTCAAATAAGTTCAAATTCACCTCCGAGCCGAACGGCGGCATGCGCATGTGGGAACATGTCAACGCCGGCGGCCTGGAACGTGTCCCCGCCAACTGACGCGATCAAATATTGGAAAGAGAAATATGGCCAAAGAAGAACTGCTGGAATTCGAAGGCGTCGTGACCGACGTGCTGCCGGAAGCGCGCTACCGGGTGAAACTGACCAACGATCACGAGATCATCGCCTACACCGCGGGGCGCATGAAGAAGAACCGCATCCGCACCCTGGTGGGCGATCGCGTGACCGTGGAAATCTCGCCCTATGATCTGGAAAAGGGCCGCCTGGTGTTCCGTCACAAAGACGAAAGCTCGTCGCCGCCGCCGTCCGGCGCCTCGCGCTTCAAAGGTCCGCCGAAGCGCCGTTAGGTTAATAACCTAACGCGCAGCCGTCTTTGCGGGGGTCGGAGCCGCCGATCCAGGTTCCACCCCCACCGCTTCCCTCGATAAAGTCCCTCATTACCATCTGACTTCCGCCCAAAGGTTCGGGCGCCGCTTTGACCGTGTGTCCCATGGCCGCGAGGCGGGCGCGCGCGTCTGCGGGGATGCCGTCTTCGACCGTGAGAACCTCCTCGAACAGGAAGGCGCGGGGACAATCGACGGCTTCCTGCGCATCCATGCCGTAGTCGACCACGTTGGTCAGCACATGGGTCTGGCCCACGGGCTGGAAGTCTCCACCCATGACGCCGAAGGCGAGCCACGGTTTGTCGTCCTTAAGCGCGAGCGCGGGGATGATGGTGTGGAACGGCCGCTTGCCGCCCTTGAGGGCGTTGGGGTGACGTTCATCCAGCAGAAAGCCGTGACCGCGGTCGTGGAACAGGACGCCGCTCTTGTCCGACGCGAGCCCTGATCCCCAGCCGTGATAGATCGAGTTGATGAAGGACACCATGGTGCCTTCGGCGTCGGCCACCGCAAGATAGGTCGTGTCGCTCGTGCGCATCGCGGGTGTCGCTGTCCCGGCCCGGGTCATATCAATCTGAGCCGCGAGGGACTTGGCGAAGGCCTTGTCGGTGAAGTGGGCCACCGATTCATTTGAATGGTCGGGGTCGGCAATCCACCGCCCGCGTTCGATAAAGGCGAGCCGCGTAGCCTCGGCCTCCAGATGCAGGCGTTCGGCGCTCAGTGGCGGCAAGCCGGCGAGATCGAAATTCTCCAGGATATTCAGCATCAGCAAAGTGGTCACACCCTGGCCGTTGGGCGGGATCTCGCAGACCTCCACACCCCGGTAAGTGCTCCGGATCGGCTCAACCCAATTGCCGGTGTGGCCGGCGAAGTCGGTGGTTTCGTGCATACCGCCGAGGGCGCGCAAACTCGCGGCCATGTCCTCGGCAACCCAGCCCTTATAGAATCCGTCGCGGCCATGCCGTGCGATTTCGGAAAGGGTGCGCGCCAGGGCGGGGTGGCGGAACATCGCCCCGGCCCGCGGCGCGCTGCCCTCAGGTAGCCAGTGGCGGGCGGCGTGGGCGTTGCGGCTTATTTTTGGACGGCCGATAACCTCCCACTCATAGGCAACGCGCGGGGTCACAGCGAAGCCATCGGTAGCGTAGGCGATGGCAGGTTCCAAAACGGTTGCGACATCGAGCCGGCCATGGCGGGCGAGAAGGGCCAGCCAGCAGTCCACCGCGCCGGGGATTGTCACGGCATGGGGGGAATCCTGCGGGATGCGCGTGAAGGTCTGGCCGGCGAACTGGGCGAGGGATAGCGCCTTCGGCGCCCGTCCCGACCCGTTGTAGCCCTCGACGGCGGGCGATCCCTTCGGCGCCACCAGGCAGAACGCGTCGCCGCCGACGCCGGTCGCCATGGGCTCCACGACCGCCAGCACCGCGGCGGCGGCAATGGCGCCATCAGCGGCGGTGCCGCCTTTTCGGAGCATGTCTATGGCTGCGAGCGCGGCGAGGGGATGCTCGCAGGCCGCCATGCCGTGGGCGGCGTGAACAGTGGAACGGCCGGGCAAATGGAAGTTTCTCAACGGATGTGTCCTCTTGGCTTCGTTCCGCTCACTATACACAGCCGCCGCAAAAACGAAGAGGCCGGCCTCATTTGAGGCCGGCCTCTTTTGGTCTCGAAGCTGCCGAAAGTTAGGCGGCGAGCTTGGCTTTCTGCGTCATCCGGCGGCGCAGAGCGATGCCGGTGAGGCCGAGGCCGAGCAGGCCGAGCGAGAACGGCTCCGGCACTGCGTTGGAAGCTTCCACGGCGAACGAGAAGGTCAGGTTGTCCGTGGTGGTGCCGGTCCAGCTGAAGATGCCGGCGGTCGGATCAAAGCCCGGGGCGCGCAGGAAGCCCTTGCCGGTCAGGTTCAGGAAGCCCGGGGGACCGCCCGAACGGCTGTCGATGGCCAGGGTGTTGAGGTCGATCGCAACGCCGGTCGCGAGCAGCAGGAAATTGGTGATCGGCGTGAAGGCGGTCAGGTTGGGGATGCCCTGCAAGGTGCCGGTGCCGCCCACGGTGATAAGCGCAGAGAGGTCATACGGATCCGCCGCCGTCACCGTCACGGCGCCGCCGTTGGTGATGATGAAGGAA
Organism: Fidelibacterota bacterium; assembly: GCA_947470105.1. GTDB lineage: Bacteria > Pseudomonadota > Alphaproteobacteria > Rhodospirillales > Rhodospirillaceae > SHVO01. The sequence continues at coordinate 1,636 of CANISR010000100.1, read as the reverse complement.
TTGGTATTACCGAGGTCGGTTCCGCTGGTGAGCTGGAAGCCACCGGCGACGCCGAATGAAGTGTGTCCGATCGGAGCGGCTTCCGCCGCGACCGACATAGCCAATGCGACTGCGAGCGTGCCCACTGCGGTCGCCAATTTGCGAAAAGTCGTAAACATTTTAGCTCCTTTTTCACTCACTTAGTGCGGCGGTGCCGCGTCCATCTCGCAGAGGATGTACGCAAGAAGCGTGCCAGAGGCAAAACGTTGTGTTTTTCGTCGGCGGCACCGCAGCGGTGTAAAGCTTTACATCACTAAAGGCCGGTTTGGTCCTGTTTGGCATGTAAAGCCTTCCGACAACGGCGTGCGACGGCGGTTGGTTCTGCATCCAGCAGACGAAAAACGATACCTGCTGCGTGCGCCACGCCAGGCATTCGGCCTGAAAGCGAGCGTCCGTTCCGCTAGAGCGTGCACTTCTTCATGCAGCGTCGCGCGCATAGTGCAGCGCAGTTTTCAAACTCCGAGAGCAAAAGGCTGCAGAAGGACCCGGATTATCGCTGTCTGCGTGCAGGTAGATGCGCGAAATGCCAGCGCGCCAAACACGTGCGCGTATGTGTCTGAATACCCGCAAGTTTTCATGCGGGGCGCGCGACTCTTTTTACACACCTGACGTTATGGGTGCCGATCGCTCAATACGGCCCGCATTCGGGCGCGCACAACAGGTACGTTTTTTATGGTTCGCGTGTTCGGCCACCACATTTCGCTCAGGGCGGTGTTTTTCGCCGTGTTCGAGCTCGCCATCTTCATCGCGCTCTATAACGTCAGCCGTCTGGCGGTTTTGACGTACTTATATGGCGGTACCACTGAACTCTACGCCCAGCACGCCTTCCTGCCGATCTTCTGCGTCGTCGCCTTCCTGACCGCGTCTGGCCTCGGTCTCTACAATAGAGAGATGTGTTCGGATCCCTACGGCAACATCATGCGGCTCTTCACCGCATGCGTACTTATGTACTTCCTGATGGCCCTGGTGATCTCGGCCGCCGAGACCTTCCTGGACCAGACCGGCACCCTGAAGCTCTATTACGGTGTAACCCTCTCCGCGACGCTGCTGCTGTTCGTGGCGTCGGTGCTGTTCCGTCGCGCCGTCTTTGCCTACGACTTCAATGGCACGTCATTGGAGCGTCGTATCCTGGTTCTCGGCATCGACGACCTCGCCTCCAAGGTCGAGTATCTCAACGGCCACTCCCGGAGCCCCTATAAGGCCGTGGGCTTCATACCAATGGGCAACGAGCAGAAATCCAGGCATCTCGGCGCCTATAAGATCCTGCCGGGCAAGATCCTCGAAACTCCCATGGGCCTGGTCAACGAAGCGCGCCGCCTCAAGGCCGATGAGATCGTGGTCACCGCCCGCGACCGCGGCGAGCAGCCGCTCCAGGCGCTCATGGAATGCAAGCTCGCCGGCATCGTCGTTACCGAATTCCCCAGCTTCTGGGAACGCCAGACCGGCCAGATCGACCTGGACGCCCTGACGCCGTCCTGGTGTCAACGCCGGAGACAAAATGCATCGGTGCGCCGGAGTAAAAATGCATCAGTGAGGCGAGCAGGAAGGCCCCCCGCGGGGGGCCTTCCTGCGTTTCGCGATCAGGTTTGGCTGGCGT
>CANISR010000099.1 GCA_947470105.1 Fidelibacterota bacterium | reverse complement strand
GTCCAGACCCGCCGGGTCTTTGACGTGGAAGCTGGAGCCGTGCACCGGATCATGGTCCGCACGCGGCGTGAACCCGCGCTTCTTCAACTCGGCTTCAAGGGCGGCAGGGTCCTTACCATCGATTAAGTAGGCGATGTGGTCGATGAAGGGGCCATTCGGAAGATTGGCCCGGTTGCGGATGATGAATTCGGTCTTATTGGGCCCGAAGATCAGGCGGCACTGTTTATCGTCCTGCTCCGCAACTTCCCACCCCAGGATGCTGGTGTAGAAATCGCGCACCGGACGATAGTCGGGGACGCCATATGAGAGATGGTCGATCAACTTGGTCTTGTATCCGGTGGCGGCGGGTGCTGCGGCGGCGAAGGCCGCCCCGGGTGCTGCGATCGCGCCGGCGGCGGCGGCGGCCAGCAGGGTCTGGGCAAACTGACGGCGGCCGATACGGCCCGTCTCGAAATCGGCAATCAGCTTCTCGACAACATTCTCCATCGCCACTCTCTCCTATGGGTTAGATCGCTGTTTAATGAAGCCGGGCAGGCTTAATGCGCTGTCGCTTCTTTGTTTTTGTCCTTGCCCGGGCGCTCGATGAAGACTTGCTTGAACATCATGGTCATGGCGGAGGAAATAGCGGTGTTCTTTCCGGTCTTGGGGTCCGGGAAGCCGTCCGCCAATTCGCGCATCTTCTTGTACAGGGACTGCGACGTCAGGCGGCCGTAGGCCTGGAAGTATGTCCCCAAATTCCGGTTCATGCCGTAGTACAGGCTGTCGATGTCGTTGTATCCGGCCAGGATCCCTTGCGCGCCTTCCGCCGAAACCTTCAGGCGGAATGTGCCGCGACGATAGACCTCTTCCGACGGGTTGTCGTTTTGGGTGTGCATGATGCGGATATCGGTTTGATCGGTCATCAGCACGCCATCGACAATCTTGCCGTGGAGGCGCTGGGTGTATTTCTTCCCGAACCGCGTATCGACCCGCTGCGTCCCGCCCGGAATAATGAGATCGCCGGTACCGTCGGTCAAAAGCGTATCAAGCCCTCGCTCGATCGAGACGTTCACATCCGGATCGTTGCCGAGGTCATCGACATTGGTCAGCTCAATGAGCAGCCGGTTGTAGGGAACGATCCGGACCATCTTGTTGGTGAGGGCGAATTGCACGCCGTCCGGTCCCCGGAAGTGCTCGTTGCAGCCGAGGGCGCGATAGAGCTGGTTCTTGATGCCCTTCTCGCCGTCCGGGCTGGTGAAATCGTTGGGTCCAACGGTGCCGTCGAGATTCACGCCGTAGGAGTATTTCCCGCCTGCTTCCGGATACGGGAACTGCTCCTTGTAATCCGGCGATGGGTGCCATATTTGCCCTTCGCGCATGAGCTGGGTTTCGACAACCGTGCGCTTGGTGCCGTCCTCGGGGAACAGCTCGCGGAACTGCTCCCGGGGTCCCATCTTGATGAGGCCCTGCGGACATTCGTCTTTGCCCTCGGCGGTCTGGTAAACCGCCCAGTACTCGTCGGTGAGGACATAGCCGATGCTGCGATTCTTGAGGACAGAGTCCGCCGCGGCGGTCCCCCCGGCGTTCGCCAGCCATGCGGCGGCCACACAGGAAACCATCAAAGCGCGTGGCGACAGCATCAGAGACAATTTCATCGGACTCTCCCGCATCGTGGGGTTCAAGGTAGTGGGCCGCTGTAAGACGTCGCGTATCACCGCATAAAATAGTCTTGCATCACGAGCGCAGTGAACCCGTTGCGCGATCCTTGGATCTCGCCCCAGCCGGCCGCGAACATGTCACCCGGCTCGCGGTCACCCGCGAATGTGTAGACCGGCCGGCCACGGAACGCCCATACGTACATGGCGCCCTTCTGACCTTCCGGCGCAACGCGCCCGGTCATGGGATTGATCAGCATGGCGTTCCACAGGCGGCTCTCGCTCTTGGCGCCTTTGGCGGCTGGAACATAGGGAAACTGCGTCAAACACCGTGCGGGATCGCCGGCGCCGCAAATCGCCAGGCGGTATTCCTGGGGTGTGTCAGGTGTATCGCAGCCGAGCTGGTCTTCGGTGTCTTCCGCGCAACCGTATGTGTATACGGTTTTGCCGCGGTGGTCGGCGATGACCACACCTGTCGTCGTATCTTGAAATTTGAATTCCTTCGGCGGCGACGGGGTCTGGTACGTATAGGAGTTACGCCATCCCGGCACTTCGGCGCCGTCGAAGGTGGCGCCTCCGCCCTTAGGATCGTCGGCGTAGGTGTAAACCGGCTTGCCTCGGAACGCCCACTGCTTGATGCCGGGTTCGCGTTCGAACACCGAAAACTCGCCACGCGCTTCGCTGAGAAGCGGCGCTAGAATGGGCTTCCATTGCTCCAAACATTCACCCGTGCATCTGGACTTGTTGGCGCCGTCCTTGTCCCAGACATAGACCGACCGCCCCTCGGAGGCGAGCATGCCGCCCGTGACGGAAGATACGAGTGCAAAACCAGGAGGCAAGTTTGCCGCAGGACCGACAGGCCCGCGTCCCGTGTGCCGGCCGCCGCCCGATTTGGATGCGCCGAGCACGTCGCCGAGCTCACGATCCAGGTAAGACGTGTAAACAGCTTGGCCGCGATACGCCCACTGCTTCTTTTTGTCATCACGCGTGATGATGCTCCAACCGCCCACCGGCTTGGCGTCGTCGGCCGCGAGGACGGGTGGCCACGCCTGTACACAGGTGGGGCGATGCTCGACATTCGGTAAGATGAGCCCCGGCGGATACGGCTCCATGAATCCGCCGGTTTCCGTAAGCTTAAGATCGGTACAGGCCGACCGGCCGATATGGTCTCCAACCTGCCCAAGCCGCAGGGCCCGGAACGGCCATGAATAGAGTGTGTGTCCGCTGGCGTCGGCGAAGATGGCCCCTTCCCGCTCGTTGAAGGTCACCTGAATACCCGGCGGCAAAGGCTCATTCACATATCCCACCATCGCCGGCGAGGGCTGCGCCTTCGGCGCTTCAGCCGCCTGGGTGGCCAGAGGACTTGCAAGAAGCGCGAGCGCCGCTACCGCCAAACCCGCCGTTCCGCTGGTCACGCGCATGGTCTTTCCTCCGTCTAGACGGCGATCTCGCTGATCACGCTATTGGCCATGTTGCTCTTGGTGCCGAACGACGGCAGATCGCTGCCCATGGCCTTCAGGCAGGTGAAGCCCACCTTGCTGCCGGGTGCGCCCTTACCATCGATATGAAGGCCGGTCTTGATCCGGCCACCCGCGCGGCCCGCCGTGAACAAGGGAATGCCGTCGTTGGAGTGAATGCGCGCCAGCGAGGATTCCGACGAGGCATAGATGAGGCTGTTGTCGAGCAGCGTGCCGTCGCCTTCCTTGATCTTCGAAAAGGCTTCCACGAAGTCGGCCATGCACTCCATGGCCTTGATGGTGAACCAGGAGACCGTCGGCTGATAGCCGAGTTCCTCATCCACATGCTCTTCATGGGTGGTGGTGTGGTGCGGTTTGTCCCAGCCGGGCTTGGTGGTGGCGGAGAAGGCCGCGCAATAGGACATGTTGAAGACGCGGGTCTGGTCGCAGGCGGCGGCCATCACCAGCAGATCCGTCATCAGTTTGTGGCGCTGACCAACCAGTTCCGCCGACAGGCCCTGCCGCGGATCGGCGCCGGGGGCCATCACCGGCACGCAGGCTGCGATGGGCTTGGGCTTGGTGAGCTGCAGATCGAACTGGTGCTCCAACTCGCGCAACCCGGAGAAGTACTGATCGAGGCGGATCTTGTCTTCGGCGCCGACAACCTGCTTCAGCGCCTGAGTTTGATCCATAACGCTCGACAGCACGCTCTTGCGCACCATCACACGCGGATTAGGCGTGAACGTCGGCGCGTTCGGGTCCTGATAGTCGGGACCAAACAGACGTTTGTAGAAGGTGAGCGGCGACCATTCGGCGACGTTGGAATTGCCGCTGGCGTAGCTATAGGAATCGCGCGGATCGCCGACCGAGGTCACCGTCAGTTGCGGGAAGCGCGTGGTATTGCCGATCTTCTTGGATACCAGCACGTCGATGGTGTCGCCCGGCTTGTTACCGCGGTTTTCCGGGGCGCTGCCGCTCTTGGTGATCACCCAGCCGGTATAGTGGCACAGGTTTGGCGCGTTATCGCGGTACGCGTTGTAGTTCGAGAACATGTTGATGTGTTTCCCAACCTTCCTGAGCGGCGCGGTCTCGATGGGAAACTCGAAATTGGCCCCGAATTTCGAAGGGGTGAACACCTTGGCGTTCATCCCGCATCCCCAAAACCAGGTGCCGAAGCGCAGCGGCATCTGCTCGCCGGAGGCCATCGCGTTTCCGTTGCCGTTCAGGAAGCAGTTGAGAAGCGGCAGTCCGACCGTGACCGCGCCACCATTTAAAATGCCCCGAAGAACGCGACGTCTGTTGAAATTGGCCATGGAAACCTCTTTCTGCGTGAGATGAACCTAGGGAGCCGAGAGACTTGCCGTCCGGGAGGGCGCGGGCACATCCCGGACGGTTACGAACGATTTGCTCAGCGCGATCGACCGTAGCAAATCGGGCAACCGGTAGCCTTGCCGCGCAAAGACGTTGTCAAAGTAAGCGAGCACCGCCTGGTCGACCGGCGCCGTGGGGCCGCCGGTGGCGTAGCCGTAGACGCGCTTGACCAGGCACGACGTCAGGGCCGGCATATTGCGAAGGCTGGCGCCGAGTTCGGCGGCGTCGGCAAATTGCTGGTTGTCGAGTGATCCGCTGGCGTCGATCGGCGCGCCCCGCTCCGTCTCACGGTACTGGCCGGCGCCGTCAAAATGCTCGAGCGCAAGGCCAATGGGGTCGGTGATCTTATGGCACCCGGCGCACACCGGGTTGGTACGGTGAATCTCGAGGCGCGCGCGCTGAGTCTTGATGTTCGGGTCGGGATTTTCCAACGCCGAGAAATCCACGTTGGCGGGCGGCGGCGGAACCGGCTGGCACATCAAGAGTTCGCGCAGCGCCTTGCCGCGCAGTGTCGGCGAACTGCGGCCGGCGTGGGAGTGCAGCGCCAGGAAGCTCACCTGTGTCAACAAGCCTGCGCGCGGGCTGTCTTTGGGCGACGTATAGGGCGTCCACCCCGACGCCTTGACGCCGTAGATGGCCCCCAACGCCGGCGAAAGGAATGTTTCACGGGTGGTGTAGAGATCGCGGTAGTCCCGCTTTTTCACGAGAAGCTGGTCGACGATCGTACGCAGCGTCTGCTCACGAGCGTCCTGGGCGGTCACGGCGCTGAAGGATTGATAGATGATGGAATCCTTGGCCAGCGTCGCGAACTGATCGAAGCCGAGCATGTCGTCGAAGAAGGCGCGCACACCGGCCTCGAGGCGCGGGCTCGCAAGCATCCGGTCAACCGCCGCGGCGCGGCCCTTGTCGGTCATGAGTTCGCCGCTTTCCCCCGCCCGCAGCAGGGCGTCGTCGGGAACGGAATTCCACAGCAGCAGGCTAAGCCGCGAAGCGACAGAGTAAGCATCGAGACGCTCGCGGCCCGGCTGCGCCGGATCGGGCTCCGACGTCTCGGCGACGAACAATACGGCGGGGCTGGCCAGCATGCCTTCCAGGGCGCTGGATAGGCCAGCGTAGAAGTCCTTGAGCCGGTCGGCAGCCTCGGAGGCCTTGTTCACGGAATCGGTCAGCAGAGCGTCGGTCAGGCGGCCCCGGTACAGGATGCGGCCGACAACGCCCAGGAACTTGGTGGCGCAGGCGCGGTCGGCAGCGCGGGCATCCGCCGGTTTGCAATTGATCAGGAACTCGCGGCGGCGCGCGTCCATGGCAAGACCAGCGGCGGCGGTGCCCGTGCGGTAATACTGTTCGATCTGGCCGCCGGTGAAGCCGGCCAAAGCTGCGCCGCTAGCCAGCAGGCCATCCGCGCGCGGCAACGGCGCGAAATCCGTTTGCAGGCGGATATCGTCGCCGAAAACGTAAGCCAATGTATTGAGATATTGCTCGGACGTCAGGATGCGAAGGTGCTTGGGGGCGCCGCCATCGGGCTCCACCAAGGCGGCCCGGGACGACGGCGCGGCCGCGTCTTTCGACACGGCCGCGGTCTTGGAGGCAGGTTGGGCACAATTCGACAGCACGAGCGAAACCGCGATGGCGGCTGCGCTTCCGACGAACCACTTATACTTCTCGCCGCGGTGCCTCATATGCTTCGACTTCTCCCATCCCTCAGTCTTCGCAAACTTTAACCCTCAGCACGCCTACATGCTGAAGCGGATCCCGGCCCGGAACTGCCGGCCCAGCAGGCTGTAGTTGCCGGCAGAGCCGATAATCGGAAAGTTGGGCTCCCAATTATTGAGGTTCTCGACCGTGAAGAAGATATCGGATTTGAACGAGCTGCCCGTCTTCAGATGATACGTCAGGTTCAGGTCCAAATACATGACCGCCGGCGTCACGTTATCGTTGATCGAGGCGCTAAAAGTGGTCTGGGCCGGGCAGCCTGATGTGCACTGCACCCAAGTGGTATTGTGAACACCCTTGCCGAAGCCATGGGCGCTCAACGAACCCGAGTAGGTCTCGTTGTCGTACCCAACCGACAGATTATACACCCATTTCGGCGGGCCGCTTTCGTTGGCCCCGGCGGTCTGCAGGTAGAGCCCGCTGGGCTGGAGCGTGTACAGGTTGAACACGTGGGTGACCATGGCGCGTACCCGGAGAGCGCCATCCCAGCCCGCGACGATCTCGTCCATTTTCTTCGAGTAACTGGCTTCGATATCGAGGCCGTTTTCACGCGCCTTCTGGGTATTGACCGGTGACAGGAAGATGGTGCCGACGTTCCCCGCTGCGTTGCGCGTAATGAGGCTACAGAACGTCTGAACGCCTGCGAAGCACGAATCCATGATCTGCTGGGCGCCGGCACTGGCGATCACGTCTTTGATATTGATGTTGAAGTAGTCGAACGACGTGCTGAAGCCCGGGAGCCATTCCGGCTGATAGACGAGGCCGCCGGCGGTGGTGTCGGCCATTTCCGGCGTCAGTTTGGAATTGCCGATGGTGACCGAGGCGTACTGCACCGAGGGGTTGCCTGCCTTGAAGCGGTCGAGCACCAGGCCCACGTTGCTCTGCCCCGCCTGGAACAACTCGGCCAGGTTGGGCGCGCGGATGTCGCGCGAACGCGTCGCGCGGAAGCGCAGGTCATCGATGGGCTGATAGGTGGCGCCGACCTTCCAGGTCACCACGGTGCCCGAGGTGCTGTAGCCGGTTCCGCGGACCGCGGCGTTGACGTTGAGCGACTTGGCCCAGGGTTGATCGGTCGCCAGGGGAACGTCGGCTTCCACGAAGCCCTCGGTGACGTAGTATTTGCCGAACGTGGGTTTGAAGTTGCCGACAAAGAAAGCTGTTTGCTGCGACAGCGCGTCCGAGACGGCTGATACGCCCAGCTTCCGGTGTTCGACGCCGAACGCCACCGCCACCGGCCCGGCCCAGGTCGAGAACGGTTGGCCGCTCATGCTGGCAGCCACGTCATCCTGCTGGATTTTTTGGTCCAACTGAGACACGCCCTTGGCATAAGCAATGGCGGCGGCGGTGTTCACGCCGGTCCCCAGGATGTTGTACGGAACGCACTCAGGAACGTCGTTGGTGGTGATGGCATCGGCGTTGACGCGGCAGGCGATCGTGCCGTTGGCCAGACGCACCGGGTCCTGCGCCAGGATCATGTTGGGCCTGATGAGGTCGTTGAATGCGTCGACGCTTGACCGCGACAGACTGCGTTCCGCCGTAACATCCCATTTCCAGGAGGTGTCGAAGGCGTCGAAGTTGCCGGTGAGCCCCGCGACGTACTCGTTCATCTTGCGCGAGTTGAGCGGACCGGCCATGCCCAGGTCGCCCAGGATGGAGCCGATCGTGAACGATGTCAGTTTCATCGCGGTCATCTGCGCCCGCACCGACGCCGGGATGAACGGATTGCCCGAGCTGATGATGACGTTGCTGACCTGGCCCGGACCGCCGTAGGACCCGCTGTTGTTCTGCGAGTACATGAACTGAGCGAAGAACTGGACGTTATCCAAAATGTCGTAGCTCACGCGCGCGAAAATGTTGGAGCGCTTGATCAAGGCGTCCAGCGACTGAGCCGGACCATAGGTGCTGGCGCCACCCAAGAGGTTGGTCTGCGCGAAATCGCCGCCGAACATAGCGGTGCCGTTGTTGACGCTGCCGTAATTGAATTGATACGGGACGCCGCCCGCACCGAACGCCGTGCCCTTGAGCGGACCGGCGGTGATGATGCTACCGAGGGTGTAGACGGTGGAGCCAAAGCCCTTGCCCGTCAGATAGAACGGCTGACCGTTAGTGGCGGTGTAGCCCGGATTGGTGAGGTAGTAGTAGCTGTCGTTGACCCACTGACGGTTCGAGGGCTTGTTCGTGCCGTTGTTCAGAATGCCGTCGCTGCGGGTGTATTCGGCGGCCAGGAGCACGTGGCCGCGGTTGTCGGCGAAGCCGAAGCCGCCCGTGAGGCCGAAGAGATAGCGCTGATCATCGCCATATCCCGTCTGACCGACACTGAGCGTGCCTTTCAATCCCTCATAGGTCTTGTCGAGAACGAAGTTGACCACGCCCGTGAGCGCGTCCGAACCGTAGACCGCCGAAGCGCCGCCGGTGACCACGTCCACGCGGCTAACGAGGCCGGTGGGGAAGGAGTTGGTGTCAACCGCGCCATTGAGCGCCGCCGGCGCGATGCGGTTGCCGTCGAGCAAAACGAGAGTGCGGTTGGAACCGAGCGACCGGAGGTTCAGGTTGTTGACGCCCGCGCCGCCGGCGCCGACGTTGGTCTGCGAGTTGTGCGGGCTCGTGCTGTTGGCGAACGCCGGCATCTTATTGACGAAGTCGGCAATGTTCGTGGGCGAGTCACGATTGATGTCCTGCACGCTCACCACGCTGACCGGTGTCGGTGCGCTGTAGCCGTCGCGTACAACGCGCGAACCGGTGACGACGATTTCTTCAACGGGGGCGGCTTGCGCGGTCTGGTTCGCGCTCTGCGCGTAGGCCGCGTGAGACCCTAAAAGGGTGCTCAGGGCAATCAATGTTCCGGCGCTAGTCGAGCTCAACAACGACTTGGCGAACTCATTGCAGCTGTTGGACTCACAACCACCGATCTTGGCCGCAGCAAAATAACGAACGCCACTCATGTGTTCCCCCAAACTTGTTATGTAGACCGCCAGTTAATTCGATCGTTTATATCGACTGCGCGACGGGCCATCGGAGCAACCGATTCGAAGCGTTCTCTACCCGCCACATCAGCGCCTTTTATATTTCACTCTATATTCACTTTAATCTTAAACTATATGAGCCACAACATGCTTAATGGTTAAAGCATTCGCTGTTTGCGCGACTTGAGTCGGACGTCGATGAGATGAGTTACACGCCTTCTCCGAGCGCCATTCATGCCGTGTCGCGCAGATACTGCGACGGACTCGGAAGAATAATTCACCGAACAGTCAGTCAATATTCGCAGTGCGACTTGAATGCCGCGTTCGGCGTTACCGGCGCGGCACAATCGCCGTGGCTTCGATCTCGAGCTTGGCGTCGCCCTCAATGAGCGATTTGACTTCAACCACCGACATGACCGGATAGTGCTTGCCCATAACATCGCGGTAGGCGGCGCCCACTTCTTTGATACTGGCCAGATACTCCGCCTTGTCGGTGATGAACCACGTGAGCCGCACGATGTCCGTGAGCTTTGCGCCAGACGGCGCCAGCGCCTCGCCGATGTTGATGAGGGCCTGACGCAGTTGGCCCGCGAAATCTTTAGCGGCAAACTTACCGTCTGTCGTCCAGCCCACTTGGCCCGCAACGAAGACCGTATCGCCGCGGGCGACGATGGCGTTGGTGTAGCCGCGCGGCGGTGGCCAGTGGGGCGGATTGAACAACTCGATCATGAACCGCGAGCTCCTCGCATATTTATAGCGCCGCTGGAGATCATGTTTTAGGCGGGTCCAGGCGCCGCGGTAAAGCGACAAGTAACGGGACTGCCATCAGCATGGATCCCGCGAACAGGTACAGTGCGATATCCAAGGTGCCGAACGTGTCCTTGGACCAGCCCACCACATAGGGCGAAATCAGCCCCGAGAAGTTACCGACCGAAATGATGATCGCGATCGTCACCCCCGCGGCGACACCGCTGAACAGCCGTGTCGGGAAGTTCCAGAACACCGGCATGGAAGCCATCACGCCGAACATCGCGATGGTCATGGCGAGCAGCGCAACCGCCGTGCTGTTGGCCATAAGCGCCAGGGAAAATCCCGCGGCCGACAGCAGCGCGAGCGCGATTAGGACCTGACGCGAGTTTTGCTTTTTGTCCGTGTAGGCCGCCACGGTGATCATGCCGACCACCGATACGCCCCAAGGAATGGCCGTCAGCAGGCCGATCGTCAGCGGGTCGTCGACTCCTGTGCCCTTGATGATCGTCGGCAACCAGAAAACGATCCCGAAGAATGCCATGCCGTAGCATGTGTAAATCAGGCTCAATCCCCAAACCGGCAAGGACTTCACAACACTGGACACTGTAGCGCCTTCGCCGCCATGGGGGGCCGCCAGAGCATCTTCACGAAGCTGGTGCGCCACCATGGCTTTTTCCTCCGCCTTCAGCCACCGCGCGTCTTCGGGCCGCGATTCCATAAGGAGGCACCACACTACGCCGAGGATGACCGCGGGAAAGCCTTCGATCAAGAAAAGCCACTGCCAGCCCCCAAGTCCGAGGACGCCGTTTGCCCCCCGAAGAATGGCGCCCGACACCGGGCCGACGATCAGGCCGGACACCGCGATCGAGGTCATAAGGATCGCGGTCATCCGCCCCCGCTGGCGCGACGTGAACCAGAACGTCATGTAGTAAAGCACGCCGGGGAAGAAGCCGGCTTCGGCCACCCCCAGCAGGAACCGGATGACGTAGAAGGACATCGGCGTGGTGACGAACATCGTCGCCGCGGATGTGATCCCCCAGACGATCATGATGCTGCCCAGCCACAGGCGGGCGCCGATGCGCTTGATGATGAGGTTGGAGGGAACCTCGAACGCGCAGTATCCGATGAAGAATATTCCAGCACCCAGGCCGTAGATCGTTTCACTGAACTTCAGTTCGTCCAGCATCTGGATCTTGGCGAAGCTGATGTTCATGCGGTCGATCTGCGAGATTAAATAGCCCATGGTCAGGAAAGGCATGAGCCGCCAGGCGATTTTCTTGAACAGTGTATCCGCGTCCGCGTCTTCCGCCGGAATCGCCGACAGATGGCTTACATCAGAAGTGCTCATGGCTGTCTCCCCCAGTACGTCCGCGTTTAGTTGCTCTCTCACGCTTGCCTAAGACCGGCTTTCACCAGCAACGGCAGGACTCGGTCGCAGAAGAACGGCAGCTCATAGGTGTAGTTGACGAAGGATAGCGCCACGCCTTCGTACCCGGCCTCCGCCATCTTGATAAGATCCTCGGCGATCCGGTCGGGTGTGCCGACCAACGGATAGGTGCCGGCGCCGCCGGCGAACCGCTGGCGATATTCAAAGAACGCCTTGGAATCGGTTGAAGTCGCCAGCTCCTTCTTCTTGGACATGTGATAGTCCACGGCGCCATCGTCTGCGTTCTCGGCGGCGTAATGGCGGTAGTAGGCTTCCGCCTCGGCCTGACTCTCGCGGCAGACCACATGGCAGGTGGTATATAGGCCGACATCACGGCCTGCTTTGGCAGCACGTACCTTGACGTCATCGATATGTTTGCGGCCGTCTTCCAGCGTGGAGAACACCGTGAACAGGAAGTCGCAGCTCTTGGCCGCGAAATCGCGCCCCGTCGGCCCGAAGGCCGCGTTCATGAATACCGGGCGCGGCGACTGGAGGCTCCTCGGCTGGCTGACGACGCCCTTGAGCTGATAATATTTGCCGTCATAGTCGAACGGCTGTTGCGGGCCGTAGGCACGCTGGATGACCTCCACCCACTCCGCCGCCTGGTCATAGGGCGCGTCCACCGCCGTGATGCCGAACATGCCGAACTCATCGGGGTTCCATCCGCAGACGATGTTCAGGCCGGCGCGCCCGCCGGAGATGTGATCAACCGTCGCGAGAGACTTGGCCGCGTAAAGGGGATGCACGATCGGCACGTGCACGGTCATGAAGATGGCGATGCGTTCGGTCAGCGCCGACAGACCGGCCGCCCAAGTGAACGTTTCGAACGACCACTCTCGTGCCCGCGTCGCACCGCCGAATCCGCGCCAGCGCGCGATGGGAAGCAGGAAATCTAGCCCCGCACGATCCGCGATCTGGGCCGCATTCACGCAATCCGTCCAGCGTGCGCGCCACCGCTCCTCGACCTTGGTCATGGCCAGACCGCCGTCGGCGTTGGTGGAAAACGTGCCGATCTTGAATTTATGCTTACCCTTAAGCGGATGGCTCTTGATCATGGCGGACGTCCCCCGTTTGGGTCCGGCATCGCGCCCCAACGCGGCAGACCGGATAAATTATAGATTTAAAGTATTTTTTCGGTATAGGTATCAAATATCTTCGGAGTAGCCGCTTGGAGCAGCAGCATGGCGCCGTCCTTCCGCGAACGCTTGGTCTGGGATGCCGCAACCGGCGAAGTGCGCGATGGCGCGGTCCGCTACATGCTAATCCGCCCTGACGCGTTGATGACGGCCTTCAGCGCCCTGCCCGAAGATGCATGCCGCGCGGTGCTGGAATCATTCCGCAAATCCATCGTGACCCACGGCGCCAAGTCTGCAGCGAAATACCAAGCACAGCTGACGGCTTCGGATCCGTCGCTTCTGGCCCTCGTCGCCACTACGGCGCCCCAACTCGGATGGGGCATATGGCGGCTAACGCCGGAGCCGGACGGTTTTGAGTTGCAAGTCGACAACAGCCCGTTCGCGCAAGGCTTCGGCCCGTCTGCGCGTCCGGTGTGTACGCCGATCCTGGGCATGCTCGAGGCCGTCAGCGGTTTGATGGGCACGCCCATGGCGCTTACCGAAGTCGCGTGCGCCGCAACGGGCGCAGCCTGCTGTCGCTTCCAAGCCCGCCGGCGATAGCCTTCAGGGCCGCGACTTCGGGCACCGTTGTAATACATTGCGCAAAATAAAAAGGTGCAAGAGCAAGCGCTTGACCTGACCGATTCTCTGTACCAGTCGTGATGTTAGTCTACTGCACGGTTGCGGCCTGTTCGAGTGGCATTGAAACCGGGCTATAGGCCACCGGCGCCGGTGGCATATAGCCGAGCGCCGAGTGGGGCCGCTTCGTGTTGTAATACTTACGCCACTGTTCGATCACGACCTTGGCCTCCTTGAAGCTGTAGAAGATTTCGCCGTTCAGTAATTCGTCTCTGAGCTTACCGTTGAAGCTCTCGTTGTAGCCATTTTCCCAGGGGCTACCCGGCGCAATGAACAAGGTCTTCGAGCCAATCCGCGCCAGCCAATCACGCACGACCTTGGCGGTCATCTCAGGCCCATTGTCCGACCGAATATGCTCAGGGATACCGCGATGTAACACCGCATCGGCCAGAGCCTCGATGACGCCGAAGCTGTTGATCCGGCGCGCGACACGGATCGACAGGCATTCGCGGGTGTATTCATCGATCAAGGTCATCAGCCTGACGCTGCGGCCATACCGGATGTTTGCCAACCGGCGGGCAGCGCCTGCAGGCCTTCCTGAAGGCTCCCTGGCCCGCCTGGGCCAAAATGAGGGCTTTTATGGCCCCAGCCACGTTGTCAGCAAGTGATCCGGTGGCAGCGAAGAACGCCATGAAATGATCCAGCTTTTCGCTGGAGATAGTGGCC
>CANISR010000098.1 GCA_947470105.1 Fidelibacterota bacterium | reverse complement strand
GCCGTCCATGACCGCCACATGGATATGGCCCCATTCCCGGGCGACCATGGTGGAGAGGTGGGCGGAGTGGGCGAGTTGCGAGAGGCTGTCGCCGGGGATCAGGTCCTTATTGGCGGAGAGCCAGGACTCCTTGACCACCGCGACGATAGCGGTGGAGTCGCCGGCCTTGGCGGCGCGGATTTCCAATGCGGACATATCTCTGTTCTCCCCTCGCTGATCTCCTTGGGACCCTTGAGGGTTCTTCCCCGGAGCACGAATCCTCGGAGAGTAGGGAGCAAGAGTTTCCGCGCCGTTAAGAGCGGGACGGACCGTAATGGGCAAATAAAAAAGGCCGCAGATCCTGCGGCCTTTTAAATTCTGAAGTCCGATGGTTCGAACTAGAAGCCTTCGCGTTCGATGCGCTTGCGCTCCATCTTGCGGGCGCGGCGTACGGCTTCGGCCTTCTCGCGCGCCTTGCGCTCGGAGGGCTTTTCGTAGGACTTGCGCAGCTTCATCTCGCGGAAGATGCCTTCGCGCTGCATTTTCTTTTTCAGCGCCTTGAGGGCCTGATCGACGTTGTTGTCGCGAACGATGACTTGAACCAGGGTCGTCTCCATCGGTGCGGGCGGCGCGAAAAAAGCACCAACCTCGAAAATTGAGGCGCGGATATATCATAGGGTTCTAGCCGTGCAAAGCCTGTAAACGGCTATTTTTAGCCGTATTGCAACGGTTTGGCGGGGCCTGTCTCTGCCGCGCCACAGCCCGCTCCGGCGCAGGTAAAGCCCTCGAATCCCGCACTTTATAGCGGTATTTGGCAGGCCCATGGTGGCGTGGTCCCGGCGGCCAGCCTATAAAATGCAGGTAGAACCACAAGGAACCGCCCCGACCATGCCCGTTTTACCCATTTCCCGCATGGGAGCCGACATCCTCAAGCACCGCGCCGATGACGTGGTGGACGCCGCCGCGCCCGCCGTCGCCAGCCTAGTCAACGATATGATCGAGACCATGATCGACGCCAAAGGGGTGGGACTGGCCGCACCGCAAGTGGGGGTCGGCCAGCGGGTCGTAATCTTCTTCGTGCCCGCCGAACGCAACGGCAGCGTCGAGGTGCCGCTCACGGTCATGATCAATCCGGTGATCGAGCCGCTCACGGGCGTCCAGGCCGAGCAGTTCGAGGCCTGCCTGTCGGTGCCGAGTTTGACCGGGAAGGTCCCGCGCTGGACCAAGATCCGCTACTCATTTACCGACCTTTCCGGCCAGAAGGTCGTGCGCGAGGCCGACGATTTCCATGCCCGGGTGGTGCAGCACGAATGCGACCATCTGGACGGCGTGCTCTATCCTCAGCGCATGAAGGACATGCGGACCCTGGCGTTCGTCGATGTCCTCCAGGCGGAGGCCATCGCCAAAGGCAAGGCGGTGAAGGTGGACGAAGAGGGAGCACCTATAGAATGACCGGACCCGAAAGCTACGCCGCAGAAAAAACCGGGCAGCGGGATGCCGTGATCCGCGCCGCACTGCCCCATGTGCCGTTCGATGGCTGGACGCCCAAAGTCCTGGCCGGCGCCGCTGAAGCCGCCGGCCACCCCGGCGCCGTGCCGCGGTTATTCCCGGGTGGGGTGGCCGACGCCGTTGCCCATTTCATGGACATGGCCGATCGGGCCATGGCCGAGGACCTCAAGGCCCAGGATCTGTCGGCTTTGAAAATTCGTGCCAAGGTGGCCCTGGGTGTGCGGCTGCGGCTGGAGCGTTGGACGCCCCATCGTGATGCGGTGCGCCGCGCCCTGGCGCTGACGCCCCATCCGGCCTTCGCCGGCAATGTCCTCAAGAACTGGTACCGGGTGGTGGACATCATCTGGCGGGCCGCCGGTGATAAGTCCGTGGACTTCAATTTCTATACCAAGCGCGGTCTGCTGGCGGCGGTTTACGGAGCGACCGTACTGTTCTGGCTGGATGACCGCTCCGAGGGGTGTTCAGCCACCTGGGCCTTCCTCGACCGTCGCATCGAGGACGTCATGCAAGTGCCTAAGATCAAAGCCAAGATTGCCGAGGGGCTTCAGGCGTTGCCGAACCCGCTCAGGATGATGGCGCGCGCCGCAGATCGGATGCGGTCTTCGCGCTGAATCAAAGATTCAAGATCGATTCGGAAGAATCTGTTTTTAAACGGATTTTGGCCTGAGCAGGTTGACGTGGCCCATCTTGCGGCCCTTGCGCACGGACTGCTTGCCGTAGAGGTGAACGTGAGCAGCCGGATCGACCAGATAGGCGTCCAACCGGTTCACATCATCGCCGATGAGATTGACCATGGTCACGTCCGCGTGGCGGGCGGGGTCCCGGAGCGGGAGGCCGGCCACGGCGCGGATCAGTTGCTCGAACTGGTCGGTGCCGCAGGCGTTCATGGTCCAGTGGCCCGAATTGTGGGGCCGGGGCGCCATTTCGTTGCACAGCACGCCGCCATCCCGGGTCACGAACATTTCCACCGCCAGTAGCCCCACCAGGTCCAGGGCTGCGGCGGCCCGTGACGCGATCTCGATTGCTCTAGCGAGTGTGCCCGGGGCAACCCGCGCCGGCACCGTGGAGGTGGCGAGGATGTGGTTGGTGTGGACGTTCTCGGCCGGTTCGAAGCAGACCAGGGTACCGTCCGCGCCGCGGGCGGCGATGACGGAAATCTCCTGGGTAAAGTCGACAAAGGCTTCGAGCACCGCATAGCCGCTGTCGGGAGGCGCGGTGGGACCCCCGATGGCCGCCCAAGCCTCCTCGGCCTGGCCGGCGTCCATGATCTTGGCTTGGCCTTTACCGTCGTAGCCCAGACGCGCGGTCTTGAGCACGGCGGGCGGTTTGACCCGTGTCAGGGCCTCCTTGAGGTCCGCAACGCTGTCGATCTTGGCCCAGGACGGGGTGGCGGCGCCGATGGACGCAAAGAACGCCTTCTCCTTGCAACGGTCCTGGGCGATCTCCAGGGCCTTCCAGCTAGGCCGCACGTGGGTATGGGCGGCCAGATAGGCGGCCGCCTTGGCCGGGACGTTTTCGAACTCAAAGGTCACAGCGTGAACGGCATTGGCGAAGGCTGCGAGTGCAGGTTCATCGTCATAGGCCGCGACCGTCGACTGGCTCGCCACCTGTTCGGCGGGGCTGTCGTGCTCGGGCCCGAACACATGCGTGCGGTAGCCCAGGCGCGCGGCGGCCAAGCACAGCATGCGGCCGAGTTGTCCGTTGCCGAGGATGCCGATCGTGGAGCCGGGTGGAAGGTGGGCTGCCATTACGCGGTAGGGTCTTCGCCCACGGCTGCCGTCTGGCGTTTACGCCAGGCTTTGAGGCGGGCGGACAGCCGCGGATCGGCGAGGCCGAGGATGGCAGCGGCCAGCAGGCCGGCGTTCTTGGCGCCGGCTTTACCAATGGCCAGGGTTCCGACCGGTATTCCGCCCGGCATCTGAGCAATAGACAGCAGGCTATCTAATCCTTTGAGTGTTTTGCTTTCGACAGGCACGCCGAGGACAGGCAGGGCGGTCATGGCGGCGGTCATGCCGGGCAAATGAGCGGCGCCGCCGGCCCCGGCGACGATAACCTTAAGTCCCCGGCCTTCGGCGGCGGCAGCGTAGTCGTAGAGGCGCTTCGGCGTGCGATGGGCGGAGACTACTTTGGACTCATGGGCGACACCCAACTCGGTCAGGAGTTCGCTGGCATGGCGCATAGTCTCCCAATCGGAGCTGCTGCCCATGATGATGCCCACCACCGGGGGTGAGCGCTTGGCGCTGGTCTTTTTGGCTTTGGCCTTCGGGGCTTTAGCCATTGTTACGTCCCCCGCAAAGAAAGGCGGGACTTTATCGGCGGCACCCGGCCCGGGCAAGCCGCCTTACGCGAGCGGTAAGGATTTGCAAAGGCTTCCGGGGTTAGTCTCGGACGCTGGGTGTGTTCCGTGGCCCGGCGACACTATGCGCTGGAAGAACATTAAGAGCGGGAAGACCTGGGCATGCCCGATATTCCGCAGCCGGACACCGTCAAGATCGTGGATCGCCGCCTGGAGGGACAGGGCCAGGGGCGTGGGGGCTTGCCGCCGCGTGGGCATCCCAACAAGGCGGCTGAGACTTACGCCGAAACGGCGCGGGTCGCCCCCAGCGACGACCGCATCACCATCCTCGGCATCCCGTTTGAACAGATTACGCCTGCCACCCAGGCGGCGCTTGCCGGCCTGGTGGCGGAGATCAATTACCTGCGCGGCCTGGTGAAGCGCTACGAGCGCGGCGGCCAGCGTAATAAAGGCGAAGAGGGCGCCACCATCCTGGAGCCGGCGGCTTTCGGCCGCGCGCTCGATACAGCGCTGGCGGCGGAGCCGCCCGACGGCGACACCTGGGTCGCGATCATGGTCCATGTGTCGACCTATGAGGACATACGCCGCTCCTCGGGCGTCCTGGCGGCTAACGCCACGCTGGCCGATGCCGCCAGCCGTCTGCGCGACCTGGAAATTCCGCGGGGTGATGGGCGCACCGCCAGGCTCTCGACTATGGGCTACGCCGGCGGTTCGAACCTGGCCGGGGTGGTGAGCTTGCCCCTGCACGATCTCGATACAGATTTAGTCGCCGCCTGGATCCGGGAGAAGCTTCTCACCGGCGCCTACAATGTCGCCGGCATCGATATGTCCTTGGCGATCAGCGTCGCCGCGGCGGCCGTGGGGCCTGGGGAAAGTGGATTGCTTGCGCTTGCGCGCACCGACCATCTTCTGCGCCGGAATCCCTAAGCGATAATGTCAGGAATCAGCCGACCTCGTAGCGACGTAATCTGATCTTTCAGCGCGAGCTTGCGCTTCTTCAGGCGGCCCACCTTGATCTGATCGAAGTCGGCCAGACGGATCAGGTTATTGATGACGTCGTCGAGGTCCCGATGCTCGAGTTCCAGCTCGGCGAGCTTCACTTTCAATTGATCCTGGTCCCACTGCATCGCTGGCGTCTTTGATTCCTGGGCGCTTGATAGCTGCGCCTGTTTTAATTGGCCTGTTCTATAGCGCATCCGAACCGCCAGTAGAACGCTGCCCCGGATGCGCCGGGCCGACTCCGGTTCATTGCAAGCGGCACGGGTGTGCCAATGTAACCGGTGCGTGCGCGCATTCCTATGGCGCTTCAAGCCCTTAGGGTCGGTGCTGGACTTGGGCAGGGGTGAGCCTACACTTTCCAGGTTCCTGAACCACCGGAGGTCACGATCCATGGGTCAAGAAGTTCGGTTTGACGCATTGCGAGCCAAACACGCCGAGATCGAGAATATCCTCACCGAGGAAGAACGACGACCAGCGCCTGACTTCCAATTCGTGCACGAACTCAAAAGGAAAAAGCTGAAGATAAAGGACGAGCTGACGCGGAGCGTCGTCAGCTGAGCCGTCGCGTTCTCATTTATCAGCGCCTAATCCGCCGGGAGACAAACGGAGACTCGCCGTTCCCGCGTGGGCAGAGGTAGGATCCCCCCAAATTCAAGAAGGCCCATCTCGCGATGGGCCTTCTTTTTTTCCGACTAAAGTCGTCTTTGTTCCGGAGCTGGCTAAACGGCGCCGTTGGGATCGCTGTCTTCCGGCGCAGTTTCACTTCCCGGGGGAGCTTCTGCGGGAGCCGCTTCGGCGGCTGCGGCTGCCGCAGCCGCGGCGGCTTCACGTTCACGGCGCTTGGCTTCGCGCGCGACCGCCTTTTGCGCGTTGGTAACGCGGCGCTGGGCGATGATCACGGCCTTTTCCAGTTCCGGCTCGGTGCAAAGGCCGAGCGTCACCGGGTTCTGCGGCTTGATATTGGGCGCGTTCCAGTGGGACCGGTCGCGTACCGACAGGATGGTGGGCTTGGTGGTACCGATCAGCCGGCTGACCTGGGCATCGGTCAATTCCGGATGATGCTTGAGCAGCCACGAAATGGCATCGGGCCGGTCCTGCCGCTTGGAAACAGGCGTGTAACGGGCGCCTTTGGAGCGGGCCTTGGGCAGGGGAATATCGGTCTTGTTGAGCTTCAGCCTGGCGCGCGGATCTTCCTGCGCCCGGTCCAGGTCTTCCTGGGTAAGCTGGCCGTTGGTGATCGGATTGACGCCGACGATGCCCGCGGCCACTTCGCCGTCGGCGATGGCCTGGACTTCGAGTTCGTGCATGCCGGTGAAGCCCGCGATCTGTTCAAACGAGAGCGAGGTGTTTTCCACCAGCCATACAGCGGTTGCCTTTGGCATAAGCGGCAGCGCCATGATCGTCCCTTTCGGAGGTGCTCTGGCCCGACCTTTCCAGTCCGAAAACCCAAAAGGCTGACGGTACCGGCAAAGCGAACCCGGCCGCGGCACCAGGGGCGCCGCGGGCCGATTGATATGATTCGGGGTATATATCGGGTTTGGGCGCGGCGGGTCAAACCTAAACCCGGATTCTATACGTAATCTAATCGTGAAAAATCAAGGATTTAACCGGCCCTGAGGACAATTTTCCCTATATGTCCGCCGCTTTCCAGGTGCCGGTGAGCCTCGGCAGCCTGATCCAGGGGAAAGGTCTTTTCCATTCGAGGCGAAACCGTCCCGGCTTCCAGCAACGGCCAGACCTTCGCCAGCAAAGCGGCGGCCAGGCGCCCCTTGAACGCCACGTCCCGGGGTCTAAGGGTGGAGCCGGTAAGGGTCAGGCGCTTGAGCATGACCGGGAGAAGGTCCGCTTCGACCTTGGACCCCTGGAGGAAGGCGATGCTCACCAGCCGGCCGTCGGGCCGCAGACACTTCAAATTCCGGGCGAAGTAATCACCGCCTACCATATCGAGGACCACGTC
Organism: Fidelibacterota bacterium; assembly: GCA_947470105.1. GTDB lineage: Bacteria > Pseudomonadota > Alphaproteobacteria > Rhodospirillales > Rhodospirillaceae > SHVO01. Next base: position 6,994 of record CANISR010000098.1, on the reverse strand, counting down.
GGCCCCTTGCAGGGGTGTCTGGTCGCCGATCACTTCGGCGAAGTCGTGGGTGCGGTAGTTGATGGCCAGATCCGCGCCCAGGGAGACACAGGCTTCGCATTTCTCGGCGCTGCCTGCGGTGGTGACGACGAATGCGCCGAAGGCCTTGGCGAGTTGGATGGCGGTGGTGCCGATGCCGCTGCTGCCGCCGTGCACCAGGAAGGTTTCTCCCCGCTGCAGCGCGCCGCGCTCGAACACATTGTGCCAGACGGTGAAGAAGGTCTCGGGCAAGGCCGCGGCCTGTTCCAGCGACAACGGCGCCGGTATCGGCAGGCAGGTCACGGCGGGCGCCGTGGCGTATTCCGCATAGCCGCCGCCGGCCACCAGCGCGCAGACCTGTGCACCGAGCGCCGGCGTTGTGACGCCTTCGCCGTGAGCGACGATCGTGCCGGCTATTTCCAGTCCTGGAATATCGGTCACACCCGGCGGCGGCGCGTAGCGGCCGAGGCGCTGAATGACGTCGGGTCGGTTCACGCCAGCGAAGGCGACCGCAATCAGCACTTCTCCCGCGCGCGGAACGGGCAGGGGCCGGGTGGTCAACTGCAATTGCTCCGGCCCACCGGGGGCACGGATCTCAATGCAGCGCATGGTCTGTGGAAGTGTCATGAGTCAGAGTTTATAATTCGGATGTAGCCGCAGTTCTATCGCAGGTTGACCATGGATACCGACGATCTCGATCCAATCAAGAAAAAGCCCCAGCTTAAGGACCTGAGCCGCATGTCCATCGGCGACCTCAAGGATTACATCAGCGAGCTGAAAGCCGAGATCACCCGCGCAGAGGCCGCCATTGCCAACAAAGACAAGGCCCGGGCCGGCGCCGCTTCTTTCTTTAAGTAGTTAGGGCGCCGCGGTTGCGGTGATCGGCGCCACCTTCACCGGTACGGTGATCTTGCCGGCGTGTTCGAAGGTGAAGGTGAATTCCATGACATCGCCGACCTTGAACGGCTTTTGCGCATTCATAATCATGATGTGATAGCCGCCGGGCTTGAGCAGCATTTCGCCCTTGGCGGGGATCTCCAGCACCTTCACCGGCAGCATGCGCATCATTCCGCCTTGCTCGACCGATTGATGTACGTCCGCCATTCCCGCCGCGGGCGTCGACACGCTGACGAGGCGGTCGGCGGCTCCGGTGTTGACGATGCGCGCGTAGCCCGCGCTGGTCTTGCCGGCGCCGATGGTCTCGCGCACCCAGGCGTTGGAGACCGACACCTCCGCTTGTGCGGCCCCAGCAGAGAAAAGCGCCGCAAGGGCGATAACAACAGGCCTCATCATTTTGCCTCTGACATGATGGTCAATAGGGTCTTTGCAAATTCCAGGGGCGTCTCGTCGGGCCGGAACGCGCGCACATAAATTCCATCCGGAGAAATCAGTTCGAAGGCGGTGCTGTGATCCATGGTGTAGCTGCCGTCGTCGGTGTGGCGTTTACGAAAAGACGCTTGATAGCGGGTGGTGACCGTCTTGATCTCCTCCGGCGTACCGGTGAGGCCGATGATATTGTCGCCGAAGTTCGCCAGGTAGTCTTTCAGCACGCTCGCGGTGTCGCGCGCGGGATCGACGGTGATGAAGACTGGTTGGATCTCCTTGGCGGCCGGCCCCATGGCCTCCAGGGTTTGCCCCACATTCAAAAGTGCGTTGGGGCAGATGTCCGGGCAACTGGTGAAGCCGAAGAACATCAGCACCCACCGTCCTTTGAAGCTGTCGAGGGTCACAGTTGCACCGGCGGTGTCCCGCAACGTGAAATCCTTGCGCGCCGCTACCGGTGGACCCCTGGGCAGGTCGCGCGTGCCGACATAGGTGACAATGCCGGCAACGGCGAACACCAAGGCGATCAGCAACTTCTTCCACGGCGTGTCCATGATGCGCTCAGTAGCTCACTTTGAGCCCTGCCACCACTGTCCGCTGCGGAAAGGGATGGAACAGGAAATATGACCGGTCGTTGAGGTTGTTCACGCCTGCGTCCGCGGCCAAGTGGTCTGTCACCTGGTAGCGCAGGTGAATATCAGCAACCAGGTAGGCGCCGAACCCCTGGTAGGTGTTGGCGTAATAGTCCGTATTGTCGAGCGTGCCGAAGGCGCGGTCACTGTAACGGCCGGCGACCGTAACAGCCAGTGCGGCGGTCGGAGCGTAGGTTGCCGTCACCGCGCCGCGCCAGTGCGGCACTTGCGGAATGCGCTTGCCAACCGCAGCGGGAAACACCACGTCGCGGTCGATCTTGGCATCCACGAAAGTCACCCATCCCGACAGGTCAAAGTCGGGCATAAAAACGTCTCGCGCCCGCGCTACCACTTCGACACCGGTGGCGTGGGGGCGGTCGACATTCTGCACATAGCTCGCGAGTGTGGTTGAGCCCGCGGGCAGAGGCGCCGACTGCGAGAGCAGGGTGTCGTGAATGCGCTCCTCGAACACCGAGAGCCGGACGCTGGCCGTCTCCCATACCCGCTCCGCCGATAGTTCGCTCGATAGGGCGCGTTCGGGTTTGAGGTTGGGGTTGGGCACAGAGAGTGTGGCGCCGGTGGTGATCGCCTGATAGAGCTCGGTCACTGTAGGGAAACGGTATGCTAGGCCGACGGATCCTTTGAAGCGCCATTCTGCTGTCGGTCCATATGACAGGATGAACTTGGGCGAGAATGCGTCGTGAGAAATCGCGGGCTGCGTGACATTGAGAACGGGCGCGGTGGATAGATTTAGCCCCTCGAACGCCTTCCATCGCTCGAGGCGGCCACCGACGGTCGCTTCCAGTCCCGGCGATACGGCCCACTGATCCTGGATCCAGAGCGCTTGCGTGCGGCTTTTGCCGTAACTCGCGGACACCCTGGCGCCGTCGGCGCCGCTAATCCAATCCGTAAGTGCGTAGCGCGGATTCTTCAGTTTGAAGCGGTCTTGATGGAGGCCGAAGGTAACGACGTGCGCGGGCGTCGGGCGCCAAGTCCCCTTGGCGTCTGCGGTGTACCAGCCCGTACCGTCGAGGTTGGTGGTCGTTCCGGCGCCAGAAGAGAAACCGCCGGGCAGCGCCGCGCTTGGAATCCTTTGGCGGCTTTTGAGGGTATCGAACAGCGTTCCGACGATTTCAAAATCGAACACGCCGCCGGTGTCGGACTTCACCGAAAGTCCCTGCGCAAGCTGCGCGTCGTCCTGGCGGTAGACGTTGTTGGAGAAAGCGCTGGGCGCGATGGTGTAGCCCCGCCCGCCGATGTTGACTGCACCGGCGTAGATCGTCCGCTGCGCGGAATCGCGCAGATAGCTGTTCACGGTGGAATCGTTGCCGTTCATGAACAGGCCGAAGGTATAGCCGACGGTTATTTGCGGCACGACGTCGTAGGTGACGCGTCCGGAAAGATTGTCCTGGACCTGATGCTCGATGCCGTTTGCCCCCAGCACGACCACCTTCGCGCCGGTGCGGTTGGCATCATTGAAAGCGCCCGTCACAGGCGTCCCCGCGGCGCTAGCCCCGGCCGGAACAGTGGCCGTCGCGTAGGTGAGGGGCTGGCCGCGGTTATCGAGGTGATTGTAGCTGAGGCGGAAAGCCAGATTGCCGATGCGGTCGCCTATATCGCCCGCGACACGCACAGTACCGTAGCTTTTGTCGTCGCCGTATTTCGCGAAGGCCTGCAGCGCGCCCTGGAGTTGGGCATTGGCCTCGAAGCCTTCCGGCATCCGGGTAGTGAATGCGACCACAGTGCCGATGGAGTTTCCGGCGTACGCCGCAGCGAACGGCCCGTAGAGTACATCGACGCGCTCGATGGCGTCCGGGGCTACAAGACCCCACTTTGGCGATGCGCTGGTGTTGTTGTTGCCAATCAGGGACGAAATCAGTACGCCGTCCACATAGATCAGACTGCGCGCCGAGGCGCCAACGCCCGACGTGCGGGTCGTAATGGGCGACTGAGTATCGCCGATATGGCGTTGCCGGATGAGGATGTTCGGCAGGTATTTGACCGTGTCCTCCGGCGTAAGGACATTGACGGTCTTGGCGATGGTCTCCGCAGGGACGCTGGCGGTGGTGGTGGGAAGGTAATTGGCATCCGAGATGGATTTGCCGGTGATGACGATTTCGTCGGTTGCTTCGGCGGCGACGGCATTGGCGGCAAGGCCAATAGATAAGATTACTCCGCGTGCTGCATGTCCGGTGAGGACATGCAGCCGCGGCCTCGAAAGGCGGCTGCGCATGATCGTGATTCCATAATGATGAGTACGGCTGTGCTTCCGAAGGAAGCAGAGGTCAGCTCATCAAGATGGGTGGCGCACGCGAGGAATAGGGCGGGGATGCGGCGGCGCTGACTTGCGTGCCAGGTGCAGCCAAAACAAAGGCAGCAAAGCCTTCCGGGGGCAGCGGGAAGACCACCAAAGCCGCCGGTGTGAACGCCGCCATGTCGGCCACCAGGCCGCACAAATCGCAATCGGCGTGGCCCTTATGGGTATGGCCGCCTGCTTTGTCGTGATCGTGGCTATGCCCCATGGGGCCGGCCATGACCGTGCCGTCGGGCATGATGTGTGAGGTTGCGGCATCCTGAGCGGTCGCGGCGATGACGGCAAAGCCGAGCTCACGCTGCTCGACCGCATTGGCTCCAAGAGCCGCGATCGCAAGCCATAAGGCGAAGAAAGCGCGAGAGAAGACGCCGATGCGCATAACCGCGAGACTATCGCGGCGGCCACGCGCCAGCAAGTATTAGAGGTCGGCGACCTCGTTCTTATGGGCCTCGGTCCAGGCCACTTCGTAGAGGATCTTGGCGCCCTGGATGCCCTTCATTTCGAAGCGGCCGCGGGGAATAAAGCCGAGGCGTTGCCCTTTGCAGGCATCGGCGATGGCTTGCGACGCCCAGGCATTGCCCTTGGAGGCCTTGTCACAGATACGCGCGGTCATCTGCACCGCGGCGCCGAAGAAATCGTTTTCCTCTTCCACCGCTTCACCGACGTTGACGCCGATGCGCACCTGCACTTGCAGGGTTGGGTTGGCGGCATTGTGTGTGGCGATGTCACGCAGGATCTGCACCGCGCCGGTGACGGCGGCGGCGGGATCGGGGAAGGTGGCCATGATGCCGTCGCCGGTGTGTTTGACCTCGCGGCCCTTCTTGGCCTGGATCGCGCTGCGCACGGCGGTGTTGTGGGCGCGCACGGCTTTCTGCGCGCCGGCATTGCCCAGGCGGGCCGTCATTTCGGTCGACCCGACGATATCGGTGAACATGAAGGTGATCATCGATGGCACCGTCGGGCGCTTTTCCGGCAGGTTCCAGTCGTTCAGCAGTGCGGTGATGCTGTGGGCGGCGTTCTCGCTGCCGCCCATGCGGCTTTGCATGGCTTTGACCCCGGCCTGAATCATGCCGGCGTAGCGCGGGTTCTTGCCGTAGCTCGGCAGCTCGACACAGAACGCCTCAGCGCGGTCCGGCGTATTGCCGGCATGCTGCAGTCCGTCCTTGAGCACCGCGAGCTGGGTGTCGCGCGCGAGTTTCTTGGCCTGGCCGACAGCCGAGCCCGCGCCCGCCACATACAGGTTCAGGCCGAAGCGCGAGAAGGCGTTGAGCTGCGCCACATTCACATGGCCGCCGATTTCGCCCACGAACTTGGTCAGGCCGGTGCGGGCCTCGACCTCGGCCGGAGACTTCTGCGGCGCTGCGGGCTTCTCAGCGGGCTTCTCTGCATGCTTCTCGGGCGGCTTCTCGGGACTCTTTTCTTGAATTCTTTCGGCGGGTTTTTCCGCGGCAGGCGCAGGCGCGGCCGGCTGCTCGACCGGGGCAGGGGACGGCTCAGCAGTCTGTACCTGCGCATCCATATCCATATCGGCATCGAGTTCTTGCGGCTGAGTGTCGTCCGGGTTCTCGGTCTCGGCTTCGCCTTCAACCTCGGCCTCTTCTTCGGCGGCGATCTTGTCGCGCAAATCCTGGATTTCCACATCGGCGAACTCGACGTCCTGAACCGGCGGCCGCGCTTTGGCCGTCATGGCGCGCACACGGTCCTGATTCGACGGCGCCGTCCTGGATTGGCCGCGCAGCATGGCGAGCAGCCCGAAACGGCGGTGCAGGTTGGTCAGGAAGGAGAAGAAAAAAGTCAGCACGAAGGTGCCGAGGAGAAGTGTCTCGGGCTGTCTGACAGCGGGAAAGCCGAATGCCGGCGCCTGGCTGACCAGCAGCGCCACCACGATGGAGATCACCAGAGCAATACCGACACTCGTGAGCATGGCCATGATCACGCCGCCGACGATGCCGCGCTTTTTCTTCTGAGGCTTGCGCTGCGGTTGTTTCGCCGGTTTGGAGCCAACGGGGGCAGGGGCGGCTGTCGGGCGCGGCTCGGGTGCTGCGGTAGGCCGCGGCGCCTGCGGCGGACGCTTGAGTTTGGGTTTTGCCTTTTGTTTGACCTTGTCGCCGCCGCCGAACATGCTGTCGGCGTCGTTAATGGTCTTGGCCTTGGGGCTCTGCCAGGAGACGGCTTCTTCGCTCTTGTTGGTTTCGGGATCGATGGTTTCGCGCACGACGCGGGTGGGAAAACCCGACTTGCCCTCCACCAGGGTCGCTTCCTGAATGGCAAGCTCCCGCTGGTTGGCTTCAAAACTCATATGAAGCTGCCAGCGGCCGTTCTGGTGGTAGTAGACCTCGAAAGATTCCCGCGCCATCTCTGCTTCGCCTGCTCTCACGCTGCCGGCGTTTCTCCCCTAATGCGGTCAGCCGTGTTGTTCGGCCTCAACGCGTTTATCCCAAGGGCGTGATGCTTAGCACCTGGGAACCCCTGATTAGCCGATAAACTTCCAAATTATCGCCAACGCACGCGATTTTTGGACTTTTACTAATATAATTCAAATAGTTAAGAGTGCCGCTGCTGCCCAGCGCCATTCGTTAACTATCCAAAAAATAAAGTCTAAATCACGCTGGTTACGATCTGGTTAGCGGTTGGATTCAACGACTATTTAGGCCTTTCGTTTCCGAACTGAGCACTTTTATCAACGCGCAACTAACGCGTTGAGCAG
>CANISR010000097.1 GCA_947470105.1 Fidelibacterota bacterium | reverse complement strand
TCGGCGGCGGCGAAATGGAGGCCGCCGAGGTTGACCCACAGGGCTGCGTCTTGGGGAACACGATCGAGGTAGGCCTGGACGCAAGCGATGGCGTTGGAAAAGTATTTCTTCTCTACATAAGCATTGGCAAGCGCAATTGTGAGAGCGGTGCTTGCAGGCTGGAGCGCCACCGCGTCTTCCAGCAACGCCACCGCATCATTCCACTGGCCGCAGGCGCGCAAACCGCGCGCCGCGGCAGCGATGCCTTCCTTGGTCGGGAATGCCGCAGCAAGACCGCGAAGTATCGCGATGGCCTGGGCGACGTCGCCGGACTTGCGCGCGGTATGCGCCGCATCCCGCGCCTCGGTCCAGGTGGCGAAAGCAAAAGTGTCAGTCATGACTGGGGCTGATACCTGAAAGCGCCTCAAAGCAAAAGCCCAGTCGCGTAAATTGCAGGGTATTCGCCTTAAGCGACCCTTGCAGCGCGGCCAGGTTGTAGGGCTCCGGCCGGCAGGGTATCCTCACGCGATATGCGGCCCTCGCCGCTCTGAGGAGATTAATGACCAAAGTCCTCATTATCCACGGCGCGGGAATGAATATGCGCGGCAGGGTCCAGGTCGATGTCTTTGGCCCTTTGACGCTGGCCGACTACGACGCCCGCATCCGTGACTACGCCGAGGCCTTGGGAATTGGGGTCGAGACTTTCCACTCCAACATTGAGGGCGAGGTCATCAACCGGGTTTACGCCGCGGGGGACCAGGGATTCGACGGCGCCATCATCAATCCGGCCGGCTTCATGAGCGGGTACCCCGCCCTCGGGCTGGCGATCTCCCAGGTGGCCTACCCGACCGTTGAGGTCCACATTTCCAATCCCGCCAAACGCGGGCTGACCTCGGATATTTCCAAGGCCTGCCGGGCCACGATCGCGGGCTTCGGTATCGCTGGTTACGACTTGGCGCTGCGGGGCCTTCAGGCGCTAACGGCAAAGGCCTGAAATTCACGATTTTTTGCACTGCATATAAGCGCGAACAAGCCAGCATTTTCCCCGAAAATGCCCTATGCTCCGCCACTGTACGATGCCCGACCTTGCCCCTCTAGAGCGCTGTCGCGCCCTAGATCCATATTTGATCGCGTTTTATCGGCTGAACCGGTTTCCACTTCAGCCTAAAACGCTCATAGAGGAGAAAACCCGTGAACCGTTTCCTTGCCACCGTGCTCGTGACCAGCGCGCTCGCGCTGCCCGCTTTCGCCGCCCTGAAAAACGGCGAAAAGGCCCCCGATTTTTCCGCGAAGGCTTCCCTCGCCGGCAAGCCGTTCGACTTCTCGCTCAAGGACGCCCTGAAGAAGGGCCCCGTGGTGGTGTACTTCTACCCCGCCGCCTACACCAAGGGCTGCAACCTGGAAGCCCACACCTTCGCCGAAGCCAAGGAAAAGTTCGACGCGGTGGGCGCCACCATCATCGGCGTGTCCCAGGACAGCATCAAACGCCTGAATGATTTCTCGGCCGATCCGGAATACTGCGCCGGCAAGTTCCCGGTGGCGTCAGACGCCGACGGCAAGATCACCAAGTCCTACAACCTGTCCGTCCGCGAACTGACGGCCGGCGCCAAGGACACCCGCGGCGTCGACCTCGACCATCACTTCACCGAGCGCACCACCTTCGTCATCGCGCCGGACAGCAAGATCCTCGCGACCCTGTCCTCCGCCGACGACAAGATCAGCCCGACCGACCATGTCGACAAGTCGCTCGAAGTGCTCAAGAGCATCAAGAAGTAGGTGCAATATCCCGGGCGGGTCTCACCCGCCCGGGCATCTTTCGAGAGCCGCTTCAGCCGCTCTTGCCCGCGGGCTCTTTGAGCCATTCCCGGAATGTTTCCAGAATTTTGTCCTTGGCGGCGCCGTTCCATATTTCGATATGGCCGCAGCCGGGGAGGACGATCATCGTCTTGGGATCGAGCGCCTGAGAAAATAGCCTCGCACCCTCCGCCAGCGGCACGGTCCGGTCCGCGTCGCAATGAACGAGCAGCAGCGGCGCATTGATCCGGGCAATGCGGCTGTCTGACGTCCAATGGTCGCGCATCAAGATCGATGAAGGCAGCCAGGGATAGCGCATTTCGGCGATATGCAGTGCCGACGTAAAAGGGGAATCGAGCAGCACGCCGCTCTCCTCCACGTCCGCCGCAAGGGCAACCGCAACGCCGGTACCGAGGCTTGTGCCGAAGATGGCGATACGCGCACCGGGCGCTGTGCGCTGGATGAAGTCATAGGCCGCCCGGGCATCGGTGATGAGCCCTGCTTCGCTGGGATGGCCGGTGGATCCGCCGTAGCCGCGGTAATCGATGGCGAGGACCCCCATCCCAGACGCTGCCATGTCGCGCGACCGGGTGACGATATAGTCCTGGGTGCCGAGGCTGCCGGTCTGCCCGTGCAGATAAAGCACCACCCCGCCTCCCTCAGGCGGCGTTTTCCACCAGCCGGCGAGGGTTTCGCCGTCGGGGGTCGGGATGTGCACTGACACAAAATCTGCGAGGCCTTTGGCCGCGGGCAGCGTATCGCCCCGATCGGCCGGATAAAGCAGGTCATCCTGGTGGAAATAGAACCAGGTGAGAATGCCGGTGTAGCCGAGCACCGCCAGAGCCAGGATCGCGGATGCGATATAACTGATCCTGCGATTCCGTGTAGACGCCATTTATCCCTCCGCTGTGCTCAGCGGTGAAATATCATGGCTTTGCGGATAAATCTTGTCTTACGGGGCGTCGACCGCGTCGAGCCAGGCTTCAAGCTGTGCCCGGCCGCTCTTTGACGCAACGATGGGGGTATTCTGGCGGGAAAGCGCATTCAACCAGCCCTCCATGTCGGCCTGGCCGGAAGAATGGGAGGCCGACGGGCGGGCGCCGCGCTCGAGGATGTCGTTCACAATGAATGTGAGCGAGCAATCCGGCGCCGCGGTGATGCTGTCGAACTGGATACCCATAACCCGCTCCCGAATAACACTGCCCCTACCTGGAGCAGCCATCCTGGGACTATCGGGCCCTAGGAGTTAATAAATTTTAAAGGCGCAAAAACAAACAGGGCCCGCGCGGTGCGCGGGCCCTGTCGGCCGTGAATTAATAGGTAGGGCTAAATCAGGCTTTCGGCGCCCAGGAATCGCAGTGGCCTTTGCCATTGGCGGGGCCGGTGAAGATCATGCACTGGCCGCAACCGGCGTTGGCGGCGTCTGCGGCGTAGAATCCGCATTTGGCGCACGACTCGTTCTGGTTGGTATGCACCTCGACATAGTTGAGGGACATGCGAATGCTCTTCTGGCCGCCATCCATGGCCTTCGGATCAGCGCAGAGCTTTTCTTCCGCAGCCATCGCGGAGCCGGTGGCAGCCAATACCGCGCCACCCACCGAAATCTGGACGCCGCGTCCCAGCAGGTTACGGCGCGAAATTGACGTCATAGCTCCCTCCTTCACGTGGTGACCGCGGGTTCGCGGCCTGAACTCATTCTTGAGGCTCAATTGTGATCCAAATGTGGATCATCTTGCGCTGCGGACCGTGACACCTGTCACTGCTCCCCCTCGCCCGCACACTCTAATTTCGTCGCTATAGTAACGGCTTAGCTATAGGCCAACAAGTTTTGAAGTTGCGAGTAATTCGCAAGTCACGCAAACTTGCGCACACACTCTCAGAATGGCTTGGCCTTGCCGAGGAATGCGATGGCCGCGAGCAGCACGAACAGCAGCGCCATCGCTTTGAGTGTGTTGTTGAGCGCGCGCGCAACGGCTTCCTCGCGTTCGAAGGTTGAACCCTCCTCGCCGATTTCGGCGAAGGGCAACACGAAGGGATGGAAGCTGAGCTCGGCCGCGATCGCGACCCAGAACACCGTGCCGATGAGAAACAGTTTGGCGGCGAACCACGGATCGTCGATGGGCGAGCCGGTCGCCAGCGAATTGAGGCCGTAGGCCACGAACCCCATGCCCGCGAGCACTTCGAACGTGATCTCAGCGTAGCTGAGGCCTTTGGCCAGCGGGGTGCCGCGGTTGCGTGCGCCGATCACGATCAGAATCACCCAAATGACCGCTGCGATCCAGAATGCGGCCCGGAACGCAGGCGCGATGGGATAGACGTTGAGCGCTTGCGTCAGTTCGATACCCGCCGGCAACAGCAGGGCGAAGCACAGACGCGGAACCACATGCAGTTGCTGCGCAAGGTTGACGCAGGCCAGGCGGACTTCGAAGGAGCGTTCGGGCTGCTTCACCATCAGCAGCGCCAGAAAAACGCCGAGTTCCGGCCCCAGCCACAACGCGAACAGCAGAATATGCAGATAGCCCCAGGCCGATGCGCTTTCCATGACGTCCCCTACAGCCAGCGCAGTCTATCACGTCTGTTCAGGGGGCGTCTGCGGCGCACGCTTGAGTTTCCGCCGCAGGAGAGCGAGAACGGCCGTGCTCGCCATAAAGCTCAAGGTCACGGCATCGCGCAAATCCGCCATGGCAACCTTGACGTTGTGCACTGAAACCGTGAAAGCGATGGCGTCCGCGTAGGCTTCCCCGACGCGTTGGTAGAGAAGGCTGAACACCGCGCGGTGCTCGGTCATCTCGAGCATGGCGGCGACGATGGGCAGCAACATCACACCGCCCGCCGTGAGGAAAGCATAAACGCGATTGGGCGTACGGACATGCAGCCAGCGCCAGAAAGCGACGGTGACGAAGGCCAATACCAGCGAGACCGGTATGTCCGCCATGACGAACGCGCCGTAAAGCGCCCCCAACGGGTGGCCGCGGGCGGCGCCGAGCTGAATCACCAGCATTCCTTGGTTCAAGCGCGGCTGCAGGTCGAACGGGACAAACCCCATCTCCTGGGAAAACATCGGCGCCGCCACCGCCCACCGCGCCAGTAGCGCCGCGGCCGCTCCGATCAGCAGGATCGCCATGGTCCTGTGGGATGGGCCGGACGCCCACCAGGCGGCAATGCGGGCCATCATCCGGGTCAGCCGCCGAGTACCGGAAAACTCGCGCGCAATCCCTCGACGATGTTGTTGACGGCGAGCGCCGCGAGCACGATGCCCAGCACCCGCGTCAGGACATTTACCCCGGTCACGCCGAGCATCATCATGATCGGGCCCGCCGCCAGGAATAGAATGCCGGTTATCACCAGCACCCCCACCATGACCGCAGCCGTGAGGGCCTGAGCCAGGGGATCTCCGTTGTTCTGGGTCTGCAATAGAATCGTAGAGGCAATTGCGCCGGGCCCGGCGATGAGCGGGATCGCGAGCGGGAAAACCGCCACGTCGGGACGGTGGGTCGCCTCTTCTTCTTCCTTGGGCGTGGTCGTGCGGATGCCGCTTTCCTTTACCACCACCATGTCGATGGCGAGCAGAAACAGCAGCGCGCCGCTGGCGATGCGGAAAGCGCCCAGCGATACACCGAGGTAATGCAGCAACGGCTGCCCCAGCACCGTGAAGACCAGCAGGATGACCGCGGCGATGCTGACACTCTTGAGCGCCGTGCGGCGACGACTGGCGCGATCAAAGCCGGCTGTAAGGCTCACGAAAAACGGCACGACGCCAATAGGGTCGATGACCACGAAGAAATTGGCGAAAGCCGTGAGGGCCGTTTCGAGCATGATTCACTCTACTGGATCAGCCCGCAGATTTGCACTGCCAGAGCAGCGGCTTTCGGATTGTCCGCCACGGTATTGCCTTAAGGCTGCCCCACGGGCGCCCAACGGCGAGGTTATGTTCGGAGCATGGCATATTCCCTGGCTCGCCCCCGCAAACGCCGGCTTCCCCGTCCCACACCAGGGCGTATCACCGCGCTTTTGTGTGTGATCGCCATTTCCGCGGTATTGACGGCGATGGGCACGGCTGTGTTCGTCGGCCAGGTCAGCGCTGTACGAGGGCTTAAAGAGGGACTGATCACCGTCATTTTGCAGTCCGGCCTGGTGGTGTTGGGACCCGTGGTGCTGTGGGCGTACCTCGCTCTGATGCCCAAAGGACTGTTTACGGCAATTGTCCGGCGGCTGCGCGGACCGCCCGCGGGGCGGTAAGCCTTGCAGGCCCGGTGACCGGCAGGCAAGATCATCCGGCCAAGATTCGCTGGGCAATGTGAGGGACCTTATGAAGCGCTCTCTGCTCGCCGGTTTTCGCGCCGTGGCCTTCGCAGTAGGGGTGTTTGTCCTGCTGATGGCGCTGGGCAAGATTGAGATCAGGACTTCGCGCGACGTGGCCCTGTTTATACTAGGCCTGGTCGTCTTCTGGGTCGTGGTCGAGCAGGTCTTCCTGAACGTGCGCAAGCAGAAGCGCCTACCGCCTAAAGAGCCGCATCCTTGAGCTTTGCCATGGCCAGCAGCCGGTGCATATGGCCGTCGCCGATGCCGAGTTCATCGAGATGCGCCACCAGGCTCGCGAGATAGTCCAGACTGCGCCCTTGCGACCCGCGCCCCGCGACGATGGTGGCGGCCTTCTCGTCATCGCTCCAGCCCCCGACGAACTGCGCATGTGTCGTATCCGCTACATAGGCGCGCGCGTTCACCACGGCGCCGTCCGCGAGCATCACTTCAAGGGTGCGCGGATGGTAGATGTCGGTAATGAGCTCACGCTCATCCAGATAACCGATGATCTCGTCCGCAGCGTCGTCGGCGATGCGAAAGGCGCGTCCGCGGCATTCGCCGGCGCCCTCCATGAGGCCGCACACTAAGCCGGGTATTTCAGCCGTGCCGCGGTAGTGGATCGACAAGAAGCACATGTCGCGCACAAAGCCGGTAACGCGTGCCGCTTGCATTTCGACAAATGAAAATCCCGGCCGCCACATCAGCGAGCCGTAGCCGAACACCCAGAAACCGGGCTGGACTTGCGCAGGCGGGACAATTTCACCCATGGGGCCGTTGTAACGCCGAGACCGCCGGGGTCAACCGCCGGAACGCAGGTTGCTTCATGAGTCGCGCCCAGCGTAGTAAAGAGATGCAATTGGGTGGTGAATGGCAGAACAAAAATCTTCGACGCGGCGCGGCGGGCAGACTCTGGTCGGGATCGCCGCCGGTCTCGGCATCGCGGCGGTGCTGTACGCCATCGCCTGGTTCTTCAGCGCGAATATGCTGACGCATGAGGTTGAGCGCTGGCTGGAAGCCCGGCGCGCCGAAGGATTCAACATCAAAACCGGCGCCATCGAAAAGGCCGGCTTTCCGCTCCGCGTAGCCATCCGTATCCGTGATCTCGACCTCGCGGCGCCGCCGCAGAAAGGGCGCTGGACCTGGCAGACCCCGGCTGTGGAGGTGAGCGCCTCGCCGCTGCAGCTCGACCGCATCACCCTCGACCTGACCGGCACGCATCGGGTCGCCAGCCCCTGGCTGGAAAACCCGCCGCTGCAGTTCACCGCAGCCAAGGCCGGCCTGACGCTGACTTTCAATGATGGCGTATTGGATGACGCCCAGTTGGACGTAAGTGGCGGCGACGGTCGTTGGAATGGAGATGCGTCCCATCTCCATGTGGACAAAGCCGGCGTGCGGATCGCGCTGAATCCGCCGGCCCCGCCACCAGCGGTTCCCGCGTCGGGCAAAGGCGGCGGCCCTCTGCCGGCAGTGACGTCGCGGTTGACCCTCATGATCGAAAACCTCACCGTGCCGGGCAAACTTCCCGCACCGCTGAGCAACACCATTCGTGAGGTATCGTTCAACGCCGACGTCGTCGGCACGATGGAGAACGGCGCATTGCCAAGAATGCTCACCGGTTGGAGCAACGCCGGCGGCGCCGTCAACCTGAAGGATTTCACTTTGGATTGGGCGCCGTTGGCGATCCGCGGCGAAGGCTCCATCGCGTTGGATCAGGGGCTTCAGCCCATGGGCGCCTTCACCACGCGGCTGCAGGGGTTCACCGAAGGTCTCGATATCATGGTGCAGGAGCGCCGCATGGGAAAACAGGAAGCCGCCGTGGCCAAGGCCATGCTCGGTCTAATGTCCAAGCCCGGCGCCGGCGGCGCGGCCGAGATCAGCTTGCCGCTGACCGTCCAGGACCGGTTGGTGTCGGCTGGACCGCTCAAGCTGTTCGAAGTCCCCACGGTAGATTGGCCGCAGGGCGCGGCGCCCTAAAGTTCGTACTTCTCGATTACCCAGGATTCGGCGGCCGCGTCGGCGTACCACTGCTTGACCGCGGGCGAAGCGAGCACGGCATCGCTATAGGCCTGAGATACGGCGTCGAGAGTCACGCCGTAGGTCTTGAAGCGCGTCACCACCGGGGCATACATGGCGTCGGCGTTGGAGAACTTCCCGAACAGGAACGGACCGCCGGCGCCGAAGTTCTGGCGCGCCGCGCCCCACACCGCCTGAATACGTGCGATGTCGCCGTTGATGGCCTCAGTGCGCTCACGCCCCGGAATGCTGCGGCGGACATTCATCGGCATGGCGGAGCGGACGTTGGTAAAGCCCGCATGCATCTCCGCCGAAATTGAGCGGGCCATGGCCCGCGCCGCGGGATTTTCAGGCCACCAGCCGTGGCCGGGGAAATTGTCGGCGAGATAGTCCAGGATCGCCAAGGATTCCCACACCGTGATGTCACCGTGCTTGAGCACCGGCACTTTGCCCGCGGCGCTGTACTTGGCGATCTCTGCCGCTGTGTCCGGTTGCTGCAGGCAGATCACGGTTTCCTTGAAAGGGACCCCTTGCGCTTTCATCGCCAGCCATGGGCGCATGGACCAGGAAGAGTAAGCCTTGTTGGCGATGACGAGATGAAGTTCGGCCATATACATGCCTCCTCAGGCTTGGCGCGCATCGATGATGCTGCGCCGGACCGCGCGGGTGCGGGTAAACAGGTCTTC
This sequence comes from Fidelibacterota bacterium, assembly GCA_947470105.1. Classification (GTDB taxonomy): domain Bacteria; phylum Pseudomonadota; class Alphaproteobacteria; order Rhodospirillales; family Rhodospirillaceae; genus SHVO01. The sequence goes on along the minus strand of CANISR010000097.1, from coordinate 5,030 downwards.
GAGGGTCTTGCCGTCGGTCTTGCGGATCGCCTTTTGCAAGGCCGTGAGATCTTCGGTGAAGCGCTGCAGGATTTCGAGCACCGCCGGACCATTGGCGAGGAAAATGTCGCGCCACATGACCGGATCGGACGCCGCGATACGCGTGAAATCGCGAAAGCCCGAGGCGGAGTACTTGATCACTTCGCGTTTCAGGTCGCCTTCCAGATCGGTGGCGGTGCCGACGATGGTGTAGGCAATGAGGTGCGGCAGATGCGAGGTGATGGCCAGCACCATGTCGTGGTGGTCGGGCTGCATCGTATCTACCTTAGCGCCGATGCGCCGCCACAGCTCGGCAACCTTCACCACCGCTTTCGCCGACGTGCGCGGCGGCGGCGTGAGGATGCTCCAGCGGTTCTGGAACAACTCTGCGAACCCAGCTTCAGGTCCGGAGTGTTCGGTGCCGGCGATAGGATGCCCGGGCACGAAATGCACATTCTTCGGCAAATGCGGCTTCACCGCCGCGATCACTTCTTTCTTCACCGAGCCCACATCGGTAACGATGGCGCCGGACTTGAGATGGCGGGCGATGGCTTTGGCGATGGTTTCGTAGCTGCGCACCGGCGTGGCAATCACCACTAGGTCGGCGTCTTTTACCGCCTTGCCGTAGTCCTTGGTGGCGTCGTTGACGATACCGAGGTCGAGCGCGGTCTTACGCGCTTTGGCGCTGCTGTCGCAGGTGACGATAAAGTTGGTGACCTTGGCCCGGCGCATGGCCAGGGCCATGGAGGCGCCGATCAGCCCGATGCCGATGAATGCGACCCGGTCGAACAGCGGTTTTGCCGCTTTAACCACGACGTCCGCTCACGAATTCAGCCAAAGCATCGAGGGTAATTTCCATCTCCTCGTCGGTGCCGAGCGTGATGCGCAAGTAATTGGGAAGCCCGTAGCCGTCAACCCGCCGGGCCAAAATGCCGCGGGATTGCAGGAAAGCATCAGCATCGGTAACCGCGCCCGCGGGGAACTCCGGCAGCACGAAATTGCCGTGGCTATCCTGCACGCTGAGCCCGATGCCGCGCAGGCGCTGCAGCACTACTTTCATCAGACGCGTATTGTGCGCGCGCTGCCGCGCCACATGGGCCTGGTCGGACAATGCCGCGATGGCCGCGGCCTGGGCCGGGCGCGAGACGTTGAAGGGTGAACGCAGGCGCTGAAGCGCGCCGATGATCGCCGCAGGGCCGAAGCCCCAACCCACGCGCAAGGCGGCCAGGCCGTAGATCTTGGAGAACGTCCGCAGCGTGATGGTGTTCTGCGTGGTGGAGGCCAGCGTCATGCCGGTTTCGTAATCCGGCGCTTCCACGTACTCCGCATAGGCGTCGTCCATCACCAGCAGGATGTCCTCGCGCAGGGACGCCCGCAGACGGTTCACCTCACTGGCGGGAATGTAGGTCCCGGTGGGATTGTTGGGATTAGCGAGAAAAACGATGCGGGTTTTGTCGGTCACTGCCGCCAGCAAGGCGTCCACATCCGCCGTGAGATCACGCACCGGCGCAGCCACCGGGGTGGCGCCCACGCTCTTGGTGGAAATCTCGTACATGAGAAAACCGTAGCGGGGATAGACCACCTCATCCCCCGGACCCGCGAACGCGCGGCAGGTGAGGAGGATCAGTTCGTCGGAGCCCGCACCGCAGATGATGCGCTCGGGATCGATGCCGTTGGTCTTGCCGATGGCGTCGCGCAGGTCGGCGGCGTCGCCCTCGGGGTAGCGCTCAAGGCTGCGAGTGATGTCGTCGTAGGCGGCCGCAGCCTTGGGGCTGGGTCCCAAAGCCGCCTCATTGGACGACAGCTTGATGATGCGGCTGGCCCCCTGCACCGCCGACTTGCCCGGGACATAAATGGGCAGGCTCATCACTTGCGGCTTTGGCTGGGGCAGTGACATCGGATTTTCCAGACGTTGGAGGCTGTAGAAACGGGCCCGAGTCATAGTTGCCCGCCCCCGCAAAATCAAAGAAAACGTTGACATAGCGGTGGTCCGGAGGTGTTTTGACCCCTATATCGTCGCCGCCCCGCTCTGGAACCGTTTATGCCGCCCGACAGCCCGACGCCGCCCCAAATTCCAGGAGAAGCCACCAGCAGCCGCTTGCTGTTGGCGGAGCCGTTGGTGCTGCAGTCGGGGGTCACCCTGCCGGGCGTGACCGTGGCCTATCAGACCTATGGGACGCTCAATGCCGAACGCTCCAACTGCGTCCTGGTCTGCCATGCCCTGACCGGCGACCAATATGTAGCCGGCGTCCACCCGGTTACCGGCAAAGCCGGCTGGTGGAGCGACCTGGTGGGGCCCGGCAAGATCATCGACACGGATCGGTTCTTCGTGGTCTGCAGCAATGTGCTGGGCGGCTGCATGGGGTCCACCGGACCCAAGGACCTGAACCACGCGACCGGAAAGCCGTGGGGGGTGCACTTCCCTGTCATCACCATACCCGACATGGTCCAGGCCCAAGCCAAGCTGCTCGATCATCTTGGCGTCGGCCAATTGTTCTGCGTCATCGGCGGATCCATGGGGGCCATGCAGGTGCTGGAGTGGACGCACCGCTACCCTGAACGGGTATTCGCCGCCGTGCCGATTGCGGGCTCCTACCGCCACTCGGCGCAGAACATCGCGTTCCACGAAGTCGGCCGCCAGGCGATCATGGCCGACCCGGATTGGTGCCAGGGCGCCTACCTCGACGCCGGCAAAATTCCCAAGCGCGGCCTCGCGGTGGCGCGCATGGCCGCGCATATCACCTACCTGTCCGAGACGGCGCTGCATCGCAAGTTCGGCCGCCGCCTGCAGGACCGGGAAGCGCTCACCTACGGCTTCGACGCTGACTTCCAGGTGGAGAGCTACCTGCGGCATCAAGGCTATACCTTCACTGACCGCTTTGACGCCAACTCCTATCTCTACATCACGCGGGCGATGGATTACTTCGACCTGGCGGAAGAAAACAACGGCGTCCTGGCCGAAGCCTTCACCGGAACGCGCGTGCGTTTCTGCCTGATTTCGTTCTCGTCGGACTGGCTGTTCCCTACCATTGAGAGCCGCACCATCGTGCGGGCCCTCAACGCCGTGGCGGCGAACGTCAGCTTCGTCGAGGTGATTTCCGACAAGGGCCACGACGCCTTTCTGCTGGACGAGCCGGAGTTTCATCAGACGCTTCAGGGCTTTATCGACGGCGCCGCCGGCTTCCGCGGACTCACGCCGAGGAGGCCCTCATGACCGCGCCGCGCATTCGCGTCGACCTGCAGCAGGTCGCGGACCTGGTTCCTCCGGGGAGCCGCGTGCTCGACGTGGGCTGCGGCGACGGCACGCTGCTGGCGTATTTGACCGCCTTCAAGAAGGTGGACGGCCGCGGCTTGGAACTCTCCATGGCGAAGGTGCGGGCGGCGGTGAGCCAAGGCTTGCCCGTCATTCAAGGGAACCTCGAGAGCGATCTGAAGGACTATCCCGCCGGCGCTTTCGATTACGCCATCCTCAGCCAGACCCTACAAGCGACCCACAAGCCGGCGGCAGTGGTAGACGAACTGTTGCGTATCGCGCGCCGTGCGATCGTGTCGTTCCCGAACTTTGCCCATTGGCGGGTGCGCATGTCGGTGATGTTCGGTGGCCGCATGCCGGTGACGCCGACGCTCACCGATTCATGGTTCGATACGCCGAACATCCATTTGTGCACGATCCTGGATTTCATCGATCTGTGCCGCACCATGGGTGTGCGCATCGAGAACAGCTTCGCTCTCGACGGCGCCGGCCGGCAGCGCGAATTCGCTGCCACCGACAGGATCGCCAACCTGCTCAGCGAGCAGGCGCTATTCGTGCTTGCCCGCGATTGAAGGTGTGATTGAAGGCGCGCCGGAAAACGTCCTGACGCCGTTGCTCGCGGGCCGGGCCAGTACTTTGACTTTGGCGGCGGCCGGCACCCCGGAGAACGGTGCGGCGTAAATCTGCTTTTCGGCCTCCACCACCACCACGCCGGCGAAAGTCGGAAACCAGCGCGCGCCGAGGTTCTCGATGCCGGCGGCCCAAGTGCCAAACAGGCGCCACCATACCGGCGGCACGAACAACGCCGTGGCGGTCTGCAACGGCACGAACAGGTTGTCGCGCAGGAGCCGGGTGATCTGGCCCATGGAATAGGGCTGGCCGTGGGCGAATGGCGCATTCTCGGCCCGGGCCCAAAGGCCGCGGCGGTTGGCGACCACCACCAGCAGCCGTCCACCGTCCGCCAGCACCCGCCAGCACTCGCGCAAAAATGGCCGCAACTGGTCGCTGCCTTCCAGGCAGTGCACCAGGACCAGCCGGTCCATGGAGCGGTCCGGAAACGGTAGTGCGTCCTCGGCCGACAAGGTCACCAGGTTGGGCGCCCCCTCGGGCCACCGCATGACCCCCTGGCCGGCGGGCATCACCGCCAGAACCCGCTCCGCCTCTCCCTGAAACATGCCGAGATAGGGGACCGCGAACCCCACCCCCAGGACACGCCGGCCGGCCGCATTGGGCCATAATTCGCGCAACCGGCGCGCAATAAGGCGCCGGACCAGCCGCCCGCGCGGACTGGCGTAGAAATCCCGGAGATCGACAATATCGCCCCACATGAGCAGCGGTCTTAGCACAGCGGGCGGGGCCGGCAATAACGGCCGGAAAAGTTCGCTGTAAAATTGTCATAACTCATTGAAATAATGATATTTGTCTTGAACGGCGCATGGGGGTCGGAAGATACTGAGTCGAGCGTTGCGCACGAGGTAAACGCGTGCGCATGGTCGGGGGATCAGGTACCTTCTCGAAATGGCTGATGGCTGCCCTGAAGGGGTGGTCGGGGGCCGGCGCGGGGGACGCGCAACAGTAGAGCGGGCCTGTTTGTGGGGACGAATCCTTAGTGACCTGACGGCTTTTTCTGTGCCGGTCGATTTGAGAGAATTGACCCGTATAGAAGGAGCTAACGATGGGCAAACGTGGATTAGGCGCAGAGCAGATTGTTTTCAAGTTAAGGCAGATCGAGGTTCTGATGGCGCAGGGCAAGACTGCG
>CANISR010000096.1 GCA_947470105.1 Fidelibacterota bacterium | reverse complement strand
CTGCCTCTACGGGCTTTCGCTGTGGCTGCCGCAGATCGTGAAAAGCTTCGGGGGGCTCTCCAATAAGGAGGTGGGGCTGCTGACGGCGATCCCGTATCTGATCGCCGCAGTGACAATGTATTTCTGGTGTGCCCATTCAGACCGCACCGGTGAACGCAAATTCCATGTGGTGATTCCCATTACCCTGGGCGGCATTTTCCTAGGCATCAGTGGTTTTATGATCGACGCGCCGGTGGTGGCCTTTGTCGCCTTGTCCCTGTCCGCCATTACCGTCTACGCGGCGTTGCCGCAGTTCTGGACCTTGCCGACTGCCGTACTCGGTTCGGCAACCGCCGCGGCCGGAATCGCGCTGGTCAATGCGGTGGGTAACATCGGCGGCTATGTCGGGCCTGTGATCGTGGGCCGCATCAAGGACGCCACGGGAAGCTATACCTACGGCCTGGTGGCCCTCGGGGCATTCGCGATCTTCTCAGGCTTCCTGGCTCTGGTGATGGGGCATGATGGCCGCACCGAGCCTGGCCGGATCGCGACGGACGGGCACTAGTCATCGGGCCCTGTCATTGCCCCGGACGCGCTGGCGCGCCGGAGAATGACAATTGAGTTCTTATAGCGACGGCTTCTGCGGCAGCACGCTCACTTTCCAGGCACGGTCGGGCGTCAGGTAAAGCTCGGCCGATTTCTTGACGTCGCCGGCGGTAACTTTCTCGATTCCGGAGATGCTCTCGCGGATGGCGGTCAGCTTGCGCGGGTCGGTCTGGGCGCCGCCCAGCAGGGACAACCAGTATCCGTTGGTTTCCCGAGCGCGTGTGAGGGCCTCGATGCGCGGCTTGCGGGCGCGCTCCAGCTCGTCATTGGTCACGCCTTTGGCGCGGATGTCGTCGGCGATCTTCTGGGTCTCCTCGAAGAAATGCTCAACCTTGGCCGGCGGGGTCTCGACCCGGCCCGCCACATAGCCGTAGCCGGGGAAATTCTCCGACGCCTCGAAATCCGTGCCCGCGGAGTAGGTATTGCCCTCTGCGATGCGGAACTGCTCGGTCAGACGGATGCGCATGATCTGCTCGAGCAGGCGCGTCGCCCGGGCCCGCTGCGGATCGGAGAAGAAATCCGTAGTGCGCCAGCCGATCATGGCGATGGCCTGGTCGGCGCGGCCGGTGTGTGTGAGCGGCGGCGGTGAAGCCTTGGCGTCGGGGAACCGCACCGCCAGGGACTTGGCCGGTGGCGGCGTAGCTTTGGACCGCGCGGGCAGGGTTCCAAACGTAGCTGCCATGGCGTCCACGGCCTGATCCACCGTCACGTCGCCCACCATGACAACCTCAATCTCGCCGGTGGTGAGCTGCTTCTGGATCATGGCCTGCAGCGCCTCAAGGGTGGCTGCATCGGCTTCCGCCTTGTCCGGGCGGTGCCAGCGCAGATCACCGCTATGGGTAAGCTGGCCGATATGCTGGCCCAGCACGCTACCGGGCGTGGAGCTGACCTGCTCGAGGCGGGTCTTGTAGTTGGTGCGCAGTCGTTCAAAGGCCTCGGCTCTGTAGCCCGGCACGGTCATATAGGCCGCCAGCAATTGCATCTGGATTGTGAGGTCAGCGGCGCGGGTGCCGCCGCCCAGTTCAACCGCGTCTTCCCCGACGCCAAAGCTGCTGGAGGCAACTTTGCTCGCGAATACGCGGCGGATCTCATCCTGGTTGAGGTCCTTAAGGCCGCCGGCGATGAAGGCGCTGGTGGTCCACAATGGCGGGAACTGATCGGGCGGCAGTGCGCGGTAGCCCTCTCCGACCCGTACATTCACCAGGATCTGGTCGCGGCTATAGGTGGTGGGTTTCACAGTCAGCCGCGCGCCGTTGGCAAAGCGGATGAAGGTGGTGCCGAGGTCGTCCACCACCCGGCGCTCGGTTTCCTTGCCGGGGTTGCCGAAATTTGTATAGGGCCAGGCCTTGTCGACTTCGGCCACCGTGGCCGCAATGGGCGCGCTCTGTGCCTTGGCGAGCGCGGCCAGCACCGTGGCTTCGCCGCCGGCGATGGGCGTGGGTGTTGAGACGAATACCAGCGGGCCGTTGCCCTTGAAGATGTCCTTGAGGGCCGCGCTCACTTCTGCGGCCTTCAGGTCCTTGAGGCTGGCATTAAACATTTCGAGGCTTAGCGCCGGCGTGGTGAAGACGTTGTTATTCACCGCCGCGCCCTCGAGAGCTCCCGCCAGCGCTGGCGAGCGCCGCGTGCTGGCGCCGGCTACCGCCGCTTCACGGGCGGTGCGGCCTTCAGTTAGCGCATCATCCACCTCGTTCTGGTGGACGCCGAACTCGACGGCTTGGCGACGCAGGGTCTCGGCGGCCATGAGGGCCTTTTCCCAGGTCTCCGGCGTGGCGGCGATGGAGAATTCGGCGATCTCCGCCGAGCGCATGGAGCTGCCGCGCGAGGCACTGGCGCGCTGGAACGGCGGTTCCGGCTGCTGGGCAACGCGGGCGAGGCGGCGGTTGAGAATCCCAACCGCGATGCCGCGTACGGAATCGCGACGGCGCAGAGCGGCCATGTCGGCTGAATTGTCGTAAGCGCTCATCCAATCCAGATTGATTTCAAAGCTGGTGCCGGGCTCCACCGCAACCAGGGCTTCGGTCTTGCGCGTGGGCGCGGGCGTGCCCAGATCCAAAGGCTTGGGCGCCGGGGTGGGATTGGTCCAACCTTCGAACAGGGTCTTGATCTTGCCTTCGATGGCCTCAACATCAATGTCGCCGACGACGACGATCGTGGTGCGTTCGGGCCGGTAATGGGTGCGGTAGTAAGCCGCCATTTCCGACACCGGCGCGTTCTTGAGGACATCCACCGCGCCGATAGGAAGGCGCTGCGCGGCGCGTTGGCCGGGCAGCAGGAACTTGAGTTGCGCGATATATGACCGCAGGCCGGGCGTATCGCGGGCGCGCTCTTCCGAAAGCACCACGCCGCGCTCCTTGTCCATTTCCGTGGGGTCCAGGGTCAACTCGCTCACGGTTTCGCGGGTGAGCATCAAACCTGTATCGATGGATTCCGCGTCGGCCTTGGGCAGGTCGTAGCGGTAGTCGGTGAGGTCCATGTTGGTGGAGGCATTGGTGTCGCCCCCGAAGGATAGCCCCAGGCGTTGCAGAATCTTGATGGTCTCGTTGGCGGGCACCTTGGTGGAGCCCTTGAACGCCATATGCTCGAGGAAATGCGCGAGGCCCAACTGGGCGTCGGTCTCGGCCATGGAGCCGGTGGTCACCACCAGGCGGATCGAAACCTGGCTTTTGGGGGTCGCGTTATGCATCACCGCATAGCGCATGCCGTTCTTCATCTGCCCGAAACGGACGGCGGGATCCGCCGGAATGTCACTGTAGGTTTGCGCCCAAACTCCGTCGCGCTCGACGATCCGAGGCGCGTCCGCCGCCAGGGCCGCGAAGGACAGCGCACTGGTGGCAAACAGAATCACCAACAGGCGGGGCAGGGCAAATCCGGTGCGGGGCATGAAGGGCCTTTCGGGGAGGGGACGTCCAGAGGGGAAAGATGATGCCATACGCCTCGGACCGGCAAAGCAAGAAAGGGCGAGGATTCAAGGTTTTCAAATAAGTAACGGAGGTAAAGCCAGGGCTTTGTGACCCCTGAAAGGACAGGGAAATCGGGTTTCGCCCCGTGCTAGCATTGCAGGCAGTCTGGACTTACCAAGGGGACATCTATGCGCTTCGGCATAATTGGGCTGACCGTGGCTTTGCTTATGCAGCCGGGCTTCGCGGCGGAGACCCCCAAGTCGAGGCTGACGGCATTGATGGAGGCCGAGCTCGCCCAGTTCCCGGCGCGGACGGGGTTCTACGTCAAGAACCTCAGCACCGGCGAAGAGGCCGGAGTCAGGATCAACGACCATTTTGAAAGCGCCAGCACGATCAAGCTCACCACCCTGGTGCTGGCCTACCGCATGGCGGAGGCCGGGCAGCTCAACCTGAGTGAACGCGTCGTCCTGAAGGCCGATGACATGCGCGGCGGCTCGGGTATCTTTCGCTTCAAAGGACCGGGCATCAATCCCTCGGTCCGCGACCTGCTCATGGAAATGGTCATCACCAGCGACAATACCGCCACCGACCTGATGATGGCAAAGGTGGGCGGCACGGCCAAGATCGTCGAGTTCCTGCGCGCCAACGGCTTCGCCGCCATGCGTCCCAACTTCACCACCTTTGAATACTTTCGCGGCATCTACGCAACCCTAGACCCGAAATACGCGACCCTCGGGCATGAGGATGTGTTCGCTCTGTGCTGCGGCGACACCACGGTCGCCAGCTTTCCGCCCTTGTCCACCGCGCGCCAGACCTTGGTAAAAGAGGTTCGTGAGCACCCGGGCAATGCGGACCTCGGCAAGGCGCTCCTCGCCCGACAGGCCGATGAGAAGACCTGGTTCGGCATCGCCACGCCGGCGGAAATGGGGAAACTGCTGGAAGGCATTGAGAAGGGGACCCTCGCGGGTCCCGCCAGCACCGACGAGATGCGGCGCATGCTGCGCAACACGCTGTCCAGCGGCACGGCGGTGGCGAGCGCCCTCAAGCTCTACATCAGCCCGGCCATCGGCCATAAAACCGGCGACACCACCGCCACCACCAACGATGTGGGTATCGTCTATGCCAAGTCTGGCCCCATCATCATGACCTCCTATAACAACGACATTGTGGGCCCGACGGGTGCGGTGAGCGAACGCGTGGGCCGTGTGGCACGCCTGGTGCTGGAGTATTTCGACGGGGCGTCGTGATCGCTAAGCGGTAGGCGGCTCAGTGCGATAACCGTAAAGGAAGACATCAATATGGCTGCTCCCGGCAAAGTCGACATCACCTGCGCCAACTGCAACACCCAAAGCGAGCACAGCGCCCGGGTTCAGGCCTCCGAGGAGCATAGCCATAGCGCTCCCGACCTCGATCTGCGGCCTGCGCCCGAGCGGCGCCATGTCATGAACACGGCGATCCGGGAATGCCCGACCTGTAAGCTGATCTGCCCGGAATTAGCCTCGCCGCCCTCGGGTGCAAAGGAAGCGCTGGCGAATCCCGAATACCTCGCTCTGGTCGCGGATAAGAAGGTCCCTGATCACGTTCGGAAGTTCCGTGCCTGGGCGTTCATCGCCGAGAAGTCAGGCCTTGTGGCGGACGCCGGCTTCGCGCATCTGCATGCGGCCTGGGTGGCCGACGACGCCAAGAACAAGGGGCTCGCGGACGTGCAGCGTCATATGGCGGTTGTTCGCCTTTCCGCCGCGCGGGACCAGGGAAAGGTTTACCCTCGGCAAAAGGGCGGCGCCGAAGCGTTGCTCTCGGACATTCACCGCCGGACGGGCAACTGGGACGAAGCGGTGCACGAAGCTGAACGCGGCAAGTCCATCACCGATCAGGACTTCGTGGCCGCACTCTGCGATCTGGAGATCTCGCTGGCCAACAAGCACGATGCCGATGTGCACACCACCGAGGAAGTACGCTAAAGCCCGACCCAGTTCCCGATCAACGTGTTGGCTTTTTCGGGTCGCTCAATCGGCACAAGGTGCCCTGAGTCTTCGACGATCTCCAACTTCGCGTTCTTGATGCCGGTAAGCATCTCCTGCTGGTGATCGAGGGTCGAGATGCCGTCGAAGCGGCCGTAGATCAACAGCGTCGGACAGCGGATGTTCTCGAGGCTCGGACGGCTGTCGATGCGGCCCATGATCGCCTTCTGCTGGCGCAGGAAAGCTTCAGGGCCGGTGTCGGCTGCCATCTTGCGCACCAGGCCGACCAGGGCGGCGTCTCCCCGCCGCTCGGCCGGGATCATCATGGGGATGCGCTCCTCCACCACCTTGGCGAAGTCACCGGCTTCCACCAGCTTCAGATAACCCATGCGCCGGGCGGTCTGCGCGGGCGTGTCGGCGGAAGCGAGGGTGCTGATAAGGATGAGCTTCTCCACCCGCTCGGGCGCCTGGCGCAAGACCTCGAAGGCGACGAAGCCGCCCATACCGTGCGCGCAGAGCGAGAAGGTCTTGGGGGCCGCGGCGAGGAGCGCGGCGGCGATGCCGGCGATGGTGTCGGCGCTGCGGTTGCTGGCGACCGTGCAGCCGGCCTTGCCCTTGAACGCCGCCACCTGCGGCGCCCATAGGTCGGCCGTGAGCAACTGGCTTGGGATAAAGACGATGTCGTGCGCCATGATGAGTCCTTAGTCACCGCAGAAGCGGCTCAAAGTTACCGCAAGGTCGAGCAGGGTTTCGTCGGCGCCGGGCCAGCCCAGCAGCGACACGCCAATGGGCACGCCGTCGATGGTGCCTGCCGGCATGGTCACCTGGGGCAGACCGCCGTGCCCGGAGATACAGGTGTAGCTCATGACCCGGGTGCGGAAGCTGTCGAATTCCGAGGCACTGGCGGTGAGCAGGGGCCCGACGGCCGGCGCGGTGGGCATCACCAGCACCGTACCCTGTGGGACCAGGCCCCGGACATGGTTGCGGATGTTGCCCATATGCATGCGTGCCGCGTCCGCAGCCTCTTTGGTCACGGTCTTGGCATAGGCCAGGCGCTCTTTCGTGCCGGGCCCCGGGTTGGCGTTGCCATGGGTGTCGAGCCAGGCGCCATAGACCTCCCAGACCTCGCGGCCCTGGATGACACGGAATGTTTCGCGCCAATCATCAAAGCCGTCGGGCGCCACGGTGACTTCGGTCGATCGCGGCAGCCCAGCCCCGACGCGGCCCATGAAGCGTGCGAAGGCTGCCGCCACGGCGGGATCTGCTAGGCCCATGATATCTTTGCCCGTCACAATCTTGGTGACCGGCGCATTGACGGCAGCCCCTTGCAGCATCACGCCGCCGACCTTGCGCAATAGGCCCGCTCCGGCCGTGAACCACCCGGCGGTGTCGAAGGTGTCGGCCATGGCCATGGCGCCCTTGAGGCTGACACGACCATGGGTTGGGCGAATTGCGTAGAGACCGTTGACCATGGCCGGAATGCGAACGGAGCCGCCGGTGTCGCTGCCGAGCGCGAAATCGGCGGCGCCGCCGGCCACGGCCGCGGCCGAACCGCTGGACGAGCCGCCGGGAATGCGGTTGGGCGTCCGCGGGTTGATGGGGGTGCCGTAATGGGGGTTCATGCCGAGGATGCTGAAGAAGAATTCCTCGCAAATGGTCTTGCCGGTGATCGTGGCGCCAGCGGCCAGGACCCTGGCCACCGCATCGGCATTGGACGTGGCCGGCTTGTGATCCGCGAGCCAGGCCGGATTGCCGCCGCCGGAGACTTCGCCGGCGATGTCGTACATATCCTTCACGACGCAGGTGAGGCCCGACAACGGCCCCGAAGCCGCGCCCTTAATCGGGGCCTTCAGGTCGTGAGGAACGAAGGCGCTGCCTTTAGTCATGGGTATCCTTAGGTGTTGTCACCGCGGAGGATGGCGATCATAGCATCGGTGACGGCCCGTGTGGTGGCTTTGCCGCCTAGATCCGGCGTATGCAGTTTAGGGTCCGCGGTGACCCGTTCAATGGCCCGCATCAGCCGCAAGGACGCGGTTTTTTCGCCCAGATGGTCGAGCATCAGCGTGGCCGTCCAGAACGTGCCCAGGGGATTGGCGATGCCCTTGCCCATGATGTCGAAGGCCGAGCCATGGATGGGCTCGAACATGGAAGGGAACTGCCGCTCCGGGTTGAGATTGGCGGTGGGCGCGATCCCGAGCGACCCAACCAGGGCGGCAGCCAGATCCGAGAGAATGTCCGCGTGCAGATTGGTGGCGACGATAGTGTCGAGGGTTTCCGGCTTCAGCACCATGCGCATGGTCATGGCGTCCACCAGCATCTTGTCCCAGGTGACGTCGGGATACTGCAGGGCCACTTCGGCGGCGATGTCGTCCCACATGACCAGGCCGTAGCGCTGGGCGTTAGATTTGGTGACAACGGTGAGCAATTTGCGTGGCCGGGACCGCGCCATCTCGAAGGCGAACTTCATAATGCGCGTGACGCCGGCGCGGGTGAAAATGGACACTTCCGTGGCGACTTCCTCCGGGAATCCCCGGTGGGAGCGTCCGCCCTGGCCGGCGTATTCGCCCTCGGAGTTCTCGCGCACAATCACCCAGTCGAGGTTTGCGGCCGTAGCGTGGCGCAGAGGGCTCTCGATCCCCGGCAGAATCCGCGCCGGACGCACGTTGGCGTATTGGTCGAAAGACTGGCAGATGGCGAGCCGCAGCCCCCACAAGGTCACATGGTCCGGCACATCCGGGGCGCCTACCGCCCCGAAATAAATGGCGTCAAATCCCTGCAGCCGTTCGCGGCCGTCCGCCGGCATCATCACGCCGTGCTTCTTGTAGTAGTCAGAGCCCCAATCGAAGGATTCAACGCTTAGCGAAAACCCGCCATCGCGCTTGGCGAGGACTTCGAGAACCTCAAGGCCGGCGGCAATGACCTCCTGGCCGATGCCGTCTCCGGGAATAGCCGCGATACGATGCTGACGCATGAATAATGTCTCCCAATGTCGGTGAACTGTAGCAAAAAGCCCGCTTGGTTCTCAATTCAGCTCCGCGTGCGCCCCGCTGCGGTGAGGAACATAATCCGGGAAAATTCCTTGTATCTGGACCCCGCCGCCGTGGAGGGGCGCCTCCGCAACCGGATAGGGAACATTACCATGAAGAAGCAACTGCTTTCCGCCTTCGCCGCGACCCTCCTGCTGGCCGGCAGCGCCTTCGCCGCTGAAGTGACCAGCACCACCACGACGACCTTCACCAACGAGCAGGGGGCGATGGTCCGCGAATACTCAGTGACGAAGCACTACAACAACGTCACTGACCCGGCCCTGCAAGCCAAGATCGGCGTGGAACTGCCGCAGACTGTCACGGTGTATCCACTGCCCGAAACCATCAAGGTGCAGGAGCCTGACCGCTACAGCTACGTCATCCTCAACGATCGCCCGGTCGTGATCGAACGGAAGACGCGGCGGATCATTCACACCTGGTAAATTGCCGATAGGATTACCTCCGGCGGAGCGGCGCGCTTCGCCGGACCTATAAGTCCGCTGTGCAGAACTTGCACTTTTTGGCCTCAATCGGAATCGCCGACAGGCATAGGGGGCAAGATTTCTCCGTCGGCGTCGGCGGGGGGGGGGCGCCGTGATTTCCCGCAGGCGGTTGATCTGGCGGACCATGATGAATACCGCGAAAGCGATCAGCAGAAATTCGATCACCGTGTTGATGAATGCGCCGAAGGCGATTACGGGGGCGCCCGCAGTTCGGGCGTCCGCGAGGGTCGCGTAAGACGCGCCGTTGAGTGCGACATACAGGTCGGCGAAATCGACCTTCCCCAGCAGCAGCCCAAGGGGCGGCATGAGGACATCATTGACCAGGGATGTGGTGATTTTTCCGAAAGCCGCGCCGATAATGACGCCCACCGCCAGGTCGATAACATTGCCGCGCATTGCAAAGGTGCGGAATTCCTTGAACATCTGTCATTTATCCCGAATTGTCATTGCCAGCTGCGCGCCGAAGGCGCGCATTATAAGAGATGGCGGCCTTCGGTCGCCAGAGCTGGGCGATGAAACCCTTTTTGAGGCTACGACCTCTTTCGGCGTACCCACTCCCGGCGACCATTAAAGGAAAGGAACTCGACCGCTGCACCTATGTCATCCTCAGTGGCCCCCCTTTATGGTGGAACGGAATGCCCAGCGTATCAATCACACTTGGTGATAGCTGCCGTCGAAATGAATGGGCGCACGCCGATGGCGCGCTCGTTTATTCAGATTCGCCGAGGGGGCGGCCGGCCCTGGCGCGGGATACCTTAGCTAGCCAAATCCGTTATACGGTGAATAACCTGCGTTGAATGCCTCCAGCCAGCGACGGTGCCAAGCGGGGTGTCGGTGTAGAGGCCGTTGACGTCCTCTTTAAAATCGGCACACACTTACGCCGCATTATCTTTATGAACTGGTCAGGCGTAGCAGATGGCGGCGCCGCCCTACAGATTGGGTCTGAATGCAATTTGATCTCGTCGAGTTCCGCGCGGTGGTCGAGCGGAACAGGGCCAACCGGCAAAACCGTAACTTCCCCGACCGGACCGACGACCGCGCCGTAGATGGCTGCTTGTTTCCGCGCATCACACCCAAATTTACTTTGGACTTTTCGAAGCCGCTGAAGGTTTTCACGATCGGCTCTTGTTTTGCCCGCAATATCGAAGACGTCCTACTTAAGCGCGGCGTTACTTTGCCGACAGCCGCAGTCCGTACGCCCAAAGGAGAAATGCCGCATGGCAGGCTTGTGCTAAACGAGTTCACCCCCGGCACGATGGCTCAGCGGATTCAGTACGGTCTAAACGCCCAGCCATTCTCGCTGGAGAGTCTCGTGCCGTCGGGCGACGATCGCGTCGCGGACCTGCTCTTGCATGGGCTTACGAACAAGACGAAATTCGATGTCAGCTATGAGCGCGGTGTGGAACGCCGCGGCCAGATTGACGCGATATATCGAGAATTACGGACTGCCGATGTTGTAATTCTCACGCTGGGATTCGTGGAGGCGTGGTTCGACGCGCACACCAATCTTTATCTCAATCGCGTTCCGCCGATGCACTTCGCGGCGAGGAATCCCGGGCGGTTCCATTTGGTGCGTCTGGACGTGCATCAAAGCCTCTCGCTGCTAGACGGCGCCATTCGGATGCTTTCGGACTTAAGTATCAAGACGATCCTCACGATATCCCCCGTGCCGCTTCACACCACATTTACGCCGGTGGATTGCGTCATTGCCAACGAGTACTCTAAATCTGTCTTGCGCGTATGTGCGGACGAGCTTTGCCGGCGCTATGACAGTGTCGATTATTTTCCCAGTTATGAAATCGTGCGCAGTGGTGGATTGCAGAATTTCGTTGAGGACAACGTCCACGTCAAAGAGGAAGTCGTCGCTCTCATCGCAGATTACATGATGAGCATGTACTCAATGGATGCGCAGGACATTTCGGTGCTTGCGGCTGTCTCAGCAGAGGCAGTAACAGGTAAATCGTAGGCCTGGGTGAGCGTCAAAGGTACGTTGAGCCCCGATTTGCGTGGAAGTGCAGGATGTCACGACAGCCTCGCCCACAATCGTTTGGACGTCACGCCGTGGGCAAATCAACCTTACAAAAGTAGCATGTCGTGCCTTGGATGGGAATCGGAGACAGGCAGCGGACGCAAAATCAAGCGGCGCGGGGGACGGTACGGCCGTGGACTTACGCTAGCGGTTGATCTGGCGCACCATGGTGAACACCGCGAAGGCGATGATCATGAACACAATCGCGGGGTCGATGAAGGCGCCGATAGCGATCACCGGCCTGCCCACTTCAGCCAGCATCGCATGGGACGCGCCGTTCAGGGCGGCGAACAATTCCGTGAAGTGGGCCTTGCCCAGCAGCAACCCCAAGGGCCTCTTTAGGACATCATTGATCAGGGGACGTGTTGATCTTGCCGGAAGCCGCGCCGATGATGATCCGGCTCGAGATGTCGATAACATCGCCGCGCGTGGCGAGGGTGCGACATGCCTTAAACATGGCGAACCTCCGGGTAAAAGGGTTTCTCACCATAGCAGAAGGGGTGACTACGCGCTATTCCACCGGCGAAACCAGCCGCGTATCGTGGTGCCGAAGGTCTGGCGCGACGCGGTCAGCCAGGCGCCGAATTGCGCCAGGTAGAGATAGACCACCGGCGTCGTGTAGATGGTGAGCACCTGACTCACCAGTAGACCGCCCAGGATGGTGACCCCCAACGGACGGCGCAGTTCAGTGCCTTCGCCGAAGCCTAGCGCCAGGGGCAGCGCTCCGAGGATGGCGGCCGCGCTGGTCATCATGATGGGGCGGAATCGCATAATGCAGGCCTCGAAGATCGCGTCGCGGTGTGAGAGGCCATGGTCACGGCGCGCGGCAATGGCAAAGTCGATCATGATGATGGCGTTCTTCTTGACGATGCCGATGAGCAGAATGAGCCCAATGAAAGCGATCAGGCCCAGCTCCATGTCCAGCGCCTTAAGAAAAATGAAGGCCCCGATGCCTGCCGACGGCAGAGTGGAAATAATGGTCAGCGGGTGGATATAGCTCTCATAGAGAATCCCGAGCACGATATAGATCGTGATAATGGCCGCCAGGATCAGGAACGGCAGGCTGCTCAAGGATGATTGGAACGATCCAGCGGTGCCGGCAAAAACCCCATGGATCGACGGCGGCATACCGATCTCGTTGACCACCGCCGGGATGACCCTGGTCACGTCGCTGAGGGAATAGCCCGGCGCCACCGAGAACGAGACGGTGACGGCAGCGAAGTGGCCCTGGTGATTGACCGAGGTTGGCGTCGAGCCCGAGCCGAATTTCGAAAGTGCGGCGAACGGCACCATAGTCTCGACCCGTGTCGACACCGCGGCGCCGGTCGAGGCGGATCCGCGGCCGCTGTTGGCGAGCCGGTTGGTGGCCTGGTTGCGCACGGCCTCTGCCGCGGCGCTGTTGCTCTCGCCGGCGGTGGTGCCAGAGACCGGCGCCGTGGCCTGGGTGCCGCTGATCTGGCCGAAGGTGCTGATGAACAGGTCTTGCAAGGTCTCAGGGCTCTGCCAGAACTCCTTCGCGACCTCCATGATCACATGGTACTGGTTGAACTGGTTGTAGATCGTCGACACTGATCGCTGGGCGAAGGCATCCTGGAGGGCGTTGGCCACCTGTGAAGTCGTCAGCCCAAGGCGTGACGCCGTGGCGCGGTCGATCTGTATTTCCGTCTCAAGCCCCCGCTCCGACTGATCGGTGGAGACATCCAAAAGTTGGGGCACGTCCTTGAGCGCGGTCTCCAGTTTCGGCGCCCATTCGCGCAAGACCTCCACGTCGTCGCTCAGTAGCGTGAATTGAAATGGTGAATTGCCGCCGCGCCCCCCGACGCGGATATCCTGCGGCGTGAACAGGAAGATGTTGGCGCCAGGCACCTCCGCCAGCATTGGCCGCATCCGATTGATGACGGCTTCGGTGCTGAGTTTGCGCTCGGCGAGCGGCTTCAAAGTCACCGACACGAAGCCGCTTCCGCCGCCACCGCCGTTGCCGCCGGTGGTGAGTTGCACGCTTTCAACGGCAGGGTCCGCTCGCAGGATCTTCTCGAAGGCCGCGATCTTGGTTTTGGTCAGCTCGAAAGAGGCGCTCTGGTCGCCGCGAACGCCGCCCTGGATGCGGCCTTGGTCCATCCAAGGGAAGTAGCCCTTAGGCAACAAGCCGTACATGTGGACATTGAGGACGATGACGATGCCGAGCAGGATCATGATGAAGGCGCCGTTCTCCAGCGACCATTCCAGCGTACGCCGGTAACCTGCCAGCAGGCGCTCGAAGCGCTCATCCAGCCAGCGTTTGGCCCGGGACTTCTCTGCCACCGGCTCATGGGGCCGCAGCAACAGGGCGCACAGCATGGGCGTCGTAGTGAGCGAAACCACCAGCGATATTCCAATGGCGACCGACACGGTCACCACGAATTCCTTGAACAACTGGCCGATGGGCCCGCTCAGAAGCAGGATGGGCAAGAACACGGCGCATAGGGACACGGTCATGGACAGCACCGTGAAGGCCACCTCCTGGGCGCCGAGCAGGGCGGCTTTGAGGCGCGGCATGCCGGCTTCGATATGCCGGGTGGTGTTCTCCAGCACAACGATGGCGTCATCCACCACGAAGCCCGTGGCGACCGTGAGCGCCATGAGCGAAATATTGTCGAGACTGAAGTTGAACAGATACATGGCGCCGAAGGTGCCCACCAGGGACACGGGGACGGCGACGCAAGGGATGAGGGTCGCTCGCCAACTGCGCAGGAACAGATAGACGATCAGGATCACCAGGATGACCGAAAGGATCAGCGTGCGCCCGGTGTCTTTCAGCGATCCCCGGATCACCGCGGTCTGGTCGTTGCTGACCTGGAACTGGACGTCGATAGGCAGTGTCGACTGAATGCGGGGAATCTGCTCCCGAATGTGGTCGACGGTCTCGATAAGGTTGGCGCCGGGCTGCAGCGAGATCTGAAGCACCACGCAGGGCTCGCCGTCGCAATAGGCGGCGTTGCGGATGTCCTCCACCGAGCCCTGAACCTCGGCCACGTCCGAGAGGCGCACCACGGCGCCGTTACGCGAGGCAATGATCAGCGACCCGTAGAGGGCAGCGCCTTTTTCCACATCGCTGGTCAGCACGTCGTTGGCGTAGATCTGGTAACGCCGGTCACCCACCTCGATGGCCCCCTTGGGGGTATTGGCGTTGCCGGCGGCCAAGGCGGCGCGCACATCGGCCAGGCCGATGCCGTATTTGAACAAGGCGCGGGGATTGAGTTCCACCCGGATCGCG
>CANISR010000095.1 GCA_947470105.1 Fidelibacterota bacterium | reverse complement strand
GGGCGCCGCCGCTATTTCTTCATGGCGGGCGGGAAGTACTGCTGGCCGATCAGACGCGCCGCATCGGCGTTCTTCTTCGGCACGAACTTCTGAACGCGATTGTTGCCGCCATCGGCGATGTAGAGGTTGCCCTCGGCGTCTACGTCCCAGTTATGCAGGTTATCCACTTCGCCGGGATTGCGGCCGGTGACACCCCAATAGGTTTGCAGTTTGCCGTTGAGGTCGAATTTAGCCATGCGGTTGTAGGTCGCGTCGCTCATCCACAGCTGTTGATCCTTGGTGATAATCAGGCGGGTGACGCTGCCAGTGTTCTTCCATTCCTCGATGAACTTGCCGTCCGCGGCGAAGACTTCGATGCGGCCATTGCGCCGGTCGGCGGTGTAGACGCGGCCTTTATCGTCAACGGCGACGGAGTGCACCAGGTCGAATTGCCCTGGGCCCGAGCCCTTTGCCCCGAATTCCGAAACGTATTTGCCGTTCTTGTCGAACTTCGCGATGCGGCCGTTCACATAGCCATCGGCCACAAGGAAAGATCCGTCGGGCAGGAACGTGAGGGAGGAGGGCATGTTGAAGTGGGTCGCATCCCAGCCCGGCTTGTCCTTCTCGCCCAGTCGCATCACCAGTTTCTTGCCGTCGTTGGTGAATTTGAGGATCTGGTGTCCCAAGTCCATGACCCAGACGTGGCGCTCGGAATCGTAGGGGCTGATGGCGATGTTGTGGGCGAAGGTGATGTCCTTATCCCACTGCTTCCAGTCCTCGATCACCTTGCCGTCTGCGTTCAGCACCAGGATGCTGTGGTCATGGGCATGCTGCTCCGGCGGCAGGGTGGAGGCTTGGGACTTCTCTTCCATGAGCTTGCCGTCGGCCGTCAGCATGGGCGCATTCGGCCGGGTGAAGCGCACGGGGGCAGTGGTAAGGAAGATCCGGTCGGGCTTGTCCACTTTCACACTGGCGAGTGGGCGGTCCCACCGGTCAATGCCGGGCTTGAACCAGCCCACCACCGGCTCGTAAGGGCCGGTCTGATCCAGGCCGCCCTTCTCCTGGGCCATGGCGGCACTGGCCGCGCAAACGGAAACGGCCGCAAGGCCGAGCAAAAACAAGCGCTTCATGAAATCCTCCCCGAGCGTAAAGACAAGAATGATGGGGAAACATTACAAGCGGCGGGGGAGGCTCAACAAGCTTTCGTTACTATTCGGCCGCTGTCCCCAGAATCATACGTTTTTGCTTGGCGTCGAAAGCTTCCAGGGCCGCTTTTTCGGGTGTTAGCAACGACACGGCAATACCCACCGCAAAGGATAGCGGCATGGTGATCAAGGCCGGGTTCTTAAGGGGGAACCATGCGTCGGTATTGTGCAGCACGTCCATCTGGATGGTCGGAGAGTAATAGATAAAGACCAGCGCCGTCACCGTGCCCACCAGGATCGAGGAGACCATGCCCGCGGTCGTGGCTTTGCGCCAGAACACCGCCAGGACGAGTGCGGGAAAATTCCCGCTGGCCGCCACGGCAAACGCCAGGCCCACCATGAAGGCGACGTTCTGCCCCTTGAACGCGATCCCGAGGACAATGGCCAGTATGCCGAGGAACACGGTGGCGATGCGCGCCACGCGCAGTTGCTCCCTGTGGTCGGCGTGACCTTTGCGGAATACGGACACCCAAAGGTCGTGGCTCAGGGCCGCCGCGCCCGACAGAGTCAGCCCGGCGACCACGGCAAGGATGGTGGCGAAAGCAACGGCCGCGATGAAGCCGAGCAGGCCTGTTCCGCCCAGCGCCTCCGCCAGCAGGGGAGCGGCCATGTTGCCGCCCTTATCGACGCTGGTGATGACGTCCTTGCCCACCAGCACCATGGCGCCGAAACCGAGGATAAAGGTCATCAGATAAAACAGGCCGACGAGTCCCGTGGCCCAGAACACAGATTGGCGTGCGGCCTTGGCGTCGGGCACCGTGTAGAAGCGCATGAGAATATGCGGAAGGCCGGCGGTGCCGAACATCAACGCCAATCCCAATGATATGGCGTCCCAGGGATTTGATACCTGACTTCCGGGCGCGAGGACCTGATCGCCATATTTTGCCGCGGCCGCGGCAAACAGCGCGATGGGATTCATATGAAATTGCAGCAACACCAGGATGGACAACAAAGCAGCACCGCCCATCAGGAGGCCGGCTTTGACGATCTGCACCCAGGTGGTGGCGATCATGCCGCCGAACAGGACATAGGCCAGCATGACGATTCCGACGATGATAACGGCGGTTTCGTAGCTGAGGCCGAACATGAGCTTGATGAGGTTGCCGGCACCGACCATCTGGGCGATGAGGTAAAAGCTTACCACCGCAAGAGTCCCGATGGCCGCGGCGATCCGCACGGGTGTTTGCTTCAGCCGGAACGCGACCACATCCGAAAACGTATACTTCCCCAGATTGCGCAAGGGTTCCGCGATCATCACCAGGACTACGGGCCATCCCACCAGCCATCCGGTGGAGTAGATCAACCCGTCGAAACCCGAGAGCGAAACCAGCCCGGCGATGCCCAGGAAACTGGCCGCGCTCATATAGTCGCCGGCCAGGGCGAAGCCGTTCTGGCGGCCGGATATAGCGCGGCCGGCGGCAAAGAATTCCTCGGTGGTTTTGGTTTTGCGCGCGGCCCACCAGGTGATGGCCATGGTCAGGGCGACAAAGATGAAGAAGAAGACGATGGCCGTGATGTTGGGTTCGCCGAGCGCGGTGTTCATTTGCCACCATTTTCGGACAAGCGGGCATTCAAGCGCGCGATCTCACCGTCGACATGGCGATTGGCCCAGCGCACATAGAAAAGCGTAACGGCCCAGGTCAGCACGATCACCGCTGCGCCCAGGACGATGCCCACGGACAGACCCGGTGTAAGCAGCGCGCCCATGGCGGCTTTATTGAAGGCGATCAGCAGGATGAAGCCGAAGTAGATGGTGATCATCAGTGCACTGAGCGTGACGGCCATGCGCCACCGTTTGCGCGCCAGGGCATCAACCTCCGAAATATCCCGCTGCATCTAACCCCCCGATTTTGAGCAACCCTCAATGTTTCGCATGGCCCGGCTTGCGCCACAACTGCCGGAAATCCTCCCGAGAGCGCAGATTGAACCGTTTTGTTCGGGCCGGGTTTGCGGTAACGAATACGGAGCAGGCGTTTGCCTCATTCAACGGGAGCGGCAATGAAAGCGACCTACGAGCCTGCGGAAGGTGCGGCAACCGCCAGCATAGCCTCTGTCGTGCGCGCTGTATGAGCCGCAACAGCCGCCCTCTCTCTCTGCGTGTGCCGGAACCGGTGGCGCGCCCTGGCCAGTGCGCCGACTTCAGCAGTCTGGAGATTCCCGCAGCCGGCGCGACGCGCCGCCCGGACATAGCGGCGAAGCCCGCTGAGATGCGCGATCTGGCCTATGGTCTGGTGCGCGTATTGGATGAAACGGGGCAAGCCGTCGGCCCATGGGATCCGCGCCTTGATCCGGAGATGCTCAAGCGCGGCCTTACGGCCATGCTGACGACGCGCATTTACGACGACTGCATGCACCGCGCCCACCGCCAGGGTAAGACCACCTTCTACGGCAAATCCACCGGCGAGGAAGCTGTGGCGGTGGCCGCGGCTTATGCGCTCGACCCCGAGGACATGCTGTTCACCTCATACCGGCAGCAAGGCATGCTGGTGGCGCGCGGCTGGCCGCTGCTCAAGATGGTCAACCAGGTCTATTCCAACGCTGGCGACAATCTTAAGGGCCGGCAGTTGCCCGTGTGCTATTCGGCCAAGGCGGTGAATTTCTTCTCCATCTCCGCCAACCTCGCCACCCAGTTCAGCCAGGCGGTGGGATGGGCCATGGCGTCGGCGCTTTCGAACGACACGCGCATCTGCGGCACCTGGATCGGCGATGGCGCCACGGCGGAAGGCGACTTCCACCACGCCCTGACCTTCGCCGCAGTCTACAAGGCGCCGGTGATCCTCAACATCGTCAACAATCAGTGGGCGATCTCGAGCTTCCACGGCATCGCCGGGGGCACCGAGACCACATTCGCGGCGCGCGGCATCGGCTACGGCCTTCCATCCTTGCGCGTCGACGGGAACGACTTCCTCGCGGTCTACGCCGCCACCCAGTGGGCCGCTGAACGGGCGCGCTCCAATCTCGGCGCCACGGTGATCGAGCTTTTTACCTATCGCCAGGGCCCCCATTCCACCAGCGATGATCCCTCCCGTTACCGGCCCGAGGATGAGGCCAGTTCCTGGCCGTTGGGTGATCCCATCGCCCGCCTCAAGCAGCATCTCATCGCCCTCGGCCAATTGAGCGAGGCCGGGTATGCCGCGTTGGAGGCGGAGCTGGAGAAGTCGGTGAAAGCCGTACAGCGTGAGGCCGAAGCCATCGGCACCATGCAGGGCGGCGAAAAGCCCGACCGCGCCTCCATGATGGAGGACGTCTACAAAGAGCCCGATTGGCGCCTGCGCCGCCAGCGCCAGCAATTCGGGGTCTAGCCCGCCCGTGACTGTAACAATTGTGATGTGTTCCGGGGCACGCTCGACAGCCTGCGGGCTGAACGGGTAAAACTGGTCGCCTTCACACAAGTCTAGGGGAGAAATCCATGCGTGTTTTGCGGCTTTCCGCTTTTGTCATGCTGGCGGCTTTGTCGTCCGGCCCCGCCTTCGCACAGGCGGCAGCGCCCGCGGCCAAGGGCGGACCTGAACGTCAGCTCTCCCCCGAAGTTGTGGCTGATTCCGAGGCCCAGCGCGCGTTGGCCAAGGCCACGCCGGCGCTGGCCATGGAGCGCGTGCTGATCAAAATCACCGGGGCGCCGTTCCCCATCGCTCCCGTGTCCGCCATGACACAGGATAAGCAGGGCAACATCTATCTCTTCCACCGCCCCGAGGACAAAGCCAACACCGACGCCGTGGTGGTGGTGGATTCCGCCGGCAAATTCCTGCGGTCGTTCGGAAAGAACATGTTCACCATGCCGCACGGCATCCGGGTCGACCCGGACGGCAACGTGTGGACCATCGACGCCAACAAATCGATCGTCGTGAAGTTCACGGCTGAGGGAAAGAAACTGTTGCAGATCGACGTGGGTGATGTGCCCGATCCGTCGCGGGCATTCTGCGGCGCCACCGATGTGACCTTTGCCAAGAACGGCCACGTGTTCCTCGCCGATGGTTATTGCAACGCCCGCTATATTGAGTATGACGCCGCCGGCAAGAAGATCCGCCAGTGGGGCACGAAGGGCAAAGGCGACGGCCAGTTCGTCATCCCGCACGACGTATCCTTGAGCGCCGACAACAGCACCCTCTATGTGGCCGACCGCGAGAACGGCCGCCTGCAGTGGTTCGACCTTGAAGGCAAGTACCTGGGCCAGAAGCACTTCGGCGGGCAGTTGTTCAGCACCGTGGTGGCGCCGGACGGCATGGTCTATGTGGGCACCCGCGCGCGCGGCCCCAACGGCACCAATGTCGACGCAGACTCTGTGATCTTCAAGTTCGATCCGAAGGGCGGCAAGGTGGTCGGCCAGTTGAACGCCTTCGCCCACCAGATCAGCGTCGGCGCCGACGGCACAGTGCTGCCGGGCGCGGTGACGGTGCGGGTGGGCAACTACCCCGCGGACTCCATCCTGGTGTTCCGCGCTAAGAAGTAGCGCGGAGCCCTAAGGCCAAAATGGAAAGGGGGAACTCGATTTTTCGAGTTCCCCCTTTTTTCTTTGCCGATCCTCGCCGCTGCTACGGTACCGGGATCATCTCCGGGAAGACGTACTGCTGCAGGTAGACGATTATGCTCAGCATCACCGTCAGGATAATGCTGTGCTTGAATGTGCGGGCGAAGATCTTGCCCTCCTGGCCCTGAAGGCCGGTCGTCGCCACACCAGTGGAGATGTTCTGCGGCGAGATCATCTTGCCCATGACGCCGCCCGAGGAATTGGTCGCGGCCATGAGGATGGGCGACAAGTTCAACTGGCGCGCGGCCACGACCTGGAGATTGCCGAACAACGCATTGCCTGAGGTATCGCTGCCGGACAGGAACACGGCTACCCACCCCAGGAACGCCGACAGGAACGGGAAGAAGACGCCCACGGAGGCAACGCCCAGGCCGAGGGTGTAGTTGAGGCCCGAGTAGTTCATCAGGTAGGCGAGACCGATGATGGAGGCAACGGTGACGAGCGCCATACGAATCTGACGCCAGGTGGTGGCGGCGCAGGCGATTACGTCGTTGAAGGATACCCTGAGAATCAGCGCCGTGAGGATGGCCGAGACCAGGATCGCGGTGCCGCTGGCCAGGGGCTGGAACGCCCAGATGGCGGCATACGCTTTTTCATAAAGCGTGATGAACACCTGGTTGTGTAGCCCGGGCCATTCCACATTCACCGCGCCGATGGCCGGGATCTTGAATGTGGCCCAAATGATGACGATGCCCGAGATCAACACCCAGGGAATCCAGCCCTTCAGCGGATGGCCGGTGGCGGGCGCCATCTCGATGGGCGTCAACGCATAGGCGGGGTCCGCCGCCGGCTTCCAGACTTGGAGGAAGCCGATGGACACGATGAGCGATACCAGCGCCGCCATGGCGTCGGTGAGGTGGTAATCGCTGTAATTGGTGACCCAGAACTGGGTGAAGGCGAAACTGCCGCCGGCGACCACCAGGAACGGCACTACTTTGAGCATGCTGCGCCAGCCCGAATACATGGCGATCACATAGAACGGCAGCAGGAACCCGAAGAACGGCAACTGGCGGCCGACCATGGCGGCGAGCGCCGTATCGGGGATGCCGGTGACTTGGGCCAGCACGGTGATCGGTGTGCCCATGGCGCCGAAGGCCACCGGGGCTGTATTGAAAATCAAAGTGAAGGTAAGCGCATCGAATGCGCTGAAGCCGAGGCCCACCAGGATCGAGCTGGTGATGGCCACCGGTGTGCCGAAACCGGCGACGCCTTCCAGGAGAGCGCTGAACGAGAAGCCCACCACTACCAGCACGACACGGCGGTCGTTGGGCAGGTTCCTGACCATCCAGCCTTTGAACAGGTCAAAGTTTCCGGAGCGGACGGCGATGTTGTAGAGCAGCAGCGCCGTGAACACGATCCACATGACCGGCCACATGGCGAAGGTGGCGCCGGCTGCGACGGCATCGAGGGCAAGGCCCACGGGGAAGTCCCACAACATGACCGCGACGACCAGAGCAACAATCAGGCCGGCGATGGATGACTGCCACGACGGCCGTCGCAACACGCCGAGCATCACGAACACTGTCGCGATGGGCAACACAGCAAACAGGAACGACGCTGGCAAGCTGCCGGCGATCGGCGTCAGCAATTGATGAAACATTTATCCCCCCAGTCTAAAAGCAGGCCCCCGCCAGCTGATCCGCAGAGCCTGTCCCGCTTTAATCAACAATGCAAGCCGGGAAGGCGCGATGCTGCGCTGCGTTCTAATATCCGAGGCGCAGTTCGCCGTCGGTCTTGCCCTCGACGGTGCCGCTGCGCAGCCACTCAAGCGAGGCACGGAACAGGGTCATATGATTCTTCTCCCACATGGCGTTGTGGGACGAGCAGGCCAGGTCGATGAAGACCTTTTGCTTTGCCCCCAGATCCGCATATAGCTCGCGCACCCGGTCGGGCGGCACCTGCTTGTCGTGGGCGCCGGCGATCATCAGGAACGGGGTCTGCATCTTGGCGGCGACGGCCTGATTAAAACCCCAGGTGGGGACCTGCGGCGCACGGCGCACGCCGGGCCCCCAGGTGGCGCCGATGGGGTCGGAGGCGAGCATATCCCGCCACACCCGGTCGCTGACCTCCGCCTCATACTGCCCGGCGCAGCCCACTTGGCGGTCCCAGTTGGCGTCGAACTCGGCCCGGGATTGGGTGGTCATGGAGCCGGCGCTCTGGGGCAGGGGATTCGGCGCATCCGTGGGGCCGCCGCGGTTATAGGCCGGCGCCAGCACCACAAGGCGGCTGACCTTGGCCGGGTTGCGTGCGGCATAGCCGGCGGTGCGCGGGCCCCCTTGGGACCAGCCGACGAGGGCGACCTTGTCCACATGTCGCAGGGCTCGCACATGATCCACCGAAGCGCCGATGTCGTTCCAATCGGATCCCATTGTGGTGAGCGGCTTGTCCCAAGTGGCATTGCAGGGGGCGGGGATCTGACTGGGTATGAACGGGCCCTGCTGCGCCTTGGGGAAATTGCACGGGTTGCTCATGGGCGGCGGACGGGTGGAGCGGCCGTAGCCGGTCATGTCCACGGCGAACACGTCGAAGCCGGCGCCGGCGAGGAACGCCATCCAACTGTAGTCCTTCGTGCGGGTGTCGAAGGCGACCTCTGCCGGGGTTCCGGCGCCGTGGACGAACAGCACGACGCGGTCGGTGAATGTGCCCCCGCGCAATGCGGTATTGGCGGCGACCACTTCGCGCAGGTAAATCTCCGCCTCGCCGCCGGCCATGGCGGGGGCTGTGGACTTGGTCCGCACGTAGTGATCGAGGGTGATGAGGCGCGCGCCGTCGTCGGCAGCGGCGGGAGCAGCAAAGGCAAGTGCTGCGGCAAGAAATCCAGCCCGATGGAACGGCATAGCAAGGTCCTCCCCCTTTTCTGCACGGGCCAGGATACCACGCACGCGGGCGAGGGGGATGGCTTTACGCCCAGTTCAGCGGCGGATGCACGTCATGCCATTTGGTGGCCATCTGGTAGGCGTGGGCGAGGCGCAGCATCTTGGCTTCGGCGTAGAGGTTGCCGGTGAGGCTGAAGCTGGTGGGCTGACCTTTGGCGTTGAGCCCGTTGCGCACCACCATGCCGGGATAGCCCGTGACATTGGTCAGCGTGGTGTTGAGACCGATCAAAGACCGGCTGGTATTGCGGGGCGCTGCCGCTCCTGCGGCGGCCGCCGGGCTGCCGATAGGCGGGCGCACGCCCAAGGGCATGGGCGCCACATAGATGTCGATGTCGGCCATCATCCTGGCCATCTGCTGCATGATCAGGGTGCGCAGGCGGGTGGCCTTGAGATACTCCACCGCCGGCACGAATCTTAAAGTGCGGTAGAAATTGGCGTCGCCGTTTTTTTCCTGACGCGCCAGCAGGGAGTCCCTGCCGCTGCGGGTCAGTTCGTCGAACATGGCCGCCGCCTCGGTGTCGCAGATGGTGGTGATGTCCATGATCGGCAGATCGGGATATTCGATGGGGACCAGAGTTACGCCCAGCTCGCGCAGTTTATCGAGCGCCGCGGCATCGTTGGCCTTTTCCTCGGCCACCGGCCGCGCTTCTTCGAAGGCGCCTTTGGCGTAACCGACGCGCAGCTTTTTGATGTCGAGCGTGGCATCCCAGTTGAACGGTACATTGCTGACCGTGAGGTCGCGTCCGTCGGGGCCGTAAGTGGCGTTGAGGATGAGCGCCAGGTCCTCGACGCCGCGCGCAATGGGTCCAAGCTTGTCGAGGCTCCAGCACAGGGTCATGACGCCGTGGCGGCTGATGCGCCCGTATGTGGGCCGCAGGCCGTAGACGCTGCAGCGGGTGGAAGGTCCCACGATGGAGCCCGTGGTCTCGGAGCCGATGGCGAAGCCCACACACCCAGCGGATGTGGCGGCGGCGGGGCCGGCCGATGATCCACTTGAGCCTTCTTCGGGATTCCATGGGTTGCGGGTCTGGCCGCCGAACCATTGGTCACCGCTGGCCAGTTCACCCGAGACCAGCTTGGCGATGAGCACCGCGCCGGCCGCATCCAGGCGCTCCATCAAGGTGGCGTCGAGATCGATGACCTGATCTTTGTAGGGCGCGGCGCCCCAGGTGGTCTTATAGCCCTTGCGGGCCACCAGATCCTTGCAGCCCCAGGGAATGCCGTGCAGCGGGCCTTTGTATTTGCCGGCGCTGATCTCAGCGTCCGCCTGCTTCGCCTGGCGCAGCGCCAGGTCTTCGGTGATGGTCACGACGCATTTGAGAGTCGGGTCGTAGCGCTTGAGGCGTGCGAGATACATGGTCGTGAGTTCGAGCGACGTCACCTGTCTGGTGCGCAGGAGCTGGGCGAGGTGGGTGACGGGCCAGAACGCGACCTCTTCCAGGTTGGCGGGGCGCTTTACGACCGGCGCCTTCGACGCCTTCATGGGCCGCGCCTTCATGTCGAAGCTCATGCCCGGCAGCACCGGGCTGAACTGCAGCGAGCTGGGCACGCTGTTATCGAGCGGGATATCGCGGAAGGTGGCGTAGCGGCCGAGGTTGGTGTTGACCCCTTCCAGCAGCATCTGGCGCTGGGGCTCGGTGAATTCCACGCCGGCCAGCTTCTCGGCGGCGATCACCATGTCCAGGGTAATGCCCTTGGCGGGGTTGCCTTCGGCCTGGGCCCATAGAGCGCCGGGGAGGAGTGTGGACGCCAGACCCGTGGCGGCGAAGAAGCCGAGAAAGGCGCGCCGCTGTTCCTGCTTGGAGTCCAGCTCCGGACCATTGTCCTCAGCGGCTTCGGTGCTCATCGCTCATCCTCCCCAAGAGTTGAAAACGGGATTTAGCCGCCGGCGCCCGCGGCCTGCATCTGTTTGATTCGGGCCAGGTTGCGTTCCATCTGCTGGTACCCCGGATAGTATTGGCGCGGCAGTGCGAAGCCCGGGCCCACATAGCTCTGTTCGGCGGCGGCGCGGAACGTCCACTGCGGATCGGCCAGATGCGGACGCGCGAGGCAGCACAGGTCCGCGCGGCCGGCAGCCAGGATGGAATTGACGTGATCGATCTCGAAAATATTGCCCACCGCCATGGTAGCGATCTGCAATTCATTGCGGATGCGATCCGAATAGGGCGTCTGGAACATACGCCCGTAGACTGGCTTCGCCCTGGCCGAGGTCTGGCCGGTGGAGACGTCGATGATGTCGCAGCCGGCGGCTTCGAAAGCCTCGGCGATTCTGACCGACTCATCGTTGGTGATGCCGCCATCGACCCAGTCTGTGGCCGAGATGCGCACCGACATGGGCTTCTGCGCGGGCCAGGCGCTGCGCATGGCGTTGAAAACCTCCAACGGGAAGCGGAGGCGGTTCTCCAGCGACCCGCCATAGTCGTCGGTGCGGGTGTTGGTGATGGGCGTGATGAAGGCCGACAGCAAATAGCCGTGGGCGCAGTGCAGCTCGATCATATCGAAGCCGGCGTCTTCGGCCATGCGGGCGGAACGCACGAACTCGGCCTTGATTTGATCCATCATGGCGCGGGTCATGGCGACCGGCGTCTGGTTCTCCGGCGTCCATGGGATCTCGGACGGGGCCACCAGCGGCCAGTTGCCCTCCACCAACGGCTTGTCGGTGCCTTCCCAACTCACGCGGGTCGAGCCCTTGGGCCCGGCGTGGCCCAACTGGATGCAGATCTTCGACGCGCTGTTGGTGTGCACGAAATCGGTGATGCGCCGCCAGGCGGTTACGTGGGCCGGGTCATACATTCCGGTGCATCCCGGGGTGATGCGGCCCTCGGGCGAGACGCAGGTCATTTCGGTGTAGACCAGTCCGGCGCCGCCCATGGCGCGCGAACCGTAATGCACCAGGTGGAAGTCATCGGGGGTGCCGTCCTTGGCGCTGTAGGTCGCCATGGGCGAGACCACGATGCGGTTGATCACCGTCATGTCGCGTAAGCTGAACGGCGTGAACATCGGCGGCACCGGCTTGTCCACCGCCTGGCCCGAAGCGCGGGTGGCGAACCATTTCTCCACGCCTTCCAGCCACGTCTTGTCGCGCACGCGCAGGTTCTCGTGGCTGATGCGCTGGCTGCGGGTGAGCAGGGAGTAGGCGAACTGCAGCGGCTCGAACGGCAGGTAACGCTCGACGGTCTCGAACCATTCCGTGGAATTGCGCGCGGCGTTCTGCAGCCGCAGCACGTCCAGCATGCGGGCGTCCTGATATTTCTGAAGGCCTTCGGCCGGCGGGATATCGGAGTGCAGGATTTCCGCCAGCAGGATGGCGTCTTCCAGCGCCAGTTTGGTGCCCGAGCCGATGGAGAAGTGGGCGGTGTGCACGGCGTCGCCCATGAGGATGATGTTCTTGTGCCACCACTTGGCGCAGTTGATCCACGGGAAGGACATCCAGGCCGAGCCGCGAATGTGCTTGGCGTTGGACATCAGCGGGTTGCCGTCCAGGTACTTGGCGAAAATCCGCTCCAGTAAAGCGCCGCTGTCTTCCTGGCTCATATGCTCGAAGCCGAAGGCGTCCCAGGTTTCCTTGCTGCACTCGGCGATGAAGGTCGAGGTGGTCTCGTCGAAGCGGTAACAGTGAGCCCAGATCCAGCCGTGCTCGGTTTCCTCGAAGATGAAGGTGAACGCTTCGAAGACCTTGTTGGTGCCGAGCCACACGAACTTGTTGCGCGCGTACTTAATGTCGGTGCCGAACTCCGCCGGGTATTTATTGCGGATGACGCTGTTGAGGCCGTCCGAAGCAATGATCAGGTCGGCGTCGGGCGCCAGGGTCTCGATGTCGATGATCGGGTGCTCGAACACCAGTTTGACGCCGAGGGCCTTCGCCCGCTCCTGCAGAATGAGGAGAAGCTGCTTGCGGCCGATACCGATGAAGCCGTGCCCGGTGGAGCGGATGCACTCGCCGCGCAGGTGCACGTCGATATCGTCCCAATGGATGAACTGGTCGCCGATCTCACGCGCGCTTTCAGGGTCGTTCCGGGTGAGATTGACCATGGTCTGGTCGGAGAACACCACGCCCCAGCCGAAGGTGTCGTCGGGCTTGTTGCGCTCAAACACCGTGATGTCGTGGGCGGGGTCGCGCAATTTCATCGAAATCGCAAAATACAGACCGGCGGGGCCGCCGCCTGCGCAGACAATCTTCATTCGTCACTCCAGTCCACCCCGCGCCGCGCAGGGCCGAGAATCCGTACCCCATTTTTAGGCTCACCGGGGGTCTTGGGTCGATAGATATTTTAATGTTAAAATAATATTCTACGGACGCATTATGCGGTGGCGGCAAAGTCCTGGCGATTGGCCGCGCGGCACGGGATATTCAGAGTGCGGCACCACGGAGCGGGTAGGGTTATGACCACCAAGGATCTTGAGAAGCACCACGTGCTGGTGACCGGCGGCGGTACCGGCATCGGACTAGCCGTCGCCCGCGAACTGGCGGCCCGGGGCGCCCGGCTGACCTTGGTGGGCCGCACCCTGAGCCGCCTCCAAACCGCCGCGGCCGCATTGCCGGGCGCGCAAGGAGTGGCCGCTGACGTGACCGACGCGAAGGCCTTCGCCGCCGCACTCGAGACCGCCACCAAGGCTTTCGGCCCGGTATCGATTCTGGTGAATAATGCCGGCGCCGCCCAGGCGGTGCCGTTCCTGGAGACCAGCCTGGATACCTGGAACGCCACCCTGGGCGTGAACATGACCGGCGCCTTCCTCTGCACCCAAGCTGTCCTGCCCGGCATGGTCGCGGCAAGGTGGGGGCGCGTCATCAATATCGCCAGCGTTGCCGGCGTCTCGGCTTTCGCCGGTGTCGCGGCCTATGTGGCGGCCAAGCACGGCCTCGTCGGCCTGACCCGCGCCGTGGCATTGGAATTCGCCCGCAGCGGCGTCACGGTCAACGCCCTGTGCCCCAGCTACACCGAGACCGATATGGCGGCGGCGGCCATTGCCAACATCCGCGCCAAGAAGAATTTATCGGAAGATGAGGCGCGCGTGATGCTGGCGGGGCGGAATCCGCAGAAGCGCCTGATCGCGCCGGAGGAAGTGGCGGCGGCCGCTGCATGGCTGTGTGGTCCGGGCAGCGAGGGTATTACCGGGCAATCGATCGTGATCGCGGGCGGGGAGGTTATGTCGTGAGAGTGGGTGGAGACAGAAGCGCCAATGTAGCGGACTACAAGGCCGAGCATTTCCTATGGTCGCTGAAGGACGGCGTAGGCGAGATCACTCTCAATCGGCCGGAGCGCAAGAACCCGCTGACGTTTGAATCCTACGCCGAGATGCGCGACCTGTTCCGCGACCTGGTTTACGCCCACTCCGCTGTGAAGACAGTTGTGGTCACCGGCGCTGGCGGCAATTTCTGCTCCGGCGGTGACGTGCACGAGATCATCGGTCCGCTCACCAAGATGACGATGGTCGAGTTGCTGGATTTCACGCGCATGACCGGCGACCTGGTGAAGGCCATGCGCGCCTGCCCGCAGCCCATCATCGCGGCGGTGGACGGCGTCTGCGCCGGCGCCGGCGCCATCATGGCCATGGCCTCGGACCTGCGTTACGCGACACCGGCGGCCAAGACCGCGTTCCTGTTCACGCGTGTTGGGTTGGCGGGCTGCGACATGGGCGCCTGCGCCATCCTGCCGCGCCTCATCGGCCAGGGCCGCGCGTCGGAACTGCTGTTCACCGGC
>CANISR010000094.1 GCA_947470105.1 Fidelibacterota bacterium | reverse complement strand
TCCAAAGACCTGGCCGAGCAGGCCACGGCGCTGGGCGGCGACGACAAGACCCGGACCTTGAACATCGCCGACTGGCAGATCGGCAAGTCCGAAGACTACGTGCGCAATAAGCAGGCTTTGCAGAACGCCCTCGGCGACGAACGCCCGGAAGCCCGCCAGCAGGCCCGCTTCCGCCTTGCCCGCTTCCGCCTTGCCCGCTTCGAGTTCGTCAACGGCTTCTATCCTGAAGTGCTCGCGATCCTCAGGACCATGCGCGGCGCCGACGGCGAGATCGAAAGCACGGCGGCGTTCCGCGCTTTGCGCGGCGCGGCCAACGCGATGATGCGCCGCTACGCCGAGGCGTCCGAGGACTTCAACCACTTCAGCCTCGCCAACGACGATGACGCCCGCTTCTGGCTGGCGGCGTCGCGCGCCAAGACCGGCAACAAGGCGGCCCAGGCTGAAACCATGATCCAGACGGGTGCGGCCATCCGCGCCTATCCGCGCGCGGTGAAGATCCCCCTGGCGCTTATCGGCGTCGACGCGGCCATTGCCGCCGGCGACGACTTCGGCGCCCAAGGGTTCCTCGACCTGATCCGGCGCGAAACCCCGACAGTGAACGAGCTGGCCGCCATCGACTATATGGACGGCAAACTCAACGAAAAGATCGGCGAACAGAAGGTCGCACTCGCCCAGTACAAGAAGGCCGAGGAAAGCCCGAGCCTGATGTACAGCGTGCTCGCCATGCGCGACCGCATGGAGATGGAACACCGCCTCGGCACCCTGAAGACCGAAGACCTGATCGAAGGCCTCGAGAAATTGCGCTACCGCTGGCGCGGGGACGACACCGAGCTCGACATGCTGCTGCGCCTTGCGGATCTCTATGCCGACCAGAAGGACTACGGCACCGCGCTGCGCACCTTGAAGATCACCACGTCCTATTTCGCCAACGACCCCCGTGTCGATGAGGCGGCGGACAAGATGCGCAAGATCTTCGAAGCGCTGTATTTCGAGGACGGAGCCGACAAGATGACTCCGGTCGCCGCCATCGGCCTGTTCGACGAATTTCGCTCGCTGCTGCCGCCCGGCGAGAAGGGCGACGAGATGATCCGCAAGCTCGCCGACCGACTGGTGGGTGTGGATCTGCTCGACCAGGCCGCCGTGCTGCTCGAACGCCAGATCCAGTTCCGCGTCACCGGTGTCGACCGCGCCCGCATCGGCGCGCGGTTGGCCCTGGTCTACCTCATCGACCGCCAGCCGCAGAAGGCCATCGACGTCATCCACGATACGCAAGCTGTGGAAGCCGGCCGCGATCTCAACACCCAGCGCCGCCGCCTCGAAGCGCGCGCTCTGACGGATCTCGGCAAGGTCAATGAAGCCATGCTGCTGCTGGGCACCGACACCACGCCCGAGACCCGCCAGCTCCGGGCCGAGGTCTACTGGCGCGCCCAGGATTGGAACAACGCTGCCCGCGCGCTTTCGGAACTGGTGCCCGAAGCCGACGCCGGCAGTCTGTCGGATGCCAACGCCCGCTTGGTGCTCGATTGGGCCACTGCGCTTACGCTGGCCGGTGACGAACGTACCCTGGTGCGCGTGCGCCAGCGCTACACCGGTCCCATGGCCAACACGCCTTACAAGGACGTGTTCACGCTCATCACCACGCCGCGCGAACGCGGCGCCATGGATGCGCAATCCGTCCGCGCCCAGATCCAGCAGGCCGAACAGTTCAAATCCTTCCTGGTCGAATACAAAGACATGATCGGCCAAAAAGCCCTGAGCGCGATCAACTGATCGAAGATCTGCCGCACGACGAGGGATTGCCGCCTGCGCTGCTGTCCCTCAACAACGCCTTCGCGGCTGAACTCTCTTTCCTGACGCCCGAACAGGCCGCGCTGCTCGTGGCCCGCTCATTCATGGCCGCGCGTGTTGGCCAGGCCGACGCTCTGTTGTTGGCCTTCGACCAGGACGCAACCTACAACAATCCGAACTTCGCGTGGTTCAAGGCCCGCTTCCCCCGTTTCGTCTACGTGGACCGGGTGGTTGTGGCGCCGGCCGCGCGCGGGCGGGGCCTGGCGCGGATGCTTTACCTGGCGCTCTTTGCCCGCGCGGCCGGCCATGACCGCGTTGTTTGCGAGATCAATCTTGATCCGCCCAACCCGGCGTCGGACGCCTTTCACGCTGCGCTAGGGTTCGAGGGTGTCGGCAGCGCGGTCTTGCCCGGATCCGGAAAGCCCGGAATCGGTAAGACAGTGCGCTATTTTTCTCGCGTCCTGCCCTAGGATAAGGCCATGACCGAGGCCTCCAAGACATCTCCGCTCGGCCGCATCTTCGCAGGGATCGAGCGCCGGGAAGGCGAGTTGCGCCACAGCGTGCGCGTGACCGCGGCGGCGCTGATCGCTTTCACTGTGGCTGAGACCCTGGCGCTGCCTCAGGGTTATTGGGCCGTATTCACAGCGGTGCTGGTCACCCAGGCCAGCGTCGGCGGCTCGGTCAAGGCGGCCCTGGACTGGCTGATGAGCACGCTCGGCGGCGGCGCATATGCGGCGCTGGTAGGCACCATCGTGCCGCACGCTGATCCGGTCGCCATGGGGCTCGGGCTTGCCATTGCCCTGGCGCCACTGGCCTTTCTGGCCGCCGTGCGTCCGACTTTCCGTTTCGCGCCCGTCACAGGGGTGGTCGTTATCCTGGTGGCGCCGGTGCAGCACCTCTCGCCGCTGGAATCGGCCATCAACCGCATCACAGAAATCGGCCTCGGCGGATTTATCGGCCTCGCCGTGTCGCTGGTTATTCTGCCGGCGCGCGCGTCGGGAATTCTCAACCAGGCCGCCGCGCGTACCCTCGACCACTTCGCCGCCGTGCTGCCGGTGCTCCTGCTGTTTGACCGCGCCCATACCCAAGGCGAACTCACCGCCAAGCACGATGCTGCGCTGGACCAGATCGCCAAGCTGACTCTGGCGGTGGAGGAAGCCAAACGCGAGCGCTCAAGCTTCCTGTCGAGCGAACCCGATCCGGAGCCAATTCTGCGCACCCTGCAGCGTTTGCGCGCCGACATCATCATGCTGGGCCGCGCTACCGCCGAGCCGTTCCCGGACACCTATCATGACCGTCTATTGCCGGCGCTGGGCGGGGCGGTGGAGGCCATCGCTGCCTGCTTCCGCGCCATCGGCGCCAGTCTTGAAGACCGCAGGCCTCCGCCGAATCTGATCACCGTGGAGCAGGCCATCGCCCATTACGCCCACGAAGTGGCGGATGTGCGTGAG
The DNA here is from genome assembly GCA_947470105.1 of Fidelibacterota bacterium. GTDB lineage: Bacteria > Pseudomonadota > Alphaproteobacteria > Rhodospirillales > Rhodospirillaceae > SHVO01. The sequence continues at coordinate 11,178 of CANISR010000094.1, read as the reverse complement.
GCCGGATTCACGCGCGGCCTCGCTGGCGACATCGTCGGGCGCACCTTTGCTGTGGGTTTTGCGCTCGATCAGCTCAAGGTGAATTTGAAGGATCTGGTGGGACGCACCGGCGAACGGGCACGGAAGAAAGAGGCCGCGCCTAGTTCTTCAGGCTGAATACGATCGGCACGACCAACTGGATCTGTTCACCGGCGACATCCGCGGGCGGCGCCGGGAGCGGCTGGGCGCGGGCGAGGAGGGCTAAGCCTTCCTCATCAAGGGTGGGGAACCGCGACGTGCGCTCGATCTTTGACGACACCACGTTGCCGCGGCGATCCATCACGAAACGCACGTAGACCGTTCCCTGCTGGCGCCTCTGCCGCGCGGCCACGGGATAGCGCAGCGCTCCGTTGATGGCGCGCAGCAGCACGGTCTCATATTTCTCGGCGGTGTAGACGGGCGCGGCCGGGGCCGACCCCTTGGGCGCCACGGTGATGGCCGACGTGTTCACCGGCATGGGCGGCGGGGGAACGTCCGGCGCGATATCGGGCATGAACGGCATCGGGACGGCCACCTGCGGCTGCAGCAAGGTCGGCGGCGGCGGCGGCAATTCGTCCACCTTCAGTTCCTGCGTGGTGATGTCGACCACCATCAGGGGCCCGGTCGTAGTGGGCATCTTCACGCCCGCCGCCAGGATGGCTGCGACTACCGCCACCTGGATGAGACCGGCCACGCCCAGGCTCACGGCGCGCCGGCCCTTGTTCACCGGCGGCGCCGCGCGCTCCCCCATCCGGCCACGGCTCATATCGAATACCGCCCTGCGGCTTTCGAGGCTGATGCCGTTGGGATCGGGTTGCCAGGAGAGGGGAAGCTGCGCCGCGGAAGCCGTCATCTGATTCATGGTGATAATGCTACTGAAACTCAGTATCCTTGAAAATGAGAATCATTATTATAATTGTCAGCTCGTGACTTCTGCCCGGGACCCCACCTTTGCTCTAAAATCCAATGATTTCAGTGTGATGAAGTCACCCTTGCCAACGCTTCTAGATGATACTAAGAATCATTCTTATTATCAACTAGAATATGGGGTTTACTAAAATGCGTGCGTTTGGGGTTCGGGCCACTTTTGACGCCGGCTGGGTTTCCTCTCGCCTGGTCCGCAATAGCCGGAATCTCGCGGGCAGCACGGCGATGGGCTTTGCGGTCGCCTGCGGCGGCGCCAGCCATGCGGCGGAGCCCGCCACGCTGCAACTCGGGCCCGCGACCATCGAAGGCACCGCCATCGAGGACAGGAATGCGCTGAACAGGAAGCCGGCCGGCAATCAGCCGACCACCAGCATCCAGGACACACCTCAGGCGGTGACCGTGGTCAGCGAAGAGACCATGAAGCAGCAGGCGACCTCGACTCTCGGCGAAGCGCTACGCAACGTGCCCGGCGTGACCATTGCGATCGGTGAAGGCGGCTCGCTCGCCGGCGACCAGTTCAAGATCCGCGGCTTCGACGCCAAGGACGACGTCTACCTGGACGGCTTGCGTGACTTCGCGCCCTATACCCGTGACAGCTTCGCCTATTCCGAAGTGCAGGTGATGAAGGGCCCGTCGGGCTTGATGTTCGGCCGCGGCACCACCGGCGGCGCCATCAACACCGTGTCAAAGACGCCGACCGAGCGCACGTATATCAGCGGCCATGTGGAAGGCGGCAACGGCGCCCACGCCCGCGCCACCGCCGACGCCAATTATAAGATCAACGACACCGTCGCCGTGCGTGTGGCGCTGATGTACACCAATACCGGCGTGGTCGACCGGGACCATGTGTTCTCGCACCGCTGGGGCATCAACCCCTCCATCGGCCTCGGCCTCGGCACCGACACCACCTTCACCGCGTCGCTGATCCATCAGCACAGCAACAACCGCCAGGACTACGGCATTCCCGTGGCACAGCCGGTGGGCAGCATCTTCGCCGTGCCGGCGACGGAATTCGGGGTGCCGCGCAATACCTTCCTCGGCTTCCGCACCGACCAGGACAAGAACGACGCCGACATCATCACCGCCAAGTTCAGCCATGTGGTGAACGACTGGCTGACGATCCAGAATGACTCGCGCGTTGCCGAATACGCGCGCTATTTCCAATACACCGCCGTTGACCGCTGCGATCAGACGGTCGCAACCAACTTCTGCTCCAACGTCGTGACCGGCGCCAACCCGACAGTTGCGCTCGCCGGCATCGGCGGGGGCGGACCGTATCAGCAGGACAGCTCCGGCTGGCAGAACACGCTCAGCGCGAATGCGCTGTTCAACGTGGGTACCTTACGCAATCAGGCCATCGTCGGCGTGGATGTGTCGTCGCAAAAAGCCGAGCGCACCATCTTCGCGTACAACCTGCCCACGCTCGCGCAGTACACCTATGCGCTGGGTGACCACACCCGCTCTCGCGCCAATATCGGCCGTAGTTTCTACAATCCGATCTACGAACCGCCAACGGGCTACGCGGTCGTGCTGCCCAATCCCACCAACGTCGCCAACACCAACGCCACGGCGACCACGGTTCTTTACTCCACGGCGAAGGGCAAGGATTACGCGTTCTTCCTGACCGACCGCCTGTGGTTCAATGACGCCCTGTCCTTGATCGCCGGCGTGCGCGTCGATCGGTTCATCGTCGATTTCACGTCGACCACGGTCGCCGGGGTGGTGACTCCGGCGCGTTCGACCTCGACCATCGGCAATCCGCGCGCCAGCCTGGTCTACGAGCCGGACGAGAATACGACCTTCTACGCCTCCTACGGCAAGTCGGCGGTGCCGCAAGGCACCTCGGTGGTCGGTACGCCGACGCCCACCACCACCGCAAACCAGGCGCTGGAGCCGGAAAAGAGCGAGACCTTCGACCTAGGCGCCAAGTACGGCCTGTTCGACGGCAAGCTCGGCCTCTCCGGCTCCGTCTTCCAGGTGAACAAGGCGAATGCCACTCTGACCGATCCCAACACCGGGCAGGTGACCCTCCAGTCGGGCCAGAAGCAGCGCGTGCGCGGCTTTGAGCTGTCCGCGACTGGCGCCGTCACCGAGGACTTCAGCATCCTCGCGGCCTACACCTATCTTGACCCGATCATCACCCACGACCTGACCTGCGGCGGCACGCCCATCGTCTGCCGTCCCAATACCTTCACCATCGGGAAAATGATCACCTTCGTGCCGCGTCATGCCGCTTCCCTTTGGGCCGACTACCAGGTGACCGGACTGAAGGGGCTGACGTTGGCCGGCGGCGTGATCTATCAGAGCCGCCTCCACAACGCCTACACTTTGACCGGCACCGCGCCGAACCTGACGGGCATCTCACGCTATGTGCTGATCCCGCCGACGCTACAGCTCGATGCGGTCGCGTCCTATCAGTTCGAACGCTACAAATTCCAACTCAACCTCAACAACATCACCGACCGGCTCAACTACAGCCAGTCGTTCGGCAATCGCGGAACGCCGGCGCCGGGCCGTACCATTATCGCCTCCATCGAGGCCAGGTTTTAGGGAGGTGTAATGCTGGTCCGCATCCCTAACTTATTGTCGCAGGAGGAGGTCGCGCAGTGCCGCGGCCTCCTGTCGCGTTCGCAGTGGGTGGACGGCAAAGTCACCGCCGGCGCTCAATCCGCAGGCGCCAAGCACAATCTGCAGATCCCCGAGGACTCCCCGGATGCCCGCGAGATCGGCAGCCTGATCCTCGGCAAGCTGGGCCGCAGCGAACTGTTCACCTCGGCCGCGCTGGCCATGAAGGTGTTTCCGCCGCTGTTCAATCGCTACGACGCCGGCATGGCCTTCGACACTCATATCGATAACGCCATCCGCTTCATGCCGGCGTCGTTGACCGGCGGCGCGTCCATTCGCGTGCGCACCGACATGTCGGCGACCTTGTTCCTCACGGATCCCGCCGACTATGACGGCGGCGAACTGGTCGTGCTCGACACTTACGGCGAGCACCGGGTGAAGCTGCCCGCCGGCGACATGGTTCTCTACTCCGCCACCAGCCGTCACCATGTCACGCCGGTGACGCGGGGCAGCCGCTGGTCCTCGTTCTTCTGGATTCAAAGCATGGTCCGCGACGAAGCCGCGCGCACCATGCTGTTCGATCTCGATAGCGCAATCCAAGGCTTGCGCACAAAGGTGAGCGACACCTCCGAAGTCGTCGGCCTGACTGGGCTTTATCACAACCTCTTACGCCGATGGGCCGACTCATGACCGACATCACGTCTCCTGCAGTACACGCGCGCAAGGCGTCCACGCTTACCTTGCGCAAGGTGTTGGGTACCCTTCATCTGTGGGTGGGGATCATCTTCTCCATTCCGTTTGCCGCCATCGGCATTACGGGAAGCCTGTGGATGCTGGCGCGCGACCTGCCGGCGGAAATCCTGCCCTACACGGGTCCGGCGCATTCCATCAGTGAGTATGTGGAAGCCGCCCAGAGTGCGGCGCCGCCGGGCATGCGCGCCGTGGCCTTCGAGGCGCCGCTCTCCGACAAACCCGCCGCCGTGCGCTTTGCCGCGGCCGCGCCCGCCCAAGGTGCTCCGCGCCCGGGCCCGCCGGGTGGACAAGGTCCTCGTATCACAGTCGATCCCGCGACTATGACCGCCGGCGTCGCGGCGCCTCCGGCCAATGCGAAATTCGCGCGGCTCATGCACGACATCCACGGCAACCTGCTCATCAACGGTTTTGCTGGCCGCCAGTTCGTCGGCTGGCTGGGTGTGTTCATGACCGGCCTCGGCCTCACGGGCATCATCATCTGGTGGCCCAAGCGCGGCCAGTGGAAGCGCGCCTTCACCGTCAAGCTCTCCGGCGGCCTGCTGCGTGCGGTTTATGACCTGCACCGCTTCTTCGGCATCTGCACCCTGATCGTGTTCATGATAGTCTGCATCAGCGGGGTCTATATCGTCTTCCCGCAGGCCATCAACGCCATGGGCGGCGCCAACCCCCAGGTGCGCGATGCCCGGATGCAGGCGCCGATGCCTGTCACGCCCATGGAGGGCGAAACCGCGCTCGACGCGGACGCGGTGGTCGGCATCGCCCGCTCCGCCGCGGCCGACGGCATCCTGCGCACCGTCAACATGCCCGCCAATCCGCGCCAGCCTTACCGGGTGGCGTTCTCGAAACCCGGCGACATTCTCAGCGCGCCGCTGGTGACGGTCACAGTCGATCCGTGGACGAAGACCGTCATGGATGTGCGCGACCCTGATGCCTACGGCGCCAATAGCAAGTTCCTGGCCTGGCAGCGCCCGCTGCACTCGGGCAGCGGCATCGGCATGGGCTGGTGGATTTTGGTGTTCATCAGTGGATTGTTGCCGCCGCTGTTCGCCGTAACCGGAGTGACGATGTGGTGGATGCGGCGGAAAGCGCGGGGCTAAGGGGAACGATGCGAATTAATTGTACCAGGTACAATTAGCTGATGGGTGTTCGCTCGGTCAGGCGGCAAAGCCTGTCTAATTATACCCGGTACAATTAATTCTGTGTCGACTTCGTCCGGGGTCCACTTCAGGCTGGTGTAGCGCAACTCGGCGAATTTTCGCAGTGCGCGGCCGCTTCTACCCGCCGGAGAAACTCGCGGCCAGGCTACCGATCAGCAGATACCAGCCGTCCACGAGCACGAAGAAGATCAGCTTGAACGGCATCGATAGCATCATGGGCGGCAGCATCATCATGCCCATGGACATCAGCACCGAGGCGATGACCATGTCGATGATGATAAAGGGCACATAGATCAGGAACCCGATCTCGAAGGCGCGGCGCAGTTCCGAGATCATGAACGCCGGGACCAGTGCCTGGAGCGGGGTGTCCGCCGGGGTCGCGACCTGCGGCACCTTGGCCATATTCATGAACAACTGCAGGTCCTTCTCGCGGACGTGGTGCATCATGAAGTCATGGAAGGGCAGGACCGTACGCTTGAAGGATTCGGCTTCGTCGATCTGGCCGTTGATCAACGGCTGAATACCGGTGTTCCAGGCGCCCTCAAAGGTCGGCGCCATGACGAAAATGGTCAGGAACAGGGACAGCGACATGATCACGGCGTTGGGTGGGCTGGTGGTCGTGCCCAAGGCATGACGCAGGATCGACAGCACCACCGCGATGCGGGTGAAGGCGGTCACCATCATCAGGAGAGCCGGGGCAACCGACAGCGCGGTCATCAGCAGCAGGAGCTGGATGATGCGGGTGGTGGTGGAGCCGGGGCCGTTGGCGCCGGTAGGCCCGAAATCCAGCGAGAATGACTGGGCGAACGCCGCGTGCGGAATCAAAACAAGGGCCGCGCCCACTGCGAAGGCGGCGACGGCTTTGGCGATCATCACGCTGCTTATTTTCGCGCCGCTCATGGTTGGGTTTCTCCGTCGCGTTTACCTGCGAGCAGGCGTCCGAAGGCGCTGGGCATGGAAGGTTCATCAGCCAGGGGTGCCGCGGGAATGCCGCGTTCGATCACTTGGCTGGTGTTGGGCCCGATCAGCAGCAAATGTTCAACATCGTCCCGGCGCACCAGCACGATGCGGTGGCGGCCGTCGAGCGAGGTCGACTCCACATTGATCAGACGGCGGCGGCGGCCCAGGGCGCGGGCGCCGTCCGCCAGGCCGAACCGCTTCAGCAGGGCGCCCAAGCCGAGGATCAGGCCGACCACAAGGATCAGGACCATCACCGCCGTGACGTAGTTCTGGGTTTCCATTCCGGCAGTCCGGTTGGGGGTGAGGCTTAAGGGAAGTGCTTGAGCGCTTGGCCGTAGAGGCTGGCGGCGGTGTCAGAACCGACCAGGTTCGCCAGCGTCGGCAGGTCGCCGAAGCGCGCGTTGAGTTTTCCGGTCAGGGTGTCGAGGGCCACCAGCAGCGCTTCCATCGCGGGAATCAGCGGGCGCGATTCGTCGCGCGGTAAAGCCAGCGCCGCATCGCAGATTTCCTTGGTGCGCGTCTGCAGCGCCGCCAGGTTCACCACGCGCCCGTCATCCAGCAGCCGCACCGCGGTGGAGATCAGGGATTCGATCTTCAACAGCTCGGCGTGGATGGCGTCGGACGCCGGCGGTGAGGACATATGGGACATCAAAAATGCCTTTACGGAGAGTTCAGAATTTTTACGGTTTCGCGCCTTCCGCGCCGGCTGCAAAGCCACGCGGGGTCTCGCCGTTGGCGCGGTAGACGTGGGCCAGGATCTCGGCCACCGCGGCAAAGGCTTCGGTTGGTATGTCGCTATCCACATCGGTCGCGGCGAGGATTTGGGCGAGGTCGGCGTCCTCGCGCACTTTGATGCCGCGGGCGAAGGCGAGGGCGAGAATCTGTTCGGCCGCATAGCCCCGGCCGGTGGCGCTGACCCTGGGCGCGCTCGACCCAGCCTGCTCCTCAATCGCCACCGCGATCGTCTTGGGAACCTGAGGTGTTAACGGCTTCTCGGTCATCTGGCGTCCGGGTGGGTTGTTGCGGGCTCGCCACAACAGCCAATTTGATCGGCAAGAATTGCCTTAAACCGCTTAATAAAGGTTTAAGCCGGCCCCCTCCGGAACAAAGCATAAGCCATTGAAATTTATAATGTTTATTGGCGTTAACCGAGATTCACAGATTGTTAAGCTTCCTAGGTCATTTTTGCCTACCTGATGCTCGTTCTGGGGGACGTCCTGTGGACCTGAACAATCTAAAGCTCTTCAAGATGGCCATGACCCGCATGGACTGGGCGACCCAGCGCCAGCGCGTGCTGTCCCAGAACATCTCCAATGCCGATACGCCCGACTACCGCCCGAAAGACCTCAACGCGCTGAACTTCAAGCAGGTGCTGCGCGGCGAAATGGCGCCCCATGTGGCGGTGGCGCGCACCAACGCCAACCACCTCAAGGGCACAATCCCGGAGCAGGAAAAGTTCCGCGATATCGGCCAGCGCAAGACCTTCGAAGCATCGCCCGACGGCAACCAGGTGGTGGTCGAAGAGCAGATGCAGAAAGTCAGCGACACCAAAAGCGCCTACGACACCGCGGTCACGCTGATGCAGGCGAACTTCAAGATGCTTTCTATCGCCGTGAAGGGCACGCCGTAACGCGCCCGGGAAGACGAGTTGAAGACGAGTTAAGGGACCTGAACCATGGATGACCTGAAAGCCAGTTCGGAAATCGCCTCCAGGGGCATGAAAGCCCAGGCCACGCGCTTGCGCGTCATTTCCGAAAACCTCGCCAACGCCGATTCCACCGCGGAAGTCCCGGGCGGCGAGCCCTATCGCCGCAAGCTCATCACCTTCCGCAACCAGCTCGACAAGGCGCTGGGCGCCGATACGGTTCGCGTGAAGAAGATCTTCAACGACCCCGCCAAGCTCGCCTCCAAATACGATCCGGCCCACCCCGGCGCCAATGCGCAAGGGTATGTGCTGACGCCCAACGTCAATCCGCTCATCGAAATGATGGATATGCGCGAAGCGCAGCGGTCATACGAAGCCAATATGAACGTCATCTCCACCTCGCGGTCGATGGTCGCCAAGACCCTCGAACTGTTGAAGTAATCAGGCCCCGCGCGGACGGCGCGAAAAGGAATTAAGCCATGGCGATCGATTTCAGCTCTGCCGTAAACGCCTACCAGCGCGCCGCCAAGACCGCGGACAACGCATTCGGCGCCAACAAGGTTGAGGCGCCGGCCACGGGCGGCAACTCGTTCCTGAATATGGTCAACGACAGCCTCAAGAGCGCGGCGGTGACCGGACGCGAAGCGGAAGAGCTGTCCTTAAAGCAGATCAGCGGCGAAGCGGATCTGAAGGACGTGGTCACCGCGGTAGCCAACGCCGAACATACCCTCGAGACCGTTGTCGCCGTGCGCGACAAGGTTCTCAACGCCTACCAAGAAATCCTGAAGATGCCCATCTAAGACGTCCGGAAAACGAAACACCATGACCGAAGCAGACGTCCTCGATGTTGCCCGCGACGCCATGATGACCATGCTCCTGGTCTCGGCGCCGATGCTGCTGATCGGCCTCATCGTCGGCCTCATCATCTCGGTGTTCCAGACGCTCACCCACATCCAGGAAATGACCCTGACCTTCATTCCGAAGATCCTGTCGATCTTCGGCGCCATGATCCTGTTCATGCCGTGGATGCTGCGCGAACTGACCGAGTTCACGCAGCGCGTTATGGATAAGATCGTCGCCCTCGGCTGACGGACCGACAATCGCGAAGCTATGCAACTCGCCGGGCATTTTCTGATCCGGAAAATGCGAAAAAAGAGGCAGCGGCCTCAAGAGAAGGCGGGTAACCGCAGCCGATCATGCAACTCGCCGACTACCTTGCAATCAACATCTTCCAGTTCCTGCTGGTATTCGCCCGGCTCGGCGTGGTGTTCACCATGCTGCCGGGGTTTTCGGCGGTTTACGTTTCACCGCGCATCCGGCTGATCTTCGCGCTGCTGGTGGTGGTGCTGGTGCAGCCCATGGTCGCCGGCGTGCTGCCAGCCCAGCCTGAGTCGCCTGCCGATATGGTGTGGCTGGTGGCCAGCGAGATCCTCATCGGCGGCTTCCTGGGCGCCCTGGTTCAAACCATCATGGCTGGCCTTGAACTCGCCGGCCAGATGATCGCCACCGCCACCGGCATCACCAATGCCCTCACCGACGATCCGGTCACGCAGCAGCAAAGCTCGATCGTCATCGGGCTCATCAACATGACCGCGGTGACCATGATGTTCGTCACCGACACCCATCATTTCCTGCTGAGCGCGGTGGTCGACAGCTACAACCTGATGCGGCCAGGCCTGCGCCTGTTCACCCGCGACATGCTCTACACCCTCGGCAACCTGCTGGATCAGGCGTTCTATATGGGGATCAAGCTGTCCTCGCCGTTCCTGGTGTTCGAGCTGGTGTTCCAGGTGACCTCCGGGATCCTCGCGCGCCTGTCGCCGCAATTGAACGTGTTCTTCGTGGTGATGCCGGGCAAGATCGTCCTCGGGCTCGCCATTCTGATGGTGTCCTTGCCCACCATCATCCTGGTGTTCCTGCGCTTTATGGATAACAGCCTGCACGGCCTCCTGGTGCCGCTGCAATCCGCCGTCCCCGTGCGATAGAGGCGGGGCATGTCGGAGGACAAAGACGCCAAGACAGAACAGCCGACAGGCAAACGCCTCGGTAAAGCCAAGAGCGAAGGCAACATCCCGATCTCGCAGGAGGTCAAGAGCGTCGCCATGCTGGTGGGGGCCCTGATCGTGGTCGGCGTCATCGCCCCGTGGGTGGCCAAGGATATGGCGCGGTTCATGCGCGGCTTCATCGAGCGGCCCGAGACCATGCAGGTCGACATTGAATCCTTGCGCACCTTCTTCGTCTCGACCGTCTGGAAAATTACCGTGCTGATGGCCTTTCCGGTGGCGGTTCTGGTCGTTGCGGCGCTGGTCGGGTCCATCGGCCAGGTGGGTTTGGTTTATACGCCCAAGAAACTTTCCTTCAATCTGGGCGCCATCAACCCGTTCGCCGGCCTGAAGCGCATGTTCTCGGTGACGTCTGTCATCGAGATGGGCAAAAGCCTGGTCAAGATTTTCGCCGTCGGCGGCATGGTTGCGGCGCTGGTGATCCCGACCATGGGCCATCCCGACAAGATCATCGACCAGGATCTGCCCACCACGCTGTCTGAAATCCACCGCCTGCTGGTGATGATCATCTTCATCACGGTGCTGGTCATGAGCGCCCTCGCGTCCGCCGACTACATCTATCAGCACTGGTCGCACCGCGAAAAACTCAAGATGACCAAGCAAGAGGTCAAGGACGAGCACAAGGAGCAGGACGGCGACCCCAAGGTCAAAGGCCGCATCCGGTCGCTTCGCTTTGAACGCCACCGCCAGCGCATGATGCTGGCTGTGTCCAAGGCCAACGTCATCATCACCAACCCGACCCACTTCGCGGTGGCGCTGAAATACGACATGGAGGCCATGGCCGCCCCCGTCGTCGTCGGCAAAGGCGTCGACTTCCTGGCCAAGCGCATGCGCCAGGTGGCTGAAATCCACGAAATTCCGATTATCGAGAACCCGCCGCTGGCCCGCGCCCTCTACGCTTCGGTGGAGATTGATCATGAGATTCCCCAGGAGCACTATAAGGCGGTCGCGGAGGTGATCGGCTTTGTGATGCGCCTGAAGGGGAAGCGTGCCAGCTAGAGCATTTTCCGATGAAGTGGCGGCCGGTTCATCTTAGAAAATGCGACCAAACTCGGAATCTAGTGCATGATCGCCCCTCAAAAATATGAAT
>CANISR010000093.1 GCA_947470105.1 Fidelibacterota bacterium | reverse complement strand
TAAGGTTTGCCGTCGTCCTTTTCCACATTCACCCCCGCTCCGCTGCCGTAGGCGGGGATGCCGGTGCGTGGATCCACCGCCATCTTGGCGGAAAGATGCGGTGGGATGTCGGTGAAGTTGCGGATGCGCCAGTCATACACGGTGTAGCCGGGCGTGGGAGACTTGCGGATGAACTCGGCGTTGCTCTCGGTCACTTCCATGTCCGTGACGACGCGAAACAGACCTTGGGTCTTCATGCCGATTTCTCCAAGCTGTTTCGCATACTGCCGGCCTTGACCCGAGCCGTTGATCTCGACGGTGGCGGTCTCGCTGGTGCGCACGCGGAAAATCGGCTCCTGGCGGCTGACGAACGTCACCTGCTGATGTGCGCCGGCGAAGCGCCCTGTACGTTCGTAGCGCACCTGATAGCGGCCCTTGCCGAGGCTGCTCACTTCTTTGAACCCGTCGTCGCGCTTGAGGGTTTCCATCATCATGCGTTCGTTGTTTTTGGCGTGTTCATCGTCGATCTTGCCGCGGACGATCTGCCCGTACAGCGGGGCATAGGTGAGAATGCCGATGAAGGTGATGCCGTAGGAGCCGTCCTTGGTGACGCGCAGCTCGGTCTCGAAATTGTCGGGCACAAAGCAGGACGACAGGACTCCGAGGCAGAGCACCATTGCCGCGAGGCGCGAGAGCACGGATCTCATGACGCGCCCCCGCGCTCTTCGTGTTTAGCCTGCACCCACAGGTTCTCCATCTCGTCCAAGGTGGACTCAGCGGGCGTTTTGCCCGCGGCGCTCAACAGGACTTCGACCCGGCGGAAACGGCGGCTGAATTTCTGGTTGGTGCCGCGCAGCGCCATGCCGGGATCGATATTGGCTTTGCGCGCAAGATTGACGCAGGCGAACAGGAGGTCGCCGATCTCATCGGTGAGTTTCGGGTTGGCTGCGGCGCCCGATGTGGCCATGGCCCCGGCCGCCTCGAACTCATGGGCGACTTCGTCCAGTTCTTCGCGAATTTTACCGAGTACGTCCTTGGCCTCGGTCCAGTCGAATCCGACCCGGGCGGCGCGGCGCTGGAACTTCTCCGCCTGCTTGAGGGCGGGCAGGGAGTCCGGCAGGCCGTCCAGGACACTGGGCGGTGCGGCCGTGATGCCTTCGGCCTCGGCCTTGGCGCGGGCGGCGGCGCGCTCCTGGGCCTTCAGGTTCTCCCAGGCCACAATCTGGGCGTCGGCGCTGGGGATGGATGCCTCGCCGAAAACATGGGGGTGGCGGCGGATCATCTTGTCGCAGATGGCGCCGACCACGTCCTTGAACTGAAAGTGCCCGGCCTCCTCGGCCATCCGGGCGTGGAACACGACCTGGAACAAGAGGTCGCCCAGTTCGTCCTTCAGGCCGGCCAGATCGTTCCGGGCGATGGCGTCAGCGACCTCGTAGGCCTCCTCGATAGTGTAGGGGGCGACGGTGGCAAAGGTCTGGGCGATGTCCCAGGGACAGCCGCCCGGGTCGGTCCGCAGCCGCGTCATGATCGCCAGCAAGTCCGCAATCCGGTTATCGCCCTTGTCGAGGGCGCCGGTGTCGGTCGGGAAACGGGCAGGGGCGGAATTCATGTCTGGAACCGTTCTTAGCACAACCTAGAGCCACCTGAAGCGGTGGGACTCACACACTTGTCAGTAGATTAGACACCCCGGCACTCCACGCAGCCGGAACAAACGGGCTGAGCAGGCGTTGGGTTCATGAACGGGTCAACAGGATTGCCAAGCGCCCCAAGACCAGGCCGGGGCGCGGAAAGTCGGGTCATGTTTATTAAGCTCACCTCTGCCACCACTCCTTCACAAGCCATTCAAATGGCCCATCAATTTGCCGGCGCCCTACGCGCGACGGGCTGGCCGCCCGAGGATATTTCGTACGCCCGGGCGCTGTGGATCGGAACAGAATACGCCGGCAGCCCGCTCCTGGCATATCTCGACGCCGGCTTCGGAGCCGGTTACCTGGGCGAGCCAATGCCCTCGCCCAAGGACGTGGCCGCCGCCGAGCGCGCCCTGGACGACAGGTTTGTGAATACCGCCGCCGATGGCCGCTCTGTTCAAGAACGCCGGCTGCCTGCCCGCTAACAGCTACTTGCCGCCGGCCCCAACGTGGGTTTTGGCAAAGGACAGCAGTTCCGGCGTCAGCGGCGAAAAGCTCCGGTATTGGAGAAGCTGGCGCAGGATCAGGCGCGCGCGTTCCGGCACGCCAGGGACTACATCGGGATCCAGTAATGGCTCCAAAACCGGCAGTTCATCCCCACGCTGAAATTCCACCGACAAACTAATGCGCGGCGTGGTTACTGGCTGACTGGCGCGTCCACCCCAGTGGTAGAGCGCTTGCGTCCAGCCCAGCACCGAGCCGGTGGCGGCGGGCAGGGCCCGTATATCCTGCAGATCCACACCCGCCTTGGCGTCCCGTGGCGCCTCGTAGAAGGGGTCGCGGTCCGCGGGCAAAACGTACATGCAGCCATTGAGCGGCGTGGCCTCCGATAGCGGAATCCACAGGGCCACCAGCCGCGGCGTGCGGCGGTCTGGCATGAGGGCTTTCTCGTGGTTATCGCGATGGGGCGGCCAGCCGGCGCTTTCGCGGCTGCCGTCCACATGCCAGCTCCAGAACGCCGGCATTATCATGTAGCTGCCGCCAAGCGCGCTTTCCAAAAGGGCTTTGAGCTGGGCGAACACCAGCCAGGCTTCATCGTACATGAAGATGAAGACCGGCGGATATCCGGCCTTGGCAACGGCGCTCACGCCGCGCCCGAGGGCCGCGAGATCGAACGACCACCGCGGCGGCGGCAACTGGAAATAGCCCGAGGTGGCGAGGCGCCGCGGGATGTCGGCAAGGGTGGCCGGGTCGAAATCCACCGGCCTGCGGGCGGCTTCAAGAAACGCGGCATCGGCGACGTGGAGTTCAGGCGCCAGCGCCCGCCACATCTCCGGCGCGGCCATATCGCCAAATGACGGCAAAGGGTTCATGGCGCGGTTCTGCCATAGGTCGGCCGAGAAGTGAACTACCCCCGGGAGATGCCCGCCGCGGACCCCTTATTTGCCTCGCGCGAATGGGGTTTCTTTGCGAGGCTGGGGCAGGTTTCAACGTGGAGGCGAAGATGAAGCGGGGAGTGGTTTGGGGTGCACGAATTGCGGCCGCGGCGATGGCGTGGTCGGCGCAGGCAGCCATCGCTGCGGACGACACCGCCACCGCGACGTGGAAAACCCGTATTGCCCAGTTGGCCCAGCCGGCCGCGGACGAGGTGGTCATGACCGCCGTCGGGGACGCCATCTGGACCCATAAAATCTCCACGAGCCCCGATGTGGGACTGCGAAGCTTGTTCGAGGTCATGCGCGCCGCCGACATTGCCTTTCTCAATCACGAACAGGTCCTGGCCGACAGCGGCTATCCCACCGCCAAGGAGATCGCCAAGGCCGATCCGTCCATCGTCGACGAACTGACCTGGGCAGGGGTGGACATGGTGTCGATCGCCAACAATCACCTGATGGATTTTGGCCCCAGCGGCATGGAAACGACGCTGAAGACCTTGGACAAAGCCGGCATCAAATACAGCGGAGCTGGATTCACGCCGGCCCAGGCCTACCAGCCTGCGGTCGTGGAGAAGAAGGGCCTCAAGGTGGCGTTGGTGGCCGTCATGGTATCGCCGACCCTGAACATCGGCACCGCCGCGACCGAAGCCTCACCGGGGGTGGCTTGGGTGCGCGGCGCCACGGTCCGCCAGCCCGATGGAAAAGTGGTGATCGCCCCGTGGGATTCCGATCTGCGCCTGATGGAGGACACCATCAAGGCCGCGCGGAAGACCGCCGACCTGGTGGCCGTGAGCATGCATATCCACTGGGGTGGCCTGGCGGACATCGATGCCGGCAAACAGTTGGTGACCCGCGCCGCCGTGGACGCAGGCGCCGATATCATTCTCGGCCACGGTCCCCACGTGGTGAACGGTATCGAATTCTATAAGGGCAAACCCATCGTCTACAGCGCCGGCAACTTCGCATTCCAGTTCCCGCCGGGCGCCTATGAGTATTTCCCCCAATCCCTCAAGGTGGTGCAGAGCATGTCCAACGTGACCCAGCCCCCCTTTTATGAAGCGGTGATGCTGCGGATGATCCTGTCGGCCAAAGGCGAGATACGACGCATGGAGTTGCTGCCGGTGGGCCTCAGCCCGGCCGGCGATCCGTACCTGGAGAGCGGCGAGAAGGCGGATGCGGTGCTGGCCCGGGTGCAGGCTCTGTCCAAACCCCTCGGGACCGGGATCAAACGTGAGGACTGGTATGCCGTGGTGGAACCGCCCAAAGCCGGCCAAAGGCGAAAGTAAGCCAGGGCGCTAATCCGGAACCGCTGCTACGCATAGGACGTTAGCGTCCTCATGCAACCTCGGCTCTTTACCTGCCTGTTTATAGACACCGACGGCACAGTCGTGGACGTCCTGCGATTCAGCGCGGCGGATCCGGTCGAAGCCGGACGCCACGCGGCGCGCATGGCTGAGACCCTGGGTAAGGACGTCTCGGTGGAATTGCGCCGGGCCGGACGCAAGGTCCACGCGGCCTGTGCCGGGGTGTTCACCACGTCACAGGCCGACCGGGTGGCCGGCGGCGTTTCAGGGCTTTAAAATTCTCAAGGGATTGGCGGAGATAGTGCGGCCTGGAGCCGGAGGCGGTTCGCCATCCGCACATCCAATTGTCGCATAATGTATATTATGTCTATTTGTAATACGCTGAAATACTTAGCCTTAGATCGCATTCGGCGTATGCGGCACTATTCCACCGCGACCGTAACTACTCCCGCGCAGGCGATGTTGTGCTGACTCCAGGGAGCACAAAATGACCGCCATCCCAATCCGCGCCGTGAACTATCGGGCAAAGGCTGAAGCGCTTCGGGTGCTCGCAGGGCGGCTGGCCATTGAGCCGGCCCATACCGACGCCTTACTGACGGCCGCCGAATGGGACCGCCTCGCCACCCAGGCTGAAGCCGCGCTGAATAAGCCGCGATAATTGGGGCTAGCCCACCGGCGCTAAATCAGTGGGTTTGACCGTTGTCCGGGGATTTCCCGATAATGTGAGGCTGGCCGTTGCCTGGCGCAGCGCCGGCCTCCTGGTGCTGCGGCTGACCCTGGAAGAACGTGGCCCGGTGCTGGGTCCGGCCGCTGTCACCGTTCTCGATCACGACGACCTCCGTATTGCCGTAGCGCGACCACATACGCGCCATCAGGCGAGCGCGCTCCTCAGTCTCGGCGCCGCCGATCCATTCGAGGCGGCCTCCGGGATGCTTATGAAAGACAGCGAACACGACTTTGGGGTCCAATCTACGCTCGGCCGCCCACGCATAGCGCGAAACCAGGACGGGCCTTACCACTTACCAACCGTTGCCGACGCCCGGGGTCAGGTCCCGTGAGCCGACGTGTCAGCAGGAGAACGCAGAGATGGCGAAAATGTTTCGGACCGCCCCAAGGGCTAGTGCACGGCCTTTATGTTCCGCCGCAGAGTATCTTCACAACCTGCTGAAATCGCGCAAGGACTTCTCCTAGCGCCTAGACTTCGACAGCAAATCCATCAAACCCTGGCGTAACCCCGGCCGGCAGCAGGCGCTCGATCAGGGTGCTGTAGTCCAGGTCATTGCTCATATGGGTGAGGACGGTCCGCCCAGGGGTCAATTCCTTCACCCACGCCAGGACCTGGGCCAGGCCCGCGTGGGTGGCATGGGGCGGTTCCTGGAGGGCGCTCACCACCCACAGCTTCACACCCCGGATGGCGTCCTTTGTCTCTGGGGGCATGCTGATGAGGTCCGTGGAATAGGCGAAGTCGGCGAACCGGAACCCGACCGTGGTCGAATAGCCGTGGTCCTGGAGATACGGCGTGGCGCGGATGGCGCCCACGGCGATGTCCCGGCCGGGCGCGATCTCATGAGGAATTAGCCAGGGCCGGAAGATGGGTTTGCCCTCCGGGATGCCCTCGAAGGCATAGGCGAACCGGTATTTGAGGACATCCAGGGTCTCCGTGGTGCCATAGACCGCGATGGGCCCCCGCATTGCCCGGTTTACCTCGCGCAGCTCGTCGAGGCCGTGAATGTGGTCAGCATGGGCGTGGGTGAACAGGACGCCGTCCAGATGGCGCACGCCGGCGTCGAGAAGCTGTTCGCGCAGGTCGGGTGAGGTGTCGACGAGGAGGGTCGTACCCCCCTCTTCCACCAATATGGATGCCCGCCGCCGGCGGTTCTTGGGATTGGCGGGATCGCAGCGTCCCCAGCCGGTGGAGACCGAGGGCACCCCCGGCGCTGCGCCGCAGCCCAGGAGGGTGATCTTCAAGCCGCGCGCGCTTTCGAAAACAGCCGGAAGAAGTTGGCGGTCGTGGCCTGGGCCAGCTCCTCGCGGCTCACGCCCTTGAGTTCAGCGACCAAGTTGGCCGTATGCACCACATAGGCTGGCTCGTTGGTCTTCCCGCGGTGGGGCATGGGCGCCAGATACGGGCTGTCGGTTTCCACGAGGATCCTGTCCAGCGGCGTCTTGCGCACCACGTCGCGCAGGGCATCGGCCTTCTTGAAGGTGACGATGCCGGAGAACGATAAGTACATACCCAATTCGAGAGTCTTTTCAGCCAGTTCGAGTCCGGAGCTGAAACAATGGATGACGCCGGGGAAGGTTCCCTTGGCCTGCTGTTCGGTCAAGACCGCCGCGGTGTGATCGTCGGCGTCGCGGGTGTGGACGATGATCGGCAACTGCCCGGCCCGGGCCGCATCGATATGGACGCGGAAGCTGCGCTCCTGGGCGTCGCGGGGGCCGTGGTCATAGAAATAGTCCAGGCCGGTCTCGCCGAAGGCCACCACCTTGGGATGGTCAGCGAGCGCCAAAAGCTTCTCCACGTCGGCGGCGGGCTCGGCGCCGGCTTCATGGGGGTGAATGCCGACCGAGCAGGAAATGTCGTCATAGGCCTCGGCGATGGCGCGGACCTTCTCGAAGGTCGTGAGCTTGGTCGAGATGGTCAGCATGTGGCCCACGCCGGCGTTGCGGGCGCGGGCCACCACGCCGGAGGCGTCGGTCGAGAGCTCCGGAAAATCCAGGTGGCAGTGGCTGTCGACGAGCACCGGCCTGGAATTCATTATGCCCCCTTCCCGATCTTAGGGTCGCCGTAGCGGGGGAAAACCCCCTCCGGCGTCGGCAGTGTGGTCCCGCCCTTCACAGCATGGTCGGCTGTCAGGTGCGCGAACGTCCGGGCGTCCGGCGCCACGGCCAATTGATCCAGCATCTTTGCCGCCGAGGTGGGCACGAACGGCTGGATCAGGATGGCGATATGGCGCACGGCCTCGGCCAGAACCCACAGCACCGTATTCATGCGCGCCGGATCGGTTTTGCGCAGCGCCCAGGGCGCCTGACGGTCCACATAGCCGTTGGCGTCGCGGACCACAGTCCAGATGGCCTCGATCATGTCGTGGAAAGCCTGGACCTCCATGGCCTTGCGGCATTGGGGCAGCAGACCCGCGCAGGCCTCCAGCAGCGCCTTGTCTTCGGCGGTAAGGTCGCCGGGCGCCGGCAGAACGCCGCCCAGGTTCTTGGCGATGAACGACAGGAAGCGTTGGGCCAGGTTGCCCAGGGCGTTGGCCAGCTCGCTGTTGATGCGCCCGGCAATGGCCGCTTCGCTGAAATCGCCGTCGTTGCCGAAGGGCACTTCGCGCATGAGGAAGTAGCGCAACTGGTCGAGGCCGTATTTGGCGACCA
The DNA here is from genome assembly GCA_947470105.1 of Fidelibacterota bacterium. GTDB lineage: Bacteria > Pseudomonadota > Alphaproteobacteria > Rhodospirillales > Rhodospirillaceae > SHVO01. The sequence goes on along the minus strand of CANISR010000093.1, from coordinate 6,726 downwards.
TTTCGTTTGGGTCGATGGCGTTGCCCAGGGACTTGGACATCTTCTGGCCTTCCACCGTCCACCAGCCGTGGGCGAACACGCGCTTCGGCAGCGGCAGGTCGGCGGCCATGAGGAAGGCCGGCCAGTAGACACAGTGAAAGCGGATGATGTCCTTGCCGACCATGTGCATGGCGAAGGAGTCCGGAGCGCTCCAGAAGGTCTTGAAGTCGGCCGTGTCGTCGGGATGGCCCAGCGCCGTGATGTAGTTGGTGAGAGCGTCTATCCACACGTACATGACGTGCTTCTCGTCGCCCGGCACCGGGATACCCCAGGAAAAAGCCGTGCGCGAGATGGACAGGTCCATAAGCCCGCCTTTGACGAAGCTGTAAACCTCGTTGAAGCGCGCCTTGGGGCCGATGAAATCCGGGTTGGCGTCGTAGAACGCCAGCAGGCGGTCCTGCCACTTGGACAAGGGGAAGGAGTAGTTCTCCTCCACCATCCACTCCACCGGCGCGCCGCTGGGGGCGACCTTTTCGCCCGCGGCATTGGTGACCAGCTCAGCTTCGTCATAGAAGGCCTCGTCGCGCACAGCGTACCAGCCCTCGTATTTGCCCAGGGTGATCTCGCCTTTGGCGCGGAGCTTTTCCCATAGCGCCTGGCAGGAACGCACATGGCGCGCTTCGGTGGTGCGGATGAAATCGTCATTGGAGGCGCCCAGAGTCACGGTGAGATCGCGGAAATTCTGCGAGTTCTGGTCGCACAGAGCTTGCGGGGTCATGCCTTTCTCGGCGGCCGCCTTGGCGACCTTCTGGCCGTGCTCGTCGGTGCCGGTGAGGAACTTCACCTGGAAGCCGTCCAGGCGCTTGAACCGCGCCATTACATCGCAGGCTATGGTCGTATAGGCATGGCCGATATGGGGCTTGTCGTTGACGTAGTAGATCGGCGTCGTGATGTAAAAAGCCCGGCTCAAGGCAGGGTACTCCTGAATCTAGTTTAAGAAGGGCCGCTCGAACTTGAGCAGCTCGATCTTGAAGACCAGCGCCGATCCCGCCGGGATGGGGCCGATTGGGGCATCGCCATAGCCCAATTCGGCGGGCAGGACAAATTGCCAGGTCTCGCCGGGCCGCATCATGGGGATGGCTTCCCGCCAGCCCGGCACCACCTCCTGTAAGGAAATGGCCAGCGGGGTCTTCTTGGCATAGCTACTGTCAAACACCCGGCCGGTGATGAACTTGCCCTCATAGTGGACGGTCACCACCGAGTCAGATTGGGGCTGCGCCGCATCCGGGTTTTCGCGGACCTTGGGCGGGAGAAACTGCAGGCCGCTCGGGGTCTTTTTCCAATTCATGTGGAAGTAGTTTTCGCGCAGGTAAATTTCCTGGGCCTTCAGCCACTTGGAATGCGCATCCTCAGCCGCCATGGCAGGCAGCGCCAGGGCTAGAAACAGACCAAGGAAGGGAGCGATCCGAGCCATGGGGATTCCATAGCGCGCTTAGGCCGCGGTTGGAACCCCGGCGGCGGCCTGTTCGACCATCCATAACATCAGCATCAAGGCCCGCTTGCGATCCAGGTTGATCGCATCGGTCCGGCGCGCCTGGGTGTTGATGCGTTCCCATACATCGGCCCAGGCGGCAGGCGGTGCAGCCGCCAGCAGCCGGCGGGCGAGTTCGCCTTCGCCCGGCACAATCTCGCCCAGGGCCGCAAGGTCACCTTTGGCGCCGGCAGCGATCATGCGCGCCAGCCACCAGGACAGCAGACCCGACAGAGTGCGGAAGACGTCGCCCTTGAGGGCCTGGTCCGAAAGCGCGTGCAACCGGGTCGCCGAGAGTTTGGGGACGTCCTTGAGCAGGTTGATGAGGTCGCGGAACAGGGCGACACCCCCCTCTTCCGCCAGCTCCAACGCCCGGCCGATGGAACCGTCCGCAAGCACAGACAGAGCCTTCATGGCGCCGGAGTCCAGATCAGGGCGATAGCGGTTCAACAGGGCCTGGACCTGTTCCTTGCTGAGGGGCCGCAGATCGAGGCGGCGGCAGCGGGAGCGGATGGTCGGCAACAGCCGGTCAGGATTATGGGCCACCAGGAACAGGAGCGCCTGGTGCGGCGGCTCCTCGAGCACCTTGAGGACGGCGTTGGCGGCATTGGTGTTCATCTCGTCGGCGGCGTCGATGACCACCGCGCGCCAGCCGCCTTCTGCCGGGGTCATGGAGAGGAAGGTGCCGATCTCGCGGATCTCCTCCACCGGGATCACGGCCTTGCGCTTGGTCTGCTTGTTGTCTGTCCAGGGCTTCTCGATGGCGCGAAAGTCCGCATGCCCGCCGGACGCCATGCGCCGGAATACCGGGTCCTCGGCCGACATCGCCAGTGAGGGCGGCCCACCAAACATGTCGGTTGTGCCGCCCTGGCTGAGGGCGTAGCGCGCCATGCGGTAAGCCAGCGTCGCCTTGCCGATACCGCGCAGGCCGCAGATCAACCAGGCATGGGCGAGACGCCCGCCTTCCCAAGCGCCCAGATAAGCACGCTCTGCCGCCTCATGCCCGAGAAGGTAGGGATTAAGTTTGGCCTCGGGGATTGCTGGTTCGTCTTCGTCAGCCATGACGCTTCAACGCCCCATCGACCGCTGCGCGGACGTCCGCCTGCACCTGGTCCGCATCCCGCGCGCCGTCGATGACTTTGCAGCGGGCAGGTTCGAGCTTGGCGATGGTCAGGAAGCCGTCCCGCAGGCGTTCGTGGAATTTGCGGTCCATGTTCTCGTAGCGGTTCTCGACGCCGCCGCGGGCGCCCGCGCGCGCCAGCCCAATGTCCAGCGGCACGTCGATGATCAGAGTGAGGTCGGGCCTGAAGGTGCCGATGGCCGCTTTGTAGAGCATCTCGAGCATTGCCACGTCCAAGCCGTGGCCGTAGCCCTGATAGGCCGTGGTTGAATCCACGAAGCGGTCGGAGATCACAATCTTCCCGGCCTCCAGCGCCGGCCACACGGTTTTCACCAAGTGATCGCGGCGCGCCGCAGTGTGGAGCAGCGCCTCGGTCACGCCATCCCAACGGCTGGCTGCGCCCTCGACCAAAAGCTTGCGAATGGCTTCCGCTCCCGGCGCGCCGCCGGGCTCGCGGGTAAGCACCACTTGGCGTCCTGCAGCGGACAGGTAGTCCCCCAGCCGTTTGACCTGGGTGGATTTGCCGGCGCCCTCGCCGCCTTCGAAGGTGATGAAGAGCCCGGCCATGATTGACCTGATATCTTTACTATTTCTTCGTGGGCGCGGTCTTGTCGACTGCCGCTGGCGTGGCAGCTCCGGTCGTGCCCGGAGGCGGCGGGCCCAGGAAAATATATGCGGCTGCGGCCTTCAGTCGGCCGACAAAACCCAGGCGGCCCACGTCGGCGGCGGCCTGCAGGGGAATCTCTATCGGCTGGAGATCGCGCGAGGTGACAGTGAGCTTGCCCAAGGTCGTACCCTTGGTGATCGGCGCCGGGATCGGGTTGTCGTAGACCACCTTCACTTCCATGGACTGCACGGAGGACCGCGGGATGGCGATGGCGATGTCCTGAGGCACGATCAGCGGCACCGACGGGCCGTCGCCGAGCCAGACGTCGGCGGTGGTGACGGTTTCACCCGCCGTGAACAGCGACTTGTTGACGAACTCGCGGAAGCCGTAATCCAGCAGCTTGGCGGTTTCTTCGTCGCGGTCCTTGATAGAGTCCATGCCATTGGCCACCAGCAGTAGGCGGCGGCCGTTGCGTATGGCGGTGCCGGTCAACCCGTAGCCCGCCACCGAGGTATGGCCGGTCTTCATGCCGTCGGCGCCGCTGCCGACGCGGTAGAGCAGCGGATTGCGATTGCCCTGGGTGATGTTGTTGTAGGTGAAGGAGGTCTCGCTGTAGATCGGGAAGTATTCCGGGAAGTCGACAATGATGCGCTTGGCGAGGATCGCCAGGTCCTTGGCCGACATGTACTGGTTGTCGTCAGGCAACCCGGTGGCATTGACGAAGTGACTGTTGGTGAGGCCCAGCTCCTTGGCCTTTTCGGTCATCTTCTGCGCGAAGGCTTCCTCGCTGCCGGACACGCCCTCCGCCAGCACGATGCAGGCGTCATTGCCGGACTGGATGATCATGCCGCGGATCAGATCTTCGACCTTCGCCTTGGAATTGGGGTCCAGGAACATGGTCGAGCCGCCGCTGGCCGCGCCGCCCTGCTGCCAGGCGTACCGGCTGACGGAGAGCTGGTCTTCCAGCGACAGCTTTCCGCTCTTCAATGCCTCGAACACCAGATAGGCCGTCATGAGCTTGGCCATGGATGACGGCGGCATCTTGACGTCGGCGTTCTTGGCTTCCAGCACGGTGCCGGTCTGGAAATCCATGAGGAGATACTGGCGCGCCTTGATGTCGATGGCGGCGTTCGCCTGCGCCGAAAAACTCACAGCGACAACGGCTGACAGGAAGCTTTTAAGGTAACGGTTCATCTGCGGACTCATTTTGATTCCCGAACTGCGACAGGCCGGGAGAGACTATTCGCGGACCACTTTGGCGTCATCGTGGCCGAAGCCTTTGACCCGGTCCAGTAACGCTTCAGCCGCCGCAGCGTTCGCGAACGGCCCCACGCGCACACGGTAGATTTGCGCATTGTTGACGGTGACAGGTTCGATCACCACCGGGCCGAGCGTATTGAGCTGCTGCTCCAGCCGCTGGGCGTTGCTGGGGTCGGAAAAGGCGCCGGCCTGGATGAAATAGCCGGGTGTCGCACGCCCCGGGTCAGCGCGCGCGACGCGTGTCGGCGGCCCTTCGAGGGGCTTGAGCGCGGGTTGCTTGGCCGCCGGCGGGGCGGCTTGCTTGGGCGTAGCTGACTTGGGCGCCGCTGGCAGCACTTCATTGGGGGTCGCCGTCACCGGCGCCAGCGCCATAGAGGAAATGGCGTTGCGCGGCGCCGCCACTACCTTGGGCATCTCGGGCGGATGCTCCTTCAGCGCCAGGTTCTTCAGATTGATGCTCTCGGTGGCGTCGATCTCCACCCGCACATGGGCGGTGCCCTGGTCGTAAAAGCCCAGGAGCTGGGCGGCGCGGCGGGACAGATCGATGATGCGGTTGCTGTGAAACGGCCCGCGATCGTTGACGCGGACATTGAGCTGGCGTCCGTTATCGAGATTGGTCACCCGCACCACGCTCGGGAGCGGCAGCGTGGGGTGCGCGGCTGTGACCGCGTTCATGTCGTACTTCTCACCGTTGGCGGTCTTCTTGCCGTGGAAGTCCTGCCCGTACCAGGAGGCGGTTCCCTCTTGCACATAGGCGTAATCCTCGGCGGGGTAATACCACTTGCCGTCGATCTGATAAGGCCGGCCGATCTTGAAACTGCCGTCGGCTTCCACTTCGGGCACCGGCGCCGCTGCCACGGTCACCGGCGGCGGCGTCGTGGTGCCGCACCCCGCCACGGCGAAGCCAATCATCGTCAGACCGGTAAAGTGTCGTAATGCGCGCACGCGTATCCCCAAGCAGCCCGGCCAAGAGCGAAGATGCTCTACCGGCAGTGGCTATAGCGGCCTTTTACTCTAAATATGCGGGTTGCTCAAGCCGAGCAGCCCCGACTCACGGTTGCGATGCTGTTAGGACGCCGCAGTGGTGCCGCCGACGCGGGCGCGCACCGCAGCCATCAATCCGGCGTCCACATAGCCGTCGGGCGGCAACTTGTTGGCCCGCTGAAAGCTCCGCACGGCCAGCTTCGAAACCGGCCCCAGCACGCCGTCGGGCGTGGCCGACAGGAAACCGAGCGTCACAAGATCGGTCTGCAGCGCCATGACATCCTCACGCTTGAGCGGCGGATCATTCTGCGTATTGGCGACCAAAGGCCCACCGCCGGTGAGGCGGTCGGCGAGATGGCCGACGGCCAGGGCGTAAGACGTGGAGCGGTTCCAGCGCATGATGACGCGGAAGTCGTCATAGACTAGGAACGCGGGCCCACGCACGCCGCCCGGCAGGATCAACGCCGCGGGCACATCCTGGTCCGGCAGCGCGCCGCCGCCGGCGCGCATGACGCCCATTCGCGCCCATTCCTTCAGCGGCTTGATGGTCTCCTTGGCGTCGGTGTCGAGGCTTGCGAGACCAACATCGAAATTCGCCGGCAGGCTCACTTCCCGCCCCCAGGTGCGGTTCGGATCCCAGCCCAGGGTCTTCAGGTAATTCGCGCCCGATCCCAAGGCGTCGGGAATGCTGCCCCAGATGTCGATATGGCCGTCACCGTCCTCGTCGACCGCATAGCGAAGGAAGGTCGACGGCATGAACTGGGTGTTGCCCATGGCGCCGGCCCACGAGCCCTTCATGCGCTCGACCGGGATATGGCCGCGGTCGAGGATCGTCAGCGCGTTGAACATCTCCTCGCGGAAAAAAGCGCCGCGTCGGCCGTCGTAAGCCAGGGTCGCCAGGGCGCCGACCACGGGGAAGTCCCCGGGGATACGGCCATAAGCGGTTTCCAAACCCCAGAACGCCACGAGGTAGCGCCCGGGAATGCCGTATTTCTTCTCGAGCGTCGCCAGCAGCGCCGCCTGACGTTCCATCTGCGCCTTGCCTTCGTTTATACGCGCGGGCGTCACCACATTGGCGAGGTAGCGCGAGAAAGTCTGTGTGAACTCCGGCTGGCGGCCGTCCAGTTCCACCACCCGCTCGATGGGCGTAAGGCCTGTCATGGCCCCGGTTATGGTGTCGGCGTGGATGCCGCGCGCGGCGGCCTCGCGCTTGGCGCCGTCGAGCCAAGCGGCGAACGACGGCTT